>JANOJN010000190.1:0-75708 GCA_031418775.1 Acidimicrobiia bacterium
CCACGATGTACTCCACGTACATGGCGGCTTTGGGCCCGAACCCTCCGCCGACCCACGGGCACACCACACGGATGTCACCGTGCTCCATGCCCAGCATGGCAATAAGCGCTTCGTGCGCCGCGTGTGGGGCTTGGTGCGACACCCAACAGGTCAAGGTGCCCGGACGTTCGCCTGGCTCGGCGAGGATGCCGTTGTTCTCCATCGGAGCGCCGGCGAGGCGCTGGCTGACCATGGTCACCTCAGCGATGGCGTCGGCACCTTCGAACGGGTCTACGTCGTGGCCGTGCTCGGTTCCGAAGCACACGTTGGAACCGTGCTCCGGAAAGAGAATCGGGGCATCCGGGAGCAGTCCCTGCTGGGGGGTCACGATGGCCTTGAGCGTCTCGTACTCCACGACCACGGCCTCGGCGGCATCGGCGGCGGCGGACTTCGAGGTCGCGACCACGGCGGCGACGATGTCGCCGACGAATCGCACCACATCCTTCGCGAAGATCGGTCGATTGAGCGTTGGGGGCATCATCGGGAAGCCCTGGAACGACGGAAGCCCAAGGTCGTTTCCGGCGTGGTAGACCGCCTTGACGCCCGGCCTGGTCTCGGCTTCCGAGACATCGACGCTCAGCACCTTTGCGTGTGCCTGCGTGGAGCGGACGAACGCGACGAACAGAGTGCCCGTCGGCGTCAGGTCGTCGAGGTACTTCCCGCTTCCCGTCAGAAGGGTGGGGTCCTCCATGCGTTGTACCGCATTGCCCAAGATCGATCCTGCAGCTGCCATGGCGATCCTTTCACGTACACGTCGTGACCTGTCGGGGCTCGTTTACCCCGTTGTGACGAACGATACGTCAAACCACAGCGATCCGCAGCGTTTGCGAGACGAACGTTGCTGTCGATCAGAACGTTGGAGAAACGATGAGGGCAGCCAACTGACCGCTCGTCGGTTCCGCTCAACAGAACCACGGTTCGGTCATCTTCGGTTTCGCCTCGGTTGCGCCGTAACCGATGCTGGCAGCGAGGATCGTCTGGTCCGGTCCGAGTGCCTCAGCGACCACCGCTCGCATGCGGGCGTAGGTGTGACGTGGAGGTTCGCCTCCTGATGCGCCGTCGTCAGCGATGGCAGCCAGTCGGACTTGCAGCGCGTCGACGCCTGGGTGAGCGGAGATCCAGCGGTACGTCATTGCCGCCAGGTCGTACGCCCCGCGGTACGGCAGCATCGCCGCATGTCTTGCGAGGAGTGAACCTTGCGGAACGAGCAGGCGAATAGAGAACTGCACGGGATCGATGCTGTCGATGAGGTCGCACCGCTCGGCGAAGGCGAACAGCTCGGCGATCCCTTGCACCGTCGTCCACGGCGTGAAGGGCAACAGCGAGGGACGGATTTCGATTCCTGCTGAGCGGAGGACGTCCACCGCTCGCTCGCCTTGCGCTGCCGTGTGCCCTTTGTCGAGGATGCGGAGGACTTCGTCGTCGACGCTTTCGAGGGCCGACACGACGAAGAGGCAGCCCGCCGCTGCGAACTCGGGCCAGATCTCGGAATGGCGAAGAATATGTTCGACCTTCACCGTGCAGTCGAAGGTGACGGTGGGGTGGGCGCGGCGAAGCGCGTGGACGACTCTGCGTCCATGTGACGGCGCGTTCAGGAAATCGGGGTCGACGAAACTCAGGTGCTCGGCACCCCCGTCGATTTGCAGCTGAGCCGACGCCAGCACCGAATCGACCGAGGCCAGCGTGATGCGTCCGTCGAAGGCCACCGGCACGGGGCAGTGCGTGCATCGATGCAAGCAGCCGCTCGACGCCGAAAGCGCGCCAGCGACGCGGCGTTCGCTTCCAATGGCGAGCTGAGCATAACGATCGGGTGAGACGTTGACCGACGACGACGACGAATCGAACGGCACGTCGGATGCACGAAATGGAACGGATCCCCGGGTGGGTTGCAGTGCGAGCCATTCGAAAACCGCGTGAACGTGCTGTGGCCCGAAGCTGGCATCGACCGCTTCGTCGAGGCCGCCACCTGCTAAGTGCGCATAGAGACCAAAGCACGCGATGCGCGCACCCGAACCTCCTGAGCGAATTCGTGCCGATGCTTCGACAGCCATCCTGGCCGCCGTGTGCATCGGGACCGGCAAAACCACCACGTCAGCCGCGGCAACAAAGTCGGTCGGCCAACTCTCGACCGCAAGGTCGACGACGTCGACTTGGTAGTCGGTCTGGCCTGCACGTCGGATCTGCTCGGCCAGGGCAAGTGCCTCGAGGGGCGGGCGCCCGAGGTCGTAGAGCGAAAGGACAAGAACCCGCACCTCTACAACGCTACCGTTCGCCAAACCGGCCGGATACTGGCCCCGGCGAGTCGAAGTGATTGCTCGACCGCTGTCGGCGACTCCCCGTTCGCGAACACGAAACCGAGGTACCGATCGCCTTCGGGAAGTGGCTCCACCCTTGTCCCGCTCGGAACGGTGATCTCGAGGCCGCGGACGCCCGGCAGGTCGCGAGCCTCGTCGAGTCCGTCGACGCGCTCGAGGATTTCCCCGTGGCCGATCGGGAGCATGATAACGCCCGACGCGCTTCGCTCGCGCTTCAGGTTCGGGAGGGTCATGGCCAAGGCGTGGCGAAGGATGATCTGTTCAAGGGTGATTCCGAGCCCGAACCGGAGGGTGCGCGCGCAAAGTCCGCCGATCGAGCGCGCAGCGACTTCGATCATCCAGAGCCGCGTTGAGGAGTCGCCTTTCGATGTGCTTTCGCCGGGGGGGCTTTCGATTCGGACTTCGGCGTGGATCGGTCCCTCCACAAGGCCGAGCGCCCGGACAGCTTCGGCGATGAGCGACGTAACCCGTTCCAACGTGGCGGCGGGAACACGAGAGGGTGTGACGTAGATGCTCTCCTCGAAATAGGGTCCGACAAGCGGGTCTGGCTTGTCGAAGACCGCGAGCACGTCGAGCATGCCGTCACGGAGAAGTCCTTCGACTGCGACCTCGTGACCCGAAACGTATCGTTCGATCAGCACGGGATCGTTCGGGGCGCACGCGATGGAGCGCACGCGAGCGATGACATCTCCCAGGGCCTCGGCGCTGTCGACACGGATCACTCCTTGGCTGCCGGAGAGATGAAGCGGTTTCACCACGACCGGGAATCCGCCGACCTGTTCGACGCAGTCAAAGGCCGAATCCGGTGAGGCATCGGGAAGGTATGCAGCGAAATCGGGCTGGGAAACGGCTCCCGTTCGTAGCGCCTCACGAAGGTGGAGTTTGTCGCGGGTGGCCTCGACCGCGGCGATCGGGTTGTGGGCGAAGCCCAGCCGGGCCGACGCAGCGGCGGCGAGAGCGACCCCCTGTTCGTCCACGGCCACGACGGCATGAATAGGCGAATCGGCGTGAAGGGCAGCGATTGCCGCGACGGACGAGGGCAAGTCCGAGAAGTCGATAACGATGGCCCGGTCACCCATTTCGACCGCCATGGCCTGCGGAGCGTTCGATGCGACGACCACTTCAACGCCGAGTGACTCTGCCGCGTCGATGAAGTCTGACCGATACGTGGCGCTGGGAAGGAGGAGCATCAACCGCTGCGGGTCATCGGAATCGTTGCTCGTCGTTGTCATGGTGTGCTTTCGAGCATTGAACTCGACGGTAGTTGGGCCGGCTCCGCGCTATCGCACGCCGAAGTGGTTGGGTCGGGGCACTAGCTTTGAACCCATGAGTTCAGTTGGTGACGCGCCGTCGTTCGAGGTTTCTGAGGGAGCGCTGGCGGTGTTGTTGGAGAGCCGCGCCGAAGAGATTGACGCCGCCTCCTTGGCGCTGTGGCTCGAAGTGAGCGGGTCGGGCGGGCCGAAGTTCAGCTACGACATGTACTTTCAGCCCGAGAACGAGGCTACGGCGAACGACTATGTGATTGCCCTCGACGGCTTGAGCCTCGTCATTCCCTTCGCCAGCGGGGCCAAGCTCAATGGCGCCCGCCTCGACCTCGCGTCCGATGGGTCCGGCATGACGATCACCAATCCAAACGAGCCGAAGACTCCCGACTTCGCCAAACTCGCATCCGCTGACCTCACCGGCGATGTTGCACAGCGCGTCCTCATGGTGCTGGAGCGCCAGATCAATCCATCGATCGCGTCCCACGGTGGCTTCGCGGAATTGATCGCGATCGAAGACGACGCCGCCTACGTGAAGATGGGCGGTGGCTGTCAGGGATGCGGGATGGCCAAAGTCACCATGAGCGAAGGCATCACCTCGGCGATCAAAGCGGCGGTTCCGGAAATTGCCCGAGTGGTCGACGTCACCGATCACGCCAGTGGAACCAATCCCTACTACGAAGCCTCGAAGAAGTGACATGACCCTCACGGTCGCAGCCGCTGGTTGCTCCTCCGCCTCGCTCCTGGGCCTGTCGCGTCCGCCCATCGCGATTGGTTTCTTCAGCGCCCCTCCCGTCGGCCTGGCCCCGTGGTCGGGTGGCGCTGTGCCTGCAGGATGTGTGTTCTGGGATCGAGCGATGAGCGGAGAAACCTTCTACACAGCCGTTTCCGACCACCACAACTGTGCGGTCGGATCCTACGTTTTGGGTATCGAGCTGCCTGCTGAACGTGCGCATGAACTCGGTGACACCCTCACCTTCATGGATGCGCACAATTACGTGTCGATGGCGGAGGTGCCGGGCATTCCGACGGTGGCCACTGCGCCGCAATTCATCGCCTTTGGGCCGGTTGATGCCGATGCCTTCGTCGCTGACGTTGTCCTGCTGGCCGCGCAACCGGCGCAGGCCATGCTGATCTACGAGGCGTCGATTCGGGCCGGGGCGTCAACCGGACTTACGAATGCGCTGGGTCGACCCGCCTGCGCGGTGCTGCCGCTAGCGATTTCGACCGGGCACACGTCGATCTCCCTCGGATGTCGTGGCAACCGGACGTTCACGGCCTTGGACGAAAGTGAGATGTACGTGTCGGTGCCCGGCGACAAGTGGGCGTCGGTCGTTGCGGCGTTGACCGAAACGGAAGTGGCCGACGCAACGATGAGCGCGCACTACGCCGGACATAAAGCAACGTTCGAGTAGGAACCGATGGCGGGGCGACTCGGCGTTACGAGACCCCTGCGGCTCGGAATTGAACGCTGACGCGTGGGCCGACGTTTCGGGCGGTTTTCGGGACCCCGTGCTCCCACGTTCGCTGGCAACTGCCTCCCATGACGATCAGATCCCCGTGGTCGAGCACGAGGCGAAGCGATGCGCCTCCGCCACGAGGCCGCAGGGCGAACGTGCGGGACGCACCGAGGGAGAGGATCGCGACGACGGTGTCGTGGGTGGCGCCGCGTCCGATCGTGTCGCCATGCCACGCAACGCTGTCTTCTCCGTTGCGGTAGAGACACATCCCGATAGTGGTCAGGTCTTCGCCGAGCTGTTCGCGATAGTGCTCAGAGAGCAGCGTGCGGGCTTCGACGAGAGCGGGCCATGGGACCGCCTCGCCGGACCGATAGAGCCGCAGGAGTCGGGGCACGTCGACGATGTTGTCGAACATCTGACGGCGCTCGGCCCGCCAGCCGGTCTTCGTGAGCAGCTCGTCGAGCAGTTCAAACCCTTCGCGCATCCATCCTCGTTGCACGTCGATCCATGCTCCGACGCCTAGGTTCGTCCGCTCGGACCACTGGAGGTCGTTGAACCCAGCGCCGACATCGAGTGTGTCGGTGTCGCCTTGGCCCAGTGACCACAGCGAAGCTTGGACGCCAAAGCTCACGAAGCGAGCGTAGCAAGCGAAAACGAACGTGCGTTCGAGGGTTCGTTGGCCGGTACTAGTGGTCGCGCGCGGAAGTTCGTCGGTGTATCGGGCGGCGGGTTAGAGGGGTCGGAGGTAGAGGTTGGCGGCGCAGTCGAATGCTTCTTCGGCCATGCCGACGTGATTGCCTGTGGGTAGGTAGGAGTCTTCGTAGTCGTCGTGGCTGGCCCGGTACATGGCGAAGCCCCACAGATGTGCGGAGCCGCCGTAGCGGAGCCGGCAGAGCTTCACGATGTCGCCGTCGTGTTCGCATGCGTCGATGTAGGCGAAGTTCGCTCGGAAGCGGACGTTGATCCCAGCGAGTGATGGCCAGTAGGAGCGGGCGTGGCTGTTCAGGCGGGCGGTGAGGTTGGCTTTGGTCGATGGTGGCGGGGCCTTCATTGGCCGCCATCTTGACTGCCCGAGGGTCAGGCCGCGAGCGCCGCTGCGTGTCTGTCGGCGGTGTCGACTCGGTCGAGCATGGCAGCGAGGTCGTCTGTGGTGAAGCGCCAGTCGAATGGGATTGCGGTTTCGTTGTAGCGGTTCTCGAATCGTCGGAGTCGATCCGCGAGGGCTTCGAGGTTGGCGAAGTCGGCGGGGTTGACGACCTTTCGCTGGATGATCGAGAACACGATCTCGATCTGGTTGAGCCACGACGCGTGGATCGGCAGATGCACGAGCCGGACCGTCGGCCAAGTCTCGTTCATCTGGTCGATAGATCGTTGCCCGTTGTGTGACGACCCGTTGTCAACCACCCAGTACACGCGTCGCGCTGACGCGTAGGGCTCGCTGCTCATCACCTTGGCCGCCAACTCCATGAACGGCACGATCCCGGTCTTGTCGGCCACCGACCCGACGAGGCGTGCTCGATGGACGTCGTAGGCCGCCATGTACGCGAGGGTCCCGCCCCGGACATATTCGAACTCGACCTGAGCGACATGGCCGGGACCGGTCGGACGGCTGGGGTGGCGGCGACGCAGCGCTTGAAGCTGGGACTTCTCATCCGCGGAGATCACGTAGTCGTCCTTGCCGAGCGCCACCCCTTCCCAGACCCGGGCGTACAGGTCCAACACCCGGGATGCTTTCGCTGCGAAGTCCGGGTCACGCGGGAAGATCCATGACCGGTGCCGCCACGGTTTGATCGCGTCGGCATGCAGCCAACGACGAACCGTCGATGACGAGATAGCCGACACGAGACCCTCCCGGACGGCTTGGCCAGCGAGCTCGGCCGAACTCCACCTCGACAACGGCACTTGGCGTAGCTCGGGTGGCTCACACGCCATCGCCTTGATCCCAGCAACAACTCCGCATCCGAACCGGCGGGGCCGACCCGACCGGGCACGGTCAGCGAGCCCCGCTATACCTTCCTGGCAGAACCGCTTCCGCCACCGCGACACAACGTCGACACACACCCCGACACGCGAGGCGATGTCGACGTTCTGCACGCCGTCGGCCGCGAGCAACACGATCCGAGCCCGAACCACCAGCGCATGAGACGCCGAACGCGAACCCGCCCGCTCTTCCAGCACCGCCCGATCCACACTCGACAACTGGACCATGAACGGAGACCGACGAGACAAAGGAACCTCCACGACCGTGAGAGTGCGGACGCCCAACAATTACACCGCTGTACTTACCGGCAGCAGCACTAGCCAGTGGCCGGGACAAGGCCTTCCGGTACTGTCGAGACGATGCGGACGATCGGGTTGCTCGGCGGGATGTCGTGGGTGTCGACGCAGCACTACTACCGACTGATCAATGCCGACATCGGAGCCCGGCTGGGGCCGGAGCACTGTGCCTCGCTGACGTTGTGGCAATCGGACTTCGCCGTAATCGCCGAGCTCCAACGGGCGGGCCGGTGGGACGATGCCGGCGAGATCCTGGCCGATGGGGCGAGGGCGTTGGTGGCCGCACGAGCGGACCTCGTGGCGATCTGCGCGAACACCATGCATCTCTGCGCGCCGCAGATCGCTCGAGCGATAGGTCCGGTCCCTGTCGTCGACATCGTCGAGGTGGTGCGCGACCAGTGCCTGGAGCTCGGTGTCTCGCGGGTCGGTCTGCTCGGCACGTCCTACACGATGGAATCGCCGCAGCTCTATCCGGTACCGCTGGTCGCGGCGGGTATCGATGTGATCGTTCCCGACGCGACGCAGCGGGCGGAGATTCAGCGCATCACCTTCGACGAGCTCATTGCCGACATCATCACCAGCCAATCGCGCTCGACGTTCCACGAGATCGCGGCGTCGCTGATCGAGCGGGGTGCACAGGGCGTTGTGCTTGCGTGCACCGAGCACGGTCTCCTGCTGGCTGACGGAGATCTCTCGGTGCCGGTGCTCGACTCGACGATCCTGCACGCCCGTCGGATCGTCGATCTCGCGCTCGGGTAGGCCCGCGTCTCGTGGCGGGAAACGGGAGCGGACTCAGTCTTTGACCTAGCTCGATCGGCTTGTGTCGTCGAGGAAACGGACGACAGCGTCATTGAAGAGGTCGTTGCGGTCTCCGGCAACCATGTGCCCTGCGCCGGCCACGTCGACGAGCTGCGCATGCGGGGTGAGTGACAGGAAGTGCCGCGCCCCTTCCTCGCTGAGCAGATCACTCGTGCGCCCGCGAACGAGCAGCGTGGGCACGGTGAGACGGCGAGCGGCCTCTTCGAATCGGTCGGCGTCGGTCAAGGTCGAGCGAGTCTCTTCGATGCTGCCCAGACGACCGCTGATGAACCGTGGATCCCAGTGCCAGAACCAGCGACCGTCAGCGCGCTGACGAAGGTTCTTCCGAAGCCCGGAGAGATCTGAGGGCCGCGGTCGATGCGGGTTGTACGCCGCGATGGCGTCGGCCACGTCGTCGAGCGACCCGAAGCCGTGGTCCATGTTCGCCATCATGAAGGAGCCGATGCGATTGCGCCCCTGCTCTTCGAGTCTCGGGGCCACGTCGACCAGCACAAGGGTACGGGCGACGCGACCTCCGTCGTCGGCTTCGCCGACGGCAGTCAGTGACGACAGGCCGCCGAGCGACGCGCCGACGAGAACCGGCGGCTCTTGCAAGCTCTCGGCGATGGCGAGCACATCCGCAGCGAACGCATCCATCGTGTAATCGCCGTCGGCGGCCCACTCGCTCTCGCCATGGCCGCGCAGATCGACCGTGTGAGCGAACCATCCTCGACGGGCGAGCACATCGAGCGTGGTTCCCCAGGCGTGGCGGGTCTGTCCTCCGCCGTGCAGGAGAACGACCGGCGGACTCGCCGGGTCGCCGGCCACGTCAGCGGCGAGTCGAATACCGTTGCTTCCGATCAGGTCGATGCGTCGCGGTTCGAGATGATCGGTCATCGCATCTCCGGTCGTGTCGGGTTCATGACCCAAGCGAGCGTACCCGTGCACGTGATCCCTGGACCGGGGACCTTCCGTTCGGGGGTGCCGGATCGAGCGGTGAGCGCCATCGATATCGCGCCGCGCTGCATTCCGAAGACCAGCCGTACAACCCGCGAGTCGCGTTGACGCCGACCGACGAGCCGTGAGGTCCGACGCAGGAGCGAGGGCTCGGCACGACGAGTTCGACTCGCGTCGTCCTGCCGCTCGGTCGGCCGAGATGAAGGTGAGTTCGGCGTTCTGGCCCGGAAGTGCCGCCCGATCGGTGCCTCAGAGCCAGTCGCGCTTGCGGAAGGCGACGTACAGCGAGCCGGACAGCACGACGATCAGCACGATCGCCGCGACCACACCGCTGGTGCGACCGGCGCCCGGATACGGAACGTTCATGCCGTAGAAGCCGGTGACGAGTGTCGGGACGGCGATGATCGCCGCCCAGCTCGTCACCATCTTCATGGACTGGTTCTGGCGGTAGTCACGCAGGCTGAGGTTGGTCTCGACGATCGTGCTGACCAGGTCGCGCAGGGCCTCGGTCGACTCGCTGACCCGGAGGATGTGGTCGTAAACGTCCTGGAAGTAGGGGTAGAGCTCTTCGGGCACGGTGCGGTTCTCGTGTCGCATCAGCGCACTGACCGCCTCACGCATGGGGACGGCCAGGCGATGGAAACGAACGAGCGCTTGGCGCATCATGAACCATGCGCGCTGCTCGGTCGCGTTGAGCGGCTTACCGGAGAAGATCTGCTCGCTCAGGTCTTCGAAGAACTCGTCGAAGGCCTCGATCGCATTGAAGTACCCGTCGACGACGAGATCAAGGATCCCGTAGAGCAGGAAGCTGACGCCATGCCGAGCGAGGTCCACGGATCGGGCCGCACGCTGACGGGCGGCCTCCATGTCGACCGAGGGCGCAGGGTGGTCATGGTCGTCCGACGGCTTGCGGACCGTGACGAGCCAGCGTTCGCCGACGAAGGCGTCGATCTCGGAACGGACGAGCTGTTTTCGCTCACGGTCGACGTGCACGGCATGGGTGACGAGGAACATGTGGGTGCCGTAGTGGTCGAGCTTGGGCCGCTGATGTTCCCCGAGGACGTCTTCGACGGCGAGCTCATGGAGCCCGAGGCAGGCCGAAACCGCCTCGAGCTGGGCAGCGTCCGCGTCGGTGATGTCGATCCACACGACCATTCCTGAAGCGAGCGCGGACCCGACATCGTCGAGTGCCGTCTCGGTCCCTTGCGTGTCAGCACCTGGCACGCCATCGCGGTAGGTCCAGACGCGTGCGGTCACTTCGGCGACGTTACGCCCTCTGACACTCGGCCGTGCGACAACTCCCACCAGCTCTCCCGGCCGTTGAATGTCACGACGCACGTCTGTCAGGGGCTCGGCCGCTGGCAAGCGCAGCGCCGGGAGAGCCTCCCCCGAGCGGCGCCGCGACGTTCGCCGTACAGTACGCATATGGCGCTCGATCGGGACCGACCCGGCACGATGTACGGCGCGGGAGCGCGGGCTCTGCAGGACGAGTTCGACTCCCGCCGTCTGGCCGATCGGCTGGCGGAGGTGACGCTCCACGGCGAACTCGATGCAGGCGACATCGCGCTCGTCGCGGACCAGGCCGCAGTGTGGGTGTCGACCGTCGATGCCGACGGTTGGCCCGACGTCTCCTATAAAGGCGGTGAGCCCGGCTTCGTCCGGGTGGTGAGTCCGGTCGAACTGCGCGTACCGATCTTCAACGGGAACGGCATGTGGCGGACGTTGGGGAACATCCGCGATAACGGGCGGGTCGCTCTGCTCTTCGTTGACCAGCAGCGTCCGTGGCGGATGCGCGTGCACGGCACCGGGACCGTGCTCACCGATCACGACTCCGTCGCGGCGTTCACCGAAGCTGAAGCCGTGCTCGTGATCCGAGTTGCCCGCGTGTTCCCGAACTGCGGCCGCTACATCCATCAGAACGGCGAGATCTCCGCCTACGTCCCTCGGGCCGGACAGGTCACGCCGATTCCGGACTGGAAACGTCTGCCGGTCCTCAACGAGGTTCTCCCGGCGAGCGACCCGGCACGCACGGTCGACCCGGCCCAGGACGCCCTCCGATGACCGGCACCCCATCCACCGAACACCAGGCGGTGGTCACCAACGGCCACGGCGGGATCCGGCTCGAGACGGTGTCGCTCCGGCGACCCGGTGCGGGCGAGGTGGAACTCGAACTCGTTGCCTCCGTGGTGTGCCACACCGACCTCGACTCGCTCACGTTGGGCCGCGAGCTCGTCGTGGGGCACGAGGGTGCCGGGATCGTGCGACACGTCGGCGAAGGAGTCGACCTCGACGTGGGAACGCGAGCGGTTCTCAACTGGGCGATGCCGTGCGGTCAGTGCTTCCAGTGCTCCGAGGGGCGACAGAACATCTGCGAGAAGCGTGACCATGGCGACCATCTGTCCACCACGACGCGTCTCGGTGACCACTACGTCCCGCGCTCGTTCTCGCTGGGCAGATGAGCACCGGCACCGTGGTCCCGGCCTCAGCGGTGGTTCCGATCGATGTCGAGATCCCCTTCACGTCGGCGTGCATCGTCGGGTGTGGGGTGATGACCGGGTACGGTTCGGTCGTCAACGCGGCCAGGGTCACGCCGGGGAGCCCATGGTCGTGCTCGGGTGCTGTGGTGTGGGCCTCAACGTCGTGCAGGCCGGGGTCCTCGCAGGTGCGAGTTCGGTGATCGCCGTGGATCGTTCCGTCAGCCGGCTCCGCATGGCCGCGACGTTCGGTGCCACCACATGCATCCATGTCGCCGACGGCACGATTGACGACGCGTGCTCCAGGTGCGTGCGCTGTGTGGCGGGCGCTGCGCCGACTATGCCTTCGAGTGCACCGGTGTGCCTCAACTCGCCATGGCCCCGTTGGCCTTCGTCCGCGATGCCGGAATCGCCGTGCAGGTGAGCGGGAACGAGACATCCGCGATGGTCGACCTTCGCCTGTTCGAGTGGGACAAGACGTACATCAACCCGCTGTACGGGCAGTGTCGTCCGAGCATCGACATTCCGAAGATCCTGCATCTCTATGCCACGGGCCGCCTTCGCCTCGACGAGCTCGCCGTGGAGCGCTTCTCGCTTCGCGACGCAGCAGTGGCCATCGCTGCCGTGCGTGCCGGCGAGGTGACGAAGGCGGTGCTCGAGCTGTGACGTCGGTGCTGTTCGAGGCGAGCGCCGGTCGTGAACTGCTTCCCGGGGTTCGTCATGCGACGGTGCGGAGCGACGCACTCGGGCACCGGGCCGACCTTTCCACCGTGCATGTCCCCGGCACCGTCCCTGCGGCGATGGTCCTCGGGCTCCAACGCTTCGGCCACGCCCCGCTCGACGCATCGATCGATGACCGCGATCTGCAACACTGTTGTGCGCAACGAAAGGGCTTCCGCAGCTCGCCCTCGACTGCGGGATCGACGATTTACTGATCGAGGACAACCGCCGCCTGCACGATGAGCTCACGGCCGGTGGCGTGGCCCACAGCTACGACGAGTCCGAGGGCGCTCACGAGTGGCCGTACTGGCAGCGTCGGCTTCCCGTTGCGCTGCGCTTCTTCGCTGATCGGCTCAACTCTCAATGATCACAGCATCGACATCACAGGGGGGTTTGGACTCTTGACCTTTTGGATACGTTGGTAAGAAGAAGTTCGCAGAAGCGGAGCGCCTCGTCGATGATTCGACGACTACGTTGCTGTCGGCGTCGACTTTCACGTACGTCGATTCTCCGTTCGCCGGCGTTCAACAGAGTGATCGGCAGACCAACAGATGCGCAAGAACAAACGCTCACAGGACGAGGAAGTCGATACGTTTGACCTCGATCAGGTTGGCTCGTGGGTGCTCGACGCGCTTCCACGTGCCGTGGTCGTGTCGGACCTCAATGGACGGATTGTCGGTTGGAACAGCCGAGCGGAAATCACGTTCGGTCGAAGTCGGACGGAGGTGCTCGGGTCGGCCTACGACACGATCGTCTCGAAAGAGAATCGGGCGCGGGCTCAGGCGCTGAGGGCGCTGGTGCTCAGCGGAGATCGCTGGAGCGGAGAGTCAGTCGTGCAGCTGGCCGACGGCACCACGAGACACCTGTTCTCGTTTCTCGCACCGCTGCGCGATAGCGCCGGTCAGGTGATCGGCGTGGTGAGCGCCGCTGAGGACCTGAGTGAGCAGCGGGCGCTCAAGAAGCAGGCAACTGACCTTGCTGACCACCTCGTGCTCGCCCTCGTAGCAGGACAGCTCGGAACCTGGAGATGGGACCTGCGTACCGGGGAAACGACGTGGGATCACGTCGCCGAGGCCTTGTTCGGGTTCGAACCGGGAGGTTTCGACGGCACGTACGACACATGGGTATCGCTCCTGCATCCCGAGGACCGCGAGGCGACGCTCGCCAGCGTCGCAGACGCAATCGCCAACAAGGCCAGCTACGAGGTCTCCCACCGGGTGGTTTGGCCGGACGGAAGTGTGCACTGGCTGCGGGGACGCGGCCAGGTGACGCTCGACGGGGACGGTCGGGTGACCGGCAGCATTGGTTGCGTAGGTGACGACACCACACGCAGGACGAACGAGATCGACGCGGAGCGTCGTACCGTTGAGGCCGAGCAGCGGGCGATATCGGAGAGGGTGCAGCGCGAGCGCATCGAATTCCTCAGCGCGCTGAATGATGCCGCGCTGAGCGCGACCGACCACCGCGAGCTCATGCGTGCGACAGCAGCCGCGGCGGTGCCGCGGCTTGGCGACTGGTGCGCTGTCTCCTACCTCACGCACCCCGGCATGCCACCGGAGACCGAGATCGTGCATTCCGACCCCGCACGAGTCGATTGGGCGCGCGAGTTGCAGTTGCGCTACCCGTACGACCCCGACGCGACGTCGGGTGTTGCTGCGGTGATGCGTACCGGCATCACTGAGCACGTCGAGCTCTTGACTTCCGAGCTGATCGATCGCGCGCTCGAAGGCTCCTCCTATTCGGACATCGACGAGCTCCGCAAGGTGATCACCGACCTGGGAATCACCAGTGCCATCACCGTGCCTCTGGTGACCCGCCACGGTGTGGTCGGTGCCATCCAGTTCGTCACTGCGGAGTCGCGCCGTCGATATGGCGCTGACGACGTTGCGCTTGCCGAGGCTGCCGCGGGTCGAATTGCGGATGCGATCAACAACGCGTGGATGAGCGACCACCAACACGACGTTTCCGCGAAGCTGCAGGCGGCGCTCTTGCCGGCGACGCTCCCTGCGATCGAGGGCCTCGAGGTTGCGGTCCGCTACCGGGCGGGTGCGAGTATGGCCGTGGGGGGAGACTTCTACGACGTGTTCCGGCTCGGCCCGAACCGATGGGCCCTGGCGATCGGCGACGTGTGCGGCACTGGACCGGACGCTGCCTCCGTCACGGGGAAGGCCCGTCACACGATCCGCGCCGCTGCGACGCACGGTGTTGCGGCGCCCGACGTCATGGAATGGCTGAACGACGCGATCATCGCCGGGGAACAAGGTCTGTTCTGCACGGCCGTGTACGGGACGCTCGATCGGCTCGATGGAGGACGCTGGCGCCTGACGACCATCAGTGCAGGCCATCCGCTCCCCGTGCTGCGCACTGCCGGAGGGTCTGTGGATCATGTCGGGGTCCCGGGAACGCTCCTCGGCGTTCTCCCCGAGCTCGAGGTGACACCGACCGAGACGATCCTCGGCGGCGGTGACACCATCGTGCTCTACACCGACGGAATCACCGATGTCCGACCCCCGTTCGCTCTTGATGAAGCCGAGCTCCTCGAGCTCGTTCGAAAGTCCTGCGATGGTGCCACCGACGCCGACGCGATGGCGTCGAACTTGATCGCAGAGATTGAGAAAGTGCTCCCGATCCACGAACGCAACGATGACCTCGCGATCGTGGTCCTCAGAGTCGCCGGCGTCGCAACCGGAGCGTGATGGCTGGCCGGCGGAGCGGCCGCCACGCGGACGCGACCAATCAATTCCGTGGTTTGACGAGCGGTTCCGCGGGTACTGGTCATGGAACGGACGCATCGTTTCATGAACAAAGGACACGACATGGTTTACCGCCCGAGAACGAATCTGGACACGCACTACGACCGGAGCGCTATCGGCAGCGCGAAAGGTGACCCGACGGCGAGGACAGAGCGATGACCACCGAGATGGTCCCGCCCCCGGCTCCGCTCGCCGTGCGCGTCGCCGAGTTGGACCGCCACGTCCGAGCGCGCGACATCGTTTGGATTAGGGAGCAGCACGCTGCGGGTTCACTCGCCTGGCTTGAGCCGCATCTGGGACCGACCGGGTTCACTGCGCTCGGTTCCGCCATCGGGGCCGGAGACCTGGACCTCGTGAGCCGCCACCTCTCCGCCTTGGGCGACGCCACCACTGTGCTCGACGAGCCGGTCGCCGCATCGACTGTTGGCGCGAAAGTCATTGGTGATCCGCTGAGCAGTGCCCTCGATGATCCGACGCTCATCGTTTCTCGTCACGGCGCCGTCCTTCCGGCGGCTGCCGTTCGACGTGAGCGGAACACGCTCGTCGTCACGGCCATCGTCCTCACACTGCTCGCTGTCGGAGTCGTCGCGTTCCTCTTGCTGCGCAACAGTGACGACAAGACTGCGGACACATCGATCGCAACGGAGACGATCGCTCCTGAAACGGCGGCGGCAACCACAATTCTCACGCCGGCGCCGATCGTGTCGGAGGCGCCGCTGACCACTGGCGCGATGACCACGCCTACCGTCCCTGCGACTGTGCCGCCGAGCGCCACCGTCATCGCAACCATCGCCCCGCCGAAGGTTGTCGCTCCCGCGCCGGTGGTCACGGTACCGTTGCAGGATGCCGTGAGCACGGCGTCACGTTCTGCGACCTTCGGGCCGTATCTCGCCATGGTCGACGCCGCCGGGCTGACGAACGAACTGCGGACGATGAAGAACGTGACGTTCCTCGTCCCGACCGAGAGCGCATTCGCAGCGTTGCCGACAGACGTGCAGGTCGCCCTCCGGTCACCGTCGAACCGTATCGTATTGGCCCGTATCGTCCGCTACGGAGTGCTCACCCAGAGTCGCGCGGCTGCGCAGTTGACGCCAGGCGACTACACGACGGTCGAAGGTTCGGCGGTGAACGTAAAGCTTCTGAATGGCACCGTGAGAATCAACGACGCCACCATCACCGGCCCAGATGTCAAGGTCGTGAACGGTGTACTACACGCCGTGGATCGGCTCCTTGTCCCGGCGTCGGTCGACCTCAACGCGCTTGTCCCGAGGGCGGCACCACCGACCGCGGCGCCGGCACGCGTGACCACGGTTGCTCCCACTAGCCCGGCGTCCCCGGTGCCTACCCCGGCGCCGGCCACGACCGTTGCGCCCGTGGTGACACCGAGCACGGTGGCGGCAACAACACCGGCCCCCACATCACCGCCGGCGACGAGCGCGCCGACGACCCGGGCGCCGACCACCGGGGCGCCAACCACGACGGTCGCCTGACCCACGGTCCGTAGTGCCGACTGCTCGGCCATCCATGGGAGTTCCTCGCCTATGGATGGATGGCCGGTCGGCTGGATGGCCGGTCGGCGACGGTCACGCCCGGTCTCTTCCGGATCGAGCGGCTGAGATCGGGCCGGGGTCGTTGATCGCGGCGCCGGGTTAGGGCTACACGAGCTTGGACTGGTGGCCTTCCCAGTACTTGTCGCGCAATAGGCGCTTGTAGAGCTTGCCGGTGGGGTGGCGTGGCAACTCGGCCTGGAAGTCGACCGAACGCGGGCACTTGATGTCCGACAGTTGTGATCGGCAGAACGCCATGAGTTCCCGAGCAAGTTCCGGTCCGGCGTCGGCCATGTTCACCGGTTGCACGACTGCCTTCACCTCTTCACCGAAGTCCTCGTTGGGGACGCCGAACACGGCAACGTCGGCCACCTTCGGGTGCATCGTGAGCACGTTCTCCGCCTCCTGCGGGTAGATATTCACGCCTCCCGAAATGATCATGTTCGCTTTGCGGTCGGTGAGGAATAGGTAGCCGTCGGCGTCGACGTAGCCGATGTCGCCGAGCGTTGACCAGCCCTTCGGATGACGGCTCGACGCGGTCTTTTCCGGGTCGTTGTGATACTCGAACGTGCCGCCACCGCCGAAGTAGATCGTGCCCGGCTCACCGACCGGGAGCTCGTTGCCCTCCTCGTCGCAGATGTGCAGCTCGTTGGCAAGAGCTCGGCCGACGCTGCCCGGCTTCTTCAGCCACTCATCGCTCTTGATCATGGTGGAGCCGTTGCCCTCGGTGCCGGCGTAGTACTCGAACAGCACCGGGCCCCACCACTCGATCATCTGCTGCTTCACCGGCACCGGGCATGGTGCCGCGGCATGGATCGCCACCTCCATACTCGACACGTCATACTTCGCCCGGACCGCGGCTTCGAGCTTGAGCATGCGGACGAACATCGTGGGAACCCACTGGCTGTGGGTCACCTTGTAGCGGTCGATCAGCGCGAGCGCCTGTTCCGCATCGAAGTGCTCCATCACGACCACCGTGACGCCGACCCGGAAGCAGTCCATGCAGTGACGCAGCGGGGCTGCGTGGTAAAGCGGTGCAGGGGAGAGGTACACGCTGTTCTCGGTCATGCCGTAGAAGCCGCGCAGCGTTGCCTCGAGGCTCGGACCCTCACCCAAGGGGGCAAGGCTCAGGTTCACCTTCACCCCTTTCGGGCGGCCGGTCGTCCCTGAGCTGTAGAGCATGGTGAAGCCTTCGGCCTCATCCGCGATCGGGGTCGACGGGAGCTGGGCGACGGACGTTTCGAGGGACTCGTAGCCGTCGATCGTGCCGTCGACCATCGTGAACAGTGTGACCTTCGAGGCCAGGGGTCGCAGTTCCGCAGCGAGCTCAGACATCTCCTTCGACGTGAAGAACGCCTTCGCCCCACAGTCGTTCACGATGTACTCGGCCTCGCCGAGCGTGAGTCGACTGGAGATCGCGGTGTAGCGAAGGCCGGCGCGCTGCGCGGCCCAGCAGATCCGGAAGTACCACGCGTTGTTCTCCATGAGCAGGGCGACCGAGTCGCCCTGCTCGATTCCGACCGATCGCATGAGGTGAGCGATCCGGTTGGAGTCCTCCTCGAGATGGCGATAGGTGATCGTCTCGCCCGACGTCGCCATGACGTAGGCGGGCTTGTCGGGCGTGGCTGCGGCGTGTTGTCCTAGGTGCACGGCGCAGGATCGTAGGCCGAGGAGGCGAAATATGCCCGATCAGATGCTTTCGAAGATCTCGATGCGCGGGGGTCCGGCCACGCCCGCCTTCTCCATGCCTGCCTTCAACCCGGGATCGTTGGCGAACGCTTCCGCCTGTGCCACCGTTGGGAAATCGTGGAGGACGAAGACGTCGTTGGCATTGTCCGGTGCCCGCATCACCTTCTTCGCCGTGCATCCGTGCTGCAGTCGCAGCGGCTCGAGCTCGTTATAGACGACATGCCACGCGGCGAAGTCGGCGACGGGATGACGGACGGCGATGGTTGCGCTCATGAGAGGGCTCCTTCTGACATGGGGCGTAGTGCCTCCGCCGCTCAGTCTGGACCTCGCCGGCCCGAGAGTCGAGCGAAGAGTGTCTGAACGGGGGTGTCTCACAAGATTCAAGTCAAACGTTCTGCAGCGACGGATGCATCATGCGCAGAGCTTCTTGAGTTGAGAAGCAAAAGAGCCTTTCCGCATGTGAGGGTTGGCCGTACCGTGGATCACCATCACAAAGGAGAACGCATGAGAACGCAAGAGCGCACCGGCTCGTGAGCACGTCCATATCGAGTTCAGCGGCGGGTCGCCTCGACATGACCCTGGGCGAGGCGATCTACTCGCTTCGGGCTATCCGTCGTCACCGGCCAGACCCGATTCCCGGTGAAGACATCACGGCGATCCTCGACGCCGCGATTCAGGCCCCCAACGGTGCGAACCTGCAGTTCTGGCACTTCCTGGTCGTCACTGACGAGGGACTCCGCGCCGAGTTCGCAAAGCTCTTCAAGGAAGCCTGGTGGGCGAAACGCCACGAGTCCGGGTGGTACCGGCCAGAGGAATTACCCGACGTCTACAAGGCACCGATGCGTCTCGCGGAAGAGATCGGAAACTCACCCGCCCTCATCTTCGTGTGTACGACGGTGAAGGGCCCGGAAGCGGCGAACGCAATCATCCCATCGGTCCAGAACCTGCTCCTTGCGGCGCGTTGTCTGGGTGTTGGCGGAACCATCACCACCTTGCACCCTGGCGTCGAAGAACGCGTTCACGCGCTTTTCGGTATTCCCGAAATGGCCCAGATCGTCTACTGCGTGCCACTCGGATATCCGCAAGGAAACTTCGGGCCCGTGTCCCGTAAACCTCTCGACGCTGTCAGCTCAACGAACCGATGGGGCAATCACTAGTGGTGGAACGCGCCGTTTCTCCGTCACTGCAAGTCGAAGCACCCATTACTAGCAATCCCGTAGGGCTGTGCTGATCGATCCGCGATACCTTCACAAGCAGATCGCCTGGGTCGTCGGCAACGGCCCAGGCGAGCCCCGCGTTGCCGGCCGGAACGCCACCGACGGAGGCCGCTCGGTCACGGTGGCTTGGTCACCAAACTGGCTCGGCGTCAGTGACGCGTGAAGACCTCGAGCTGGGCCGACTTGATTGCCGCGGTCTGGCCCTGGACGAGCAGGAACAGCGCCTCGCGGGCAAGCCGCTGCGCCTGATGGTCCCGGACGATGCCTCGCCCGCCACCCTGGGCCAGCAGGGCGGCGCTGCACCGGAGCGCAAACGCTGATGCCTCCGCTCGGGCGTTGGCCATCGCCGCGCCCGGTGCGGCGTCGTCAAGGGACGCCCGCCGGTGGGTGAGTTTGTCGGCGAGTGCGTCACCGTGATCACCGAGCAGGGTCAGGCATCGCCGGGCGAGGCCGAGTGCGAGCGATCCGTTGGTGCGGAGCCCGGTGGCGTCACGCACCATCCACTCCCGGAGGGGTTCGATGACCGTCAGGCGGTCATCGGGGACGAAGTGATCCTCGAAGTGCACGGTCACGGTCGACGAAGCGTTGACGGCGGCGAGTTCGAGCCGGTCGACGCGAAGCGTCGGCCCGATAGCGGCATCGATAAGCGTCCAGACGATGGTCTGTGGATCGTCTCGTCGAAGCGCCGCGGTGTGGACACGGTGAATCCGCTCCCATCCCGTGACCCAGGGCGCGGAGCCGTTCAGCAGCCAGCCACCCGTCGTTTGCGAGGCTGACAGAACGGGAGGACCGGGTCGGCGCAGATGGGCGAAGGCAACACCCAGCCGGAGTTCACCCGAGGCCGTTGCGGCCGCGGTGCCGTCGGCGACAAGGTGATCGGCGTGAGCGACGACGCTGCTGGCACCGAGGTGCTGCAGCCAGACGAATGCTGTGGTGAGGCAGCCGCCGCTCAGAATCTCGATGATCTCCAACAGTTGCGTCGGTAGGAGGCCGAGGCCGCCGACTTGCCCAGGCATGGCGGCGCCGTACAGGCCGAGTGAGGCGAGGGCGTCAAGGTTGTTCTGCGGGAGGACAGTCGAGGCGTCGGTGTCGAGGGCGCCCGGGAACAGCACGTCGTCGGCCAGGGCTCGGGTCCTTTCGATGATGGTGCGGGGACTTCCGGTGGCGGCCACACCCCAGTGTTGCCGTTCCTGCCGGGCACGTGCGATCACTTGCGCTGCGGCCGAACGAAAATGATTCAGCGAGTCGAGCCCGGCCAACGGCGTCGCCCCTGGCATCGGTATGCGCGCTGATCAGATGCGCTCGCCGGGAACGGCTGCTGCATTCGCCGTCCGCTCAGACGGCAGCACTCCGCGAACGAGCAGCACTAGTAACTGCGCGGAAGGCCCAGGACGGTCTGGGCAAGATAGTTGAGCGTCATCTCTGGCTCACGGGGGCGATGCGCATGATGCGGGCCTCGCGCCAGTAACGCTCGACGTGGTACTCCACTGCGTAGCCCAGTCCTCCGTGGGTTTGCATGGCCCGGTCGGCGGCTTCGTACCCGGCTTCGGCGGCGAGGTACTTGGCGAGGTTTGCTTCTTCGCCGCAGGGGAGTCCGTTGTCATAGCGCCAGCCCGCGACCAGGGTCATCTGCCAAGCAGCCCGTAAGCGCGCATAGGCATCGGCGAGTGGATGGCTGATCGCCTGGTTGGCGCCGATGGGACGTCCGAACACTTCGCGTTGCTTTGCGTAGTCGACCGCCCGACGAAGCGCTGCCTCGCCTATCCCGATGGCCTCGGCGGCAATGAGCACACGCTCGGGATTGAGGCCCGAGAGGATGTGGTGGAAGCCCTTCCCCTCCTCGCCGACCATTCGCCAGGCCTCCACCGGCAGGTCGTCATAGAAGGTCTCGCACGTGGCGACGGCATTGCGGCCGGTCTTGGGGATCGGGCGGATGGTCACATGAGCGGGGTCGAGATCGGCGAGGAACAGGGTCAGACCGCCGAAAGCGGTCGTGGTTGGGCGCCTCGGCCGTGCGGACAAGAAGGAGTACGACCTCGGACTCCAATGCCTTCGAAGTCCAGATCTTCTGTCCGGAGATCCGCCAGTTGTCGCCGTCGCGGACGGCTTTGGTCGTGATCCGGGATGTATCGGTACCGGCATTGGGCTCGGTGACACCGAAGGCGACGTGGAGATCACCCGCGGCGGCGCGGGTGAGATAGGTCTGCTTGAGCCGCTCATTGCCGAACTTCACGACCGGCTCGAGACCGAACACCGTGAGATGCAGGGCCGTGCAGCCGTTCATCGCCGCGCCGGACGCGGCGACCTCCCGCATCATGACGGCCGCGTCGCTGATGCCGCGACCACCGCCCCCGTACTCGTGGGGGATGGCCATGCCCACCCAGCCGCCTTCGGCCATCGCCCGGTAGAACTCCCACGGGAAGCGGTGTTCCTGATCGCACGCCGACCAGTACTCGTCGGGGAAGCCCTTGCAGACGTTTCGAACGCCTTGCGCGATCAGGCCCTGATCCTCGCTTTCGGTGAAGTCCATCGGAGTATCAGGCCGGTGACGGACAGGAGACGAAGGTGGCCGCGCCTGCGAGAGTGCCGAGGTGCCGCTGGATGTCGTTGGGCGTGAACAGGTCGATGCAGTACATGGCGAGATCTTGAGGCATGGAGCCGACGCAGAGCAAGGTCATCTCGTTGCCGAGCGGACCGCGGACGACTCCGCAGTCGTCTCTGCGGCCCGACGTTCGTGCTGAACTGAGGCCATGACTGACCTCGTGGTCCTCGACGGCGCCACCCTGACCCCGAGTTCCCTTCGAAGCATCGCGGCGGGGGCGTCGGTCTCGCTGGCGACTGGATCGGTCAAGCGCATGGCGGCCGGGCGACGGATCGTCGATCGCTACCTCAGCGAGTCGATCCCGGCCTACGGCCTGACCACGGGCCTCGGTATGCGCGCTGATCAGATGCTCACGGCCGAGGAGGCAGCCGAGTTCTCGTACCGGATGGTTCGCGGTCGAGCGCAGGCCGTCGGTCCGCTGTTGACCCCGGAGGAGGTGCGAGCGGTGATGGCCGTTCGGCTCAACACCATGCTGAGCGGCGCGTCCGGGGCCAGCGCGGAAATCGCCCCTGCACTGCTCTCCGCCCTCAACCGCGGGTTCATCCCCGCCATGCCCCGGATTGGCTCCATCGGAACTGGTGACCTGGTCGCCATGGCCGCCCTTGCTCATGCCTTGATCGGCGAAGGAGAGGCGCTCGTCGGGGGGCTGCGGGTGGCCGCCGCCGACGGGCTCGCAGCGGCGGTGATGCGTCCGGTGAAGCTGCTACCCAAGGACGGGACCGTGCTCTGCAACAACACGGCGTTCTCCACGGCTCTTGCCGCGTTGGCGTCAGTGGCGGCACGCACGACGTTGGTGTCGATGCAGATTGCCGGCGCCCTCTCGCTCGAAGGATTCGTCGGCAACCTCTCGCCGTTCGCGTCGGCCTCGCTTCGCGCCCGCCCGCAGCCCGGGCAGGTCGAAGCGGGTGATCAGTTGCGTCGGCTCCTCGGTGACGGTCCTCTTGGTCTGCTCGGCGCCGGACGAAGGCTGCAGGACCCGCTTTCGTTTCGTTGCATGGCCCAGGTGCACGGCGCCGCGTTCGCCGCGCTCGCTGACCTGGACGAGGAGCTCGCCGTCGACCTCAACTCCTCGCCCGACAATCCTGTCGTGATCACCAGCGAGGGCGTGTGTGTGAGCACGGGCAACTTCCATCTGCCCCGGCTGACGCAGACCCTCGATGGGTTGGCCCGGGCGCTGGCGTGGTGCGCGACCGACTCCGTGTCGAGGGTTCAGCGCCTCATGCATCAACCACACAGCGGGCTCCCGCCGTTGCTCTCGTCGGATCGACCCGACACTGCCGGGTTCGGCCCGCTGCTCAAACCGATGGAGGCATTGCGCGCCGAGATCGTGCACCTGTCCGCTCCTGTGCCAGTGCTCGCCTCACACAACGCCGACGGTGTCGAGGACTCGGCGACGTTCGCCGCGCTCGCCGCAGCGAAGCTCGCCGACCTGGTCGGGAAGCTCGACCTGCTGGTGGCGTTCGAGCTGGTGGCCGCGTGTCAGGCAATCGACCTCCGCTCCGGAGGCCGGAGTGACGTGGAGCCAGCGATCGCCCCGTCGCTCGTGCCCGTCTACACCGCGGTGAGGGAACGCTCTCGCTTCATCGCCGAGGATCGGCCGATCGGGCGCGAGATCGAAGCGATTGCGGCGTTCGTGTCGAGCGGCCAGCTCACTGAAGCCGCCGGTCTGGCGAGCCCCGACTCAGACGCCTAGGCGTAGCGCAGCGATTGGCCGATCCCCATCGCGGTGGCTTTGTCCAGCATCGCCGCGCCGAGTGCGATGTCGGAGAGCGAGAGGCCGCGGTGCCAGAACAGGATGCGCTCGTCGTCGCGTTCGCGCCCGGTGCGGCTTCCGGCAACGATCTGGCCCAGTTCTGCGTGGACACCCTCCTCGGACAGCAATCCGGCGTTGATATGTGGACGTAGTGCCCCGAACTCTCCAGCACGGAACTGGCCGAGATCGTCGACCACGATTTTGTCCATGACCGAGGTCATGCTCAGTTCCAGGGCACTCACCGTGCCGTAGGGGATGACCAAGACGCCCGGGCGCACCCACGCCGTGCGAAACAACTCCTCGCGCTCTTCCAGTCGCGACGCCTCCACCATGATGTCGGCACCTTCCAGGCACAACTTCCAATCCGTCGTCACCGTCACTTCTTTCCCCAGGTCGTGCGAGAGCTTGGCGGCGAACGCATCGCGGCTCTCCGGCCGCCGTGAATGCACGCGGATCTCGTCGAAGTCGAACAACCGGTCGAGCAACCGGACGTTCCAGTACGACGTGCCGCGTGCACCGATGTGGCCGAGGATCTTCGAGTCGGCCCGGGCGAGATGGAGCGCCCCGAGCGCGGTGAGCGCGCCCGTCCGCATGTCGGTGATGGCGGTGGCATCGATTATCGCCCGGGGCATCCCGGTGTGCGGATCGAAGAGATTGAGCAGCGCCATCTCCGAAGGAAGGCCGAGCTTGTAGTTGTCGACGTAGTCACCGACGATCTTCACTCCGGCCATGTCGAGCGGGGCCACATAGCCCCGCAGCACGTTGAAGTGACCACGTATCTCCGGGCTGGGGCGGAGGTGCACCCGAGGTTCGATCACCGCCTGGCCGTTGCCCTGAGCGAGCAGCCCGCCTTCGACGGCATCGAGGATCTCCTGGTCGGTCATCGCCAGTCGTTCGACGTCGAGACCGTTGAGGTACGTGAGATGGATTTCAGCCACAACGGAATGTAGCCCGGCGAAACCACGCCAAGATCGTATCTTGACAGTAAGTACTGTCAGTGTAAGGATCTAGTCATGTCGACGACAGCGGCTGCGGGTACCCGAAGTGGACGTGCCGGCGCACTCCGTCGTCGCACCGTTTCCATTCACGGCCATGAAGTCACCTACCGGATGGCCGGCGACGGACCGGTCATCGTGCCGATCCACGGCATAGCCGGCAGCTCGACGACCTGGCGGGGCGTACTCCCGGCGCTGGCCGAGCACTACACCGTCGTCGCTCCCGACCTGCTCGGGCACGGCCACTCGGCGAAACCTCGCGGTGACTACTCACTCGGCGCCTACGCGAGCGGCGTCCGCGACCTCCTTGCCGTGCTCGGGCTCGAGCGGGCCACGGTGATCGGCCACTCGCTCGGTGGTGGCGTCGCCATGCAGTTCGCGTACCAATTCCCTGAACGCGTCGAGCGACTGGTACTCGTTGCCTCGGGTGGTCTCGGTAGGGAGGTCAGCCCAATCCTTCGGGCCGTGACCTTGCCGGGCGCTGAATACGTGGTCCCCGTGCTGCTCCATCGGAAGGTCCGTGAAGCGGGGGAGTGGCTCGGCTGGTTGCCCCGCCGGCTTGGCTGGAAGCCCGATGACTCACTGGCCGAGGTGTGGAAGGGCTACACCACATTGACGGATCGGGCCGGCCAGCAGGCGTTCATCCATACGGTCCGTTCGGTGATCGATATCGCCGGTCAGCGGGTAAGTGCGCACGATCGGCTGTACCTGGCGGAGGCGTTGCCGACGCTCATCGTTTGGGGGGACAGTGACCGCATCATCCCGGTGAGCCACGCCCATCTCGCGGCCGAGTCCATGCCGGGGGCGCGGCTGGAGATCCTCGAAGGTGCCGGCCACTTCCTTCCGTGGCGCGACACGGAACGCTTCCTCGACGTCCTGCTGGACTTCCTCGCCACCACCACGCCGACCCACGTTCCGGAAGAACGCTGGCGCGAACTCCTGGCCAACGCGCCGCCGGACGACCAGGCCGAGTAGACCGGACCCGGGTTGTCCCGCGGTAGCCGGTCGGTCTTCCGAGAACTATGCGCGCGGACCAACGCCCATCGCGACAGTGCTCAGCGGGTGTTTTGGGCCCGCTCCTCCGCGAAGCTCACGACGACCAAGTACGCAAGGCTCCGTTGACGGGTCAATCCCGGTGCTTTCCCTTTTCGTTTCCGCGACCCTTCGATCCCTTGCCGCTGCGGTTGCCCTTGTCGCCTCTGGCGTCCTCGTTCTCGTCTTCGTCCTGATCATCGTCGTGGCGCTTCAGGGTGGTTGAGGTTGCGCTGACCTGTGGCTTCGTTGTAACGGTCGTCGTCACCATGGTCGTTGGGCCGCCAAGGGTCGTTTTCGGGGCGAGGGTCGTGGTCGGACGATGCGGTTTTCCGCAATCGCTCTTCGCCGCCTTCGCCCGCTCACCCTTTGGCCGCGACGACACGTATTCACCGTGATTCCGCGCGTTCTCGCACGTGATGACCCGTCGTGGGACTGAGGTGCTGGTGGACGGCCTGATCGTGGTCGTCGCGTCAGTCGGGGCCGCAGGAACCACGACAACGGCGACGATCGAGGTCGAAGTCGGCGTCTGCGCGTGCGCTGATCCGCTGACGCCGAAGACGAGAGCGAAAGCGGCGATCGGTGCGAGAAAGCGGGTTGCGTTCAAGGTGGTCTCCTCCGGGGCGACGTCTACCGCGAGCACGATCACGTCCGTGATCGATGAACTCGCAGAGTGAACGTCGGCTCGCGATGTGAGGAGAATGTGAGCGACCTGTGTGCCGATTATTTGGAGCACCCAGCGGGCGGCAGGTCAGCGACTGTTCTTGGCGTGCTTCTCGACGAAGTTCAAGATGGCGATGTGCTTCTCGGTGTCGCGTTCCATCAGGTCGACGAGAAGGCCCCAGAGCGTCGTGTCTTCGACATCGCGGAGCGTCTTCTTCAGCGCCTTCAGTTCCCGGGCGTCGTCCTTCTCGTTCTCCAGCAGACGATGAGCGACGTCGACAATCGCCGTTGCGTTCGACGACCGGAAGTCCATTCGTGGAACCACCGGTTTGTCGGCGGACAGCTCGGCTTCGCTCTTGAGCGAAGCCGCCAGCTCGTTGAACATCCGGTGGTGGCGCTTCTCGTCCTCGATCAGCAGATTCACCAGATACCCGAGCGCCGCTGACTGTGTTCCTTTCGCCGCTTCGACGTACTCCTCGAGCAGGCCACGCTCCTTCGCCACATGGGACGTGAGCGTGGCGTAAAGATCGCGCTCCCACACGCTTCCACTGTGGAGGACATCTTGCTGTTCACCGACCGTAGGGTTGTTCATGGGTGGAGCGTACGGACTGCGTCGTTACGGAGGACAGGGCCTTTCGTCCCGTCAGGAGCATGACACCCGGTCCGGTCCGGGGCACTCCCGTAGGCTCGCGACTGTGAACACCGCGACATGGGCCGCGATCGGGATCGCTGTTGTCGGGGCCGTCGCGAACTGGTGGTCACGGCTTCGTCACGACGACCGGGTCGAGGCCTGGAGCAAGCCGCTCGTCACGATCGCCATGATCGCCGCGGCGGTTACGATTGACGCATCCCCGTCCTCCGCTCGGGTGTGGTTCACGCTCGGTCTCGTCGCCTGTCTGCTGGGTGACGTGGCCCTGCTTCCGGCAGTCGACAGGTTCATCGTGGGTCTCGGGGCGTTCTGGGTCGGTCACGCCATCTTCTTTATCGGGGCGCTGACGATCGGGGTGCACCGTACGTGGACCGTCGTGCCTGTCGTCGTGCTGTCGCTGGGAGTAGGGGTCTTCGCCGGTCCGCGGATCGTCCGGGGGAGCGGCTCACTCGCGCCGGCGGTCGGGCTCTACCTCGCGGTGATCGTCGTGATGGCTGTCCTGGTCGGGGCGACTGGTCGGATCGCTGGCATGGTTGGTGCAATGGCGTTCGTCGTTTCCGACGCCGTGCTCGGCTGGAACCGGTTCGTCCGGGAGGAACGGTGGGCAAACGTGACGATCATGGTGACGTATCACCTTGCTCTCGGCGGGTTGGTGCTGACCCTGCTCTGAAGTCACGCTGACGAGGACAGGAGAGGTGCCGGCCCGTCGCCGGAGGGTCAGTACGTGTCAGTTGGTTCGTCGACGAGATGCGTCTTCGGGATGGTCCGCAACCCGCCGGAGAGAAGCTCGGCCATGGCGGGCACAGGGTCGGAGTCTTGGAAGAACGAGCTGTTGGTGAAATCGGGCTCGCCGCTCGTGGGATCGTTTGCCCACCAGGACGCTTCGAGGGCGATCCCGTTCGGATCGCTGAAGTAGATCGATCGCATCAGCCCGTGATCGACCACGTCGGTCACCTCGGAACCGGCGCCGAGGAGACGTTCGCGCAACGCCAGCAGCGCCGCCTCATCGGGAAGGTCCATCGAGAGATGGTCGAACTGGCCGGCGCGGGCATCGAAGACGCCGGCGGGTTTGGCCAGCTCGTTCGTGTGCTGCCCCCGGTACTCGAAGAAGGCAACGGAGCTCTTCGGACCGAACGAGAAGAAGTAGTGCCGGAACGTGTCGGTGCCGATCGTGGCGACCAGCGGCGCGCCGAGGGCACCGTGCCAGAACCGCACCGTCGCGTCCATGTCGTTGGTAATCAAGGCAAGATGATTGAGCCCCTGCCATGGAACGTTCTGCTTCATGATCGATCCTCGGTCGTCGTTGATGTCGACAGCCAGTATGGACCTGTTTCTCCCCTCTACTAGGCGGCCGCGGCAACGGTGAACGTGGTCCCGACGGCATTGGGGACGTAGGCGTCGGGGAGCGCCGTCGCGAGGCGCACCTGGGCCCGCCAGCCGGTGCAATGGGCCGGCACAACATGGCTGGGCTGCATCTCGGTAAGTGCACGTACCGTCGGCTCGATGATTGGCTCGAAAGCCGGACCGGTGAGGTGGAATCCTCCCAGGAGTCCGTGGAGACGGTCCACGCCCGTCAGTCGCATGGCATGGCGGGCGATGTTGACCGCCCCGGCGTGGCCGCAACCGGTCAGCACCACGAGGCCCTTGCCACGCACGTTCACCACCATGGCCTGGTCGTCGAGAATCAGCGGGTCCGGTGCCCACCGGCCGCGGTGGAGGGCCTCGTGAAACGGCATGCCCGTCTCGAAATCCGTGGTGCGGTCGACCTCTCCGGTGATGAGGACGCTGCCGTCGAGAAGAGCGGAGGGCTCGCGTCGTTCGATGATTTGGAAGCCCTCGCCCTCGAGCGAGCTGCGCTTGAGCACCGGGAGTTCCCATGGAGCCTGCCCAGGGAAAGCGGCGCGGCGCGGCGTCCAGACGCCGGGGTGCAGGGTGAGCGGGATGCCCGCCCGCTTGCGGAGCCGGGCAAGACCGAGGAAGCCACCGGCGTGGTCGAAGTGGCCGTGACTCAATACCACGGCCGCGATATCACCGACCTGCACGTCGAGACGTTCCATGTTCGCGGCCATGCCGTCGGGCGACACTCCTGTGTCGAAGAGCAACGTGTGCGTCCGTGCGCCGCGCCGCACCGTGACCAAGGCGGAGAATCCGTGCTCGGCGACCAGGCCGGGAACAGTCACACCACCCTCGAACTGTTCCGCGGGGACGCGCGGTGTGCGGCCCATAGCCGCGCGGGTCGCCGGCCCCATGTCGGTCATCAGCCCGTCATAGCTGTTGTCGACGAGCGTGACGATCCGGATCTCGTCGACGGGCTCGAGGTGAATCGGATCGACGGCCGCCCCCTCGGTCTGTTGGGGCATCGCGTGCGCGGCCTCATGGGCGTGATCGTGTCCGTCGTGGTCACCTGCGCACATCGCGCACCTCATTCTTGGATGTTCGGGCCATGGCAGGCGGCACCGGATCGCCCCCGGACCACATTCGCACCGCAGCGTCCGCCGGATCAATCCCGCGTACTGCGGTTTCGTTGGGAGAGTGTGCGCTGGGTCGCTCCTGGAGCGACCCAGCGCAACAACCTCTGCGGGTCGCCCGGCTAGCTGCGCGCCGCGGCTTCCGCCTCAGGTGGCTATTGCGGTCAGGATGTTGATGCGGGCGGCGCGTCGAGCAGGCACGATTGCCGCGCCGATCCCGGCGATTGTCGCGATCAGAGCGATGGTGATGAGTGAACCGGTCGGGACGATGAGCCGGTCCCGTCCACCTACCGGAGCGGCGTGGACCATGGTCCACGCCAGGAACGTGCCGAGGAGGAGTCCAAGTGCGGTTCCGAACAGGGCGATGATCCCGGATTCCCCGCGGACGCTGGTGCGGACCTGGGCGCGGCTCATACCGACGGCGCGCAACAGTCCGAGCTCACGCTTGCGTTCGTGGATCGAAAGCCCGAGCGTGTTGACAATCCCGAGGATCGCGATGAACACCGCGAGGCCGAGGAGTGCGTACATGAGGGCGAGGACGGTGTCGAGCTCACCGTTCTGCTGCTCGATGAAGGCATCGGTGGTGAGCACCTTTGCGGTCGGGTATGTAGCGGCGGCGCGCTCGACGACGCTGGTGTCGTCAGCGCTGACGTAGATCCGCGAGTCGAGTCGTTCAGGGAGGTTCGCTTCGACAGCCGCAAGGCCGACGAACTGGTCCCCAACCGTGTCGGCGGCCCGGTCATAGATGGCTCTGACGGTGAACGTGACGGTTCCCGTGGGGAAGGTGATGGCCCGGGTGTCGCCGAGGCGCACTGCGTGGGGTCCGGTTCCGCGGGTGACAGCGATGCCGTCGGGACCGAGTCGGGTGAGGTCGCCGTCGACCTGGCCGAGGTCGAACATCGCGTTGATAGTGCCGACGTCGTAGGCGTTGAGAAACCCGGGGGTTCCATCGGTCTCGATGGCCGAAATTCTTTGCTCGGTCACGAGGTTCACGCCAGGCTGGGTGGTGAGGCCGGCAGCGACGTTGGGGGTGAGGCCGGTGCTGGCGTCGATCGCGCCGGAGTCGACGATCACGTTGCCTCGGAAGTCATCGCGAAACGCTCCTGCCCCGGAAGACTTCACCGACGCCGCAAAGATCGCCAGAAAGCTGACGAGGGCAACTCCGATCATGAGCGACGACGCCGTGCGAGCGGTCCGCTTCGGATTGCGCATCGCGTTCTGGCGTGCGATCGCACCGGCGGTGCCCCGCAGGCGAGCGATCGGCGTGCCGAGGAAAGCGGCGAGCGGACGGGCAAGGACCGGGCCCAGCACGGAGACGGCGACGAGCAGCGCGACGGCGCCGACTCCGACAGTCGTGATGTTGGCGGCGCTGCGACCGACGAGCAGGATCGCGCCAGCGGCAACTGTGGTCAGGGTGCCTCCGACGATACGTGACCCTGACACGGCAGAGCGGTCCTTCGCAACGTCGCGCAGCGCGGCGATCGGGGCAACACGTGACGCTCGCCGGGCCGGGAGAACGGCCGCAGCCAAGGTGATGACGACACCGAGGATGATGGAGCCGAGCACGGTCGCCATGGTGATCTGCAGCGTGTCGAGCGGAATGTCCACCCCGAATGCGCTGAGAAGCGCACGCAGGCCCTTGGCGACGCCGACTCCCGCGAGCAGACCGACTGCCGACGCCAGCAGTCCCGTCACCGCGGCCTCAGCCAGGATGGCAAGTCGAACCTGGCGGCCGGTCGCCCCGACTGCGCGTAACAGCGCCATCTCTCGGGTCCGTTGGGACACGATGATCGAGAACGTGTTGTTGATGATGAACGCACCGACGAACAAGGCGATGAGAGCGAACATGGTGAGGAACACACCGAACTGGCTGATGTCCTTGCCGATGTCGTTCTGGTGCTCCGCGGTCAGCACAGCACCGGCGATCACTTCGGTCCCGGTACCCACGACCGGAGCGAGTCGAGCGACAAGGGTGTCTTGGTCGACGCCATCTCGGGCGGTCACCGCGATCGCGTCGACCTGGCCGGGCTTGTTGAGCACCGCCTCGGCGGTCACATCGTCGAACAGCACCACGGACAGCCCACCTGGGGTATCGACCTCACCGAAACGCGTGATGCCGACAACGGTGGCCTCGTGTGGGTCGCCTGCTGTGAGCACGGTCGTGCGGTCGCCGACGTCGAGCTTCGCCACTTCGGCGGAATGCTTGTCGATGGCGATCTCGATGGGCTCGGTCGAGGAAGTCAACCACCACGGCGCGAACTGCCACCACTTCGCCTTTGAGTGCAGCGGCGCGCGCCCGGAAACGATGGTGAAGGGGTTGAGTGCGGGGACTGTCACCCAATTCATCCCGAGGACACCGGTTTGCGCGGTGCCCACTGCTTTGCCGCCATGGTCGAGGATCTGGGCGTAGCCGGAGACTTCCACGCTGGCCTGGTCAACGCCGTCGATACTGCGAACGGTGTCGAGGAGTTCAGCGTTGATCGGCCGACTGCTCTCTCCGTAGCCACGCTCGAGCGGGCTGGCCGCCCGGATGTATGCGTCCGTACCTTTGTCCGCTTTCGCGAGCAGGGAGTCGAAGGTGCCACGGATGGTGTCAGTGAGGATGAGGGTCCCCGAGAGGAACGCGACCCCGAGGATGACCGCGAACGACGTGGCGAGGAGCCGCATCTTGTTGGCGGCGAGCTGCTTGACGGTGAGCTTGGCAATCATGGTGGTGTCGTCTTTCGATCAGGTGGGTTGGATGAGCGCGGGCGCCGAGTCGGGCCGTGCGTCGACGGTGGTGGGAGACGCTGCGCTCGAACCAGCTCGGTCGGTGCGCAGGGAGGTGAGGCGAGGGCCTTGGATAGCCGCCGCACAGATCAAGGCGGTGAGACCACCGAGGGCGAACGGCACCCGAGCCGAGGTGGCCTGGATGATCCATCCGATGAGCAGGGCGCCGAGTGGTGTGGTCCCGAACAGGGCCATCTGGTGCAGGGCCATGACCCGTCCTTGCATCGCCGGTTCGGTGGCCTGTTGGAGCACAACTGTGGTCACCGACTGGAACGACGCTGAGGCGAAACCGAGGACGACGCTCATGGCGACGAACGGCCAGAAACCAGGAGCGACGGACAGCGCGAGACACGACACGGCGAAGCCTGCCAGCGAAAGCGCCAGTGTCCGACGCGGGTGCGGCTTGACCCCGGCGATGTAGATGCCACCCACGATCGAGCCGATCGCGCTGACACTCATCGCGATGCCCACCGATCCCGCACCCCGGTGGAACCCGAAGCGCACCATCGACGGGAACGTGGTGGGAAAGTTGTAGGCGACGGTGCCCACGACGCTCATGACGAGCAACGGTCGAGCGACATCGCGGTGGGTGCGTACGTACTCGAAGCCTTCGCGGAGCTTTCCCTTCGCGCTCCCGATGGCCGGCCGATGCACGAGTTCAGATGAGCGCAGCGCGAGCAACGCCCCGATGACGACGACGTACGACGCGGCGTTCACGATGAAACAGGCTTCGACACCGACGGTCGCGATCAGTGCTCCGGCAAGTGCGGGACCGATGAGGCGTGAAACCGAGGCAATCGTGCTGTTGGTCGCGACCGCACTGGGGAGCAGTTGCGGTCCCACGAGTTCGTACAGAATCGCTTGCATCGCCGGTCGTTCGACTGCCAAGGCGATGCCGAACACGAGGGTCAGGGTGTAGATCCACCAGATCGTGATGTGGTCCGACAGAGCGACGGCGGCGAACGTCGCGGCGAGCAGACCGGACACCGCTGACGTGACGACGAGGATGCGACGGTTGTCGAACCTGTCGACCAGCACGCCGGCGGGGGCGCCGAGAAGCAGCAGGGGAAGGAACTGCAAGGCCATCGTGACGCCGAGCCGGTCGCTGCGGTTCGTCAACTCCAACACGAGCCAGGTGACGGCGAGGGCATGCGTCCACGACCCGATGCTCGAAATCGTCTGGCCGACGAAGTACATCCGGAAGTTCCGGTTGCCGAAGGCCGCCAAACGACGGCCCGAGTCCGTCGTCTTCATCTCGTGTGGCGTCGCCATGATGGCTCAGCTCCCGGCCTGCTTGAAGAAGTCGAGGACGATGGCGGCGGTCGGATCGACGAGATCGCCAACGATCCGGCCGTCGGCCAGGAACACGGCCCGATCGGCGTAGGCAGCGGCGGTCGGGTCGTGGGTGACCATCACCACGGTCTGGTCGAGCTCGCGAACGGCGTTGCGCAGGAACGTGAGGATCTCGGCTCCGGCGTGGGAATCGAGGTTGCCGGTGGGCTCGTCGGCGAAGATGATCTCGGGTCGCGAGGCCAGGGCGCGAGCGACGGCGACGCGCTGTTGTTGCCCTCCGGACAACTCCGACGGACGGTGCGTCAACCGGGTGCGCAACCCGACCGTGTCGATGATGTGGTCGAGCCAGGCCGGGTCGGGTTTGCGTCCGGCGAGTGACATCGGAAGGGTCATGTTCTCCAATGCGTTCAATGTGGGGATCAGGTTGAACGACTGGAAGACGAAGCCGATCCGGTCACGACGAAGCCGAGTGAGCTCGGCGTCGTGCAGCGTTGCGAGGTCGATGTCCCCGATGCGAATCGAACCCGAAGTCACGGTGTCGAGCCCGGCGAGGCAGTGCAGGAGGGTCGACTTCCCTGATCCGGATGGTCCCATCAGGGCCGTGAACCGGCCGGCGTCGAAGCCGACCGTGACACCGTCGAGGGCGTTGACGACGGCGTCATGGGCGCCGTAGATCTTCGTCACATCGACAGCGCGGGCGACGATGCGACGTTGTCCGGGGGGAGAAACGGGTGGGGTAAGGGTTGTTGTAGTGGTCATGCCAACCACGATGCGCCCCGGAGTCGGGCTGGCACATCGGGCCTGGGGCGTTCGCTCGAGCCGACAGATTGAACTCTGTGCGCCCACTCTCGCCCGGCAGGCGCATGACGTTCTCATCCTGTAGACCGATGTGCCTCTTGCCGGCAGGGTCTACGGTCAATCGATGAGGTTCGATCGCATCGTTCGTCGCGATCTGCGCGCTCACGCCTGGGACTACGCGCTCGCCGGTTCGATGGTCGCCGTCGCTCTGGTCGCTCTCGTCACGCGGATTGATGTCCAAGACGCCGATGCCCATCTCTTCGGGCCCGACAACTGGGTTGGTTGGGTCGTGACAATCGCCGTGTGCGTAACGCTCGTCGGGCGGCGACGCTGGCCGCTACGGGCGCTCGCATCAGCTCTCATCCTGATACTCCCGATCGAGTTCTCCCACCAGCGCGACACCGTGGCGTTTTTCGCCGTTCTGATCGCCCTCTACAGCGTCGCTGCATACCTGCCACTGCGACTGGCCGTGCGAGGCCTTGCGCAGATGGCGGCCTTCTACGTTGTCCTCGTTGCCACCGGCACCATCCTGCTGACGGCGGTTCCCCTGCTCGGGTTGTCGCTCCTGACCGTGGCGTTCGCATCCGGTCTTGCCGTCCACCGCAAACGAGCGAGCGACCACCGCGCCTCAGAGATCGCCATCGAACGAGCAGCAGCGGCGATCGAGACCGCCGAAGTGGTGGCCGCCGACGAACGCCTTCGCATGGCCCAGGAGCTCCACGACGTGGTCGCGCACTCGCTGAGTGTCATCGCCGTGCAAGCGGGGATCGGTGCGCACCTCATCGACCGTCGACCGACCGAGGCGGCCCGGTCGCTCGATGCAATCCGATGCACTTGTGACAGCACCGGGGTCGAACTCGACCGATTGGTTGGAATCCTGCGAACCGGCACAGTCTCGGACTCGACGACGGCTCCGTCCGTTGCGACGATCGCAACACTCGTCGATCAGAGCCGCAGCACCGATCTCGCCGTCACCCTGAACATCGATGGCGAACTGGCAACCGTCCCCGCCGGGGTATCGCTTGCCGCGTACCGAATCGTGCAAGAGGCACTCACCAACATCGTTCGCCATGCCGGAAGTCCGGTCGCCGCGACGGTGACCATCAAGGCGACGGACGACCACATCGGTCTGACCGTAGATGACAACGGTCGTGGCGTCACGGTCCACGAGGCCGCCACCCACGGCGGGGGGAACGGACTCGTAGGAATGCGAGAACGAGCTCACATGTACGGCGGCGACGTCCACGCGGGACCGAGGCCCGGTGGTGGGTTTCGGGTGAGAGCCACACTCGACACCCGGACCGGAATCAGCCCCATACAACCGACCTATCAAGCGACGGCTCTCCCGGTCGACCTCGAGCCGAACCCCGATCGTCGACGACTCTCCCCGCCGACCTGGGACGCAGCACTGGCGATACTGATGGCGGCGATAGCAATCCTCGAAGTGATCGCGTCCCATCCGACACCCGGCGGACCGGACTTCATGCCGAACGATGTCTGGGCGTTGTCGCTCCGTCTCGGATGCGCCGCGACGCTCGCGTTCCGGCGAAGATACCCGACGGTTTCGTACGCCTTTGCCTGGGTTCTCGGTCTTGTGTTGATCATCGGCGACTACCAGTTCGGGGTCCTCACGTTGGTGCTGCTGATCGGGCTGTATTCGGTTACTGCCCATGCCACGCCTCCGCGAGTCATCAGTGCGGCGGTAGGGACAGTTGCCGGAATCACGATCGTTGCCCTGTCGAAACCGCCCGACCTGAGCGCCAGTGGAGCGGTCTGGGCGAGCGTGTTCTTCGCCGGGTCGGCCGTCACCGGGCATGTCATGCGACGCGACCGGAGTCGACGAGCCACCGAACTGAACGAACGGCAGATCGACGCCGCAGCACGCACCCGACACTCGCATCTCGTCCTGACGAACGAGCGGCTCCGCATCGCTGACGAACTTCGCACCGTCCTCACCCGGTCCATAGACACGATCGCTCGCCACGCCGAAACCGGCTCGCGTCTTGTCGACAGCGACATCGACGTAACTGGCGATGCCCTTCGCGCCATCTCGACGATCAGTCGCGATGCGCTCAATGACCTCCGACGGTTGCTCACGCACCTCCGCAACCCGACGGAGGGGTCGAACTATTCACCGATCTCGTCCACGCTCGAGACGGTCGGCGGCAACACCGCTGGCGTTCCGCGATGACTCCGTCGATCCGAGTGCTCGTCGCTGACGATCAAGCGCTCGTACGACGCGGGTTCCTCGCGCTGCTCCGGGCCGAGGACGGCATCGAGGTCGTCGGCGAAGCGGCCAACGGCTACGAAGCGGTCAAGCTGGCCAAACGCGAGCGGCCGGACGTGATCCTGATGGACATCCGCATGCCCGAGATGGACGGACTCGAAGCCACGCGAGTGATCACGGCGGACCCAACGCTGAATGCGGTACGCATCCTCATCCTGACCACCTTCGACCTCGACGCCTACGTCCACGAAGCACTTCGGGCCGGTGCCTCCGGCTTCCTGCTCAAGGACACACTCCCGCCCGAACTGCTTGCAGCAGTTCGGGTCGTCGCCGCCGGAGAAGCGCTCCTGGCCCCCAGCATCACCCGCCGGTTGATCGAAGACTTCGTTCGACGACCAATGGCGACGGCTAACGACTCACGACTCGGACAGCTGACCGCGCGCGAACGCGAAGTGCTCGCAGCCGTCGCCAGAGGACTCTCCAACGCCGAACTTGCCGACGAACTCTTCATGAGCCATGCAACGGCCAAGACTCATGTCAGCCACCTGCTCACCAAGTTCAGCGCCCGCGACCGGGCCCAACTGGTCGTCGCCGCCTACGAAACCGGTCTGGTCTCGCCCGGGCAAACCTGACGACACACTGTCACCAACTTGTCCGAGCGAGGGAAGAGTGTGCGTTCGGTCGCTCCTGGAGCGACCCAGGCACCAATCTCGGCGCGGGTTTCGGGGCTAGCCGCGCGCCGCCGCTTCCCATTCGGTGAGGAAGCGCATGAGCTGAAACGAATCGTCGAGGCGCGGGCTCGGACGCTCGGCCTCCAGTCGGCCGGCGGCGATGTTGGCCTCGACCATGCGCACCTGATGATCGAACGCATCAAGCGGATCCGTCACGACGATGGTCTGCGCGTCGCCGTCGAAGGGCCGCCAAATGAACGAGTTGTCGCCACGTCCGGGGAGCCAAGGATTGGTGAGAAATGTGAGGGTTCCGTCGGTTCCCTGCACTTCGAACCGCGAGGTGTTGCCGTACGTCTCGGCGGTGTGGATCGTGGCGAGAATTCCGCCGTCGAAACGAACGGTTGCCGCCGTCTCGCACATGCTTCCGTCAGCCTCTGACACCGTGCCCAGCGCCGTGAGCTCACACCGAGCGAAGGCTCCATCACCGCCGATCGCATCCATCACCAGTTGCACGAGCGACGCCGGGTAGCACCCGAGGTTGTAGATCGCGCCCCGCCCTTCGGGATTGACGAGATGGGCGATGTTTGCGGCGTAGCTCGCATGGACTGCCTTCAGTGTGCCGAGGCGCCCGTCGCGGAGCACGTCGACGAAGCGGGCGATCACCGGGTGCGCGAGGTACATCAGACCCTCGACGAAGAACACGGAGTCCCGCACGGACGCAAGCAATGCGTTCGCCTGCTCCATCGACACCGTGAGCGACTTCTCCGAGAGGACGGCCTTGCCCGCGGCAGCGGCGAGGATCGTCGCCTCGTGGTGGACGTGGTTCGGCGTCCCGACATAAACGACGTCGACGTCAGGAGCGGCGAGAGCTTCTTCGAGACTCCTCGCGGCACGGGCAATGCCATGTCGAACGCGGAATGCTTCGAGACGCTTCGGGTCCCGTCCGACTACGAGCGTGGCGATGGAGCCGGGGCTTGCCTCGATCGCCTTCGCCATCGTGTCGGAGATGAAACTGGTCCCGAGGATTGCCCACCGCAGCACAGCGTCATCCTTGCACGCCACCTCTAGGGAAAGAAGGTCTGCGGCATGTTGATGGTCAACGGTGTGTCGTCCGTTGTCGACGAGTATGGGTCGGTGCGCCACGCTGCCCGCCACCGGTCTCGGGTCGCCGCCCGGCGATGTCTGCTGACCGCGACCGCGGGATTCTTCGCATTGCTGCCTCCGGGTCACGCGGAGGCGGCAGTTCCCGGATCGGCGCTCACCTTGGCAAGGCGCACCTGTTCCGTTCCCGTAACCGACTCGGCCGGGCCGTGGAAGGCCGGGAGTCGACGTCTCGTCGCGGCGATCGCGTGGAGTGACGGATCGCCGCGGGCGTGCCTCGTCGTCATGCGGGTCGGGACCACCACATCGACGGTGGTCGCGACGATGGTGATCGATGCCGGATTCTCGGAGCGATACGACGAGCGCTACTCGCCCGGAATCCGCCCTGACGTGCTCCGCTTCCCCGACGGCACAATCGGTGTGGTGGTCGACCATACGGCGATGAACGAGTCGGGTGGTGGCGGAACTGAAACGACACTGTGGCGGCTCAAGGGCACCACGCTCACTAACGCCTTCTCCGCCGTGCTCAACGGCGCCCGGACGATCAACGAAGCGGTCGAGTCACCGTGCCCACCCGACCCGCCGCTTCGACTCAGCTCGACGAACGAAGTAGTACGACTGCACGTGACCGACTGCGCGAATGGCATCTCGACGCTGCAGACGTTCCGTCTCGATGGCACCCGGTTCCGCTGACCCACGCAGCCGTAGCGTCGCACGACCACATGGTGGTCAGTGGCGGGCCAGCGCGTCCAAGATGTTGAGCTTGGCGGCGCGTCCGGCGGGTCGGATAGAAGCGACGATCTCGGCGACAACGGCGAGCACCACGACCACGATCAGCGTGGTGACCGGAATGGTGAAGGACCTCAGACCTTCGTCGCGCAACGAGATGATCACGGCATAGCCGAGAAGGATGCCGATCACGATGCCCTGGGCGGTGCCGAGCAACGCGGTGATGACCGACTCTCAGCGCACGGAGGACCGGACCTGCGACCGGAGCGCCCCAACGGCTCGAAGAAGACCGAGCTCGCGGGTTCGTTCGTAGACCGAGAGGCTCATGTTGAAACGTCACCGATCGTCTTCGGGTCAACGAGGGACAGGGCGCTGGCTTTCGTCCTGTCCTCGACGTTCCCGTACCCGAGCTGGAGGCTGCTGGCACTCCCGACCTCGGGTAGCGCGTTCAGCTTTGCTCTTGTCACGCTGAACCGACCTGACCTGCTCAACGCTATCGACGGCACCCTGCTCGACGACCTGGATGCCGCTCTCGATGAGATCGAGGCGTCGGGAGAGGTCCGGGCAGTGATCATCACAGGGGCCGGTCGGGCGTTCTGTGCGGGCGCGGATCTGAGCGGTACGGGGACGGCGTGGACGAAACCGTCACGTACCCCACTCAAGACGTCATACGACGGTCAGGTGCGGCTCGCTGACCAGATGACGCGCCTCTACGAGCTCTCGGTCCCGGTCATCGCTGCCGTCAACGGAGCAGCGGTCGGGGGTGGCCTGGCGTACGCCCTGCATTGTGATGTACGCATATCTTCCGAGTCGGCTCGGTTCGGATCGGCCTTCATCACTGCTGGCTTCTCGTCGCTCGACATGGGCACGAGTTACCTGCTGCCGAAGATCGTCGGTGCCGGACGGGCGCGCGAGATGATGCTCAGCGGTCGGATCATCGATGCGACCGAGGCCTACCGGATCGGCCTCGTGCAGGAGGTCGTGCCCCAGCCGAACCTTCTCGACGCCGCCCTCGCTGTCGCGAGACGGATCGCCGCCAACAACGAGTTCGGCGTGTGGCAGACCAAGCTCGGGCTCAACGTCGCCCTCGACGCGCCGAGCCTTCGCCATGCCAAGGAGATCGAGAACCGCACCCAAATCCTCGCCGTGCAGACGGGCAACCCGAAAGAGGCCGGGCTGGCGCGACGGGAACGGCGCGCTCCCGACTTCGACCGGATGTAGCCAGCCGGCTTTCGAACTGTCTTGTGACTCGCGGGACTAGCGAACCAGCGCCCAGACGCCGGTCACTGCGGCGAAACAGCCGAACACACCGAGTGCACGTCGCCATGGGTTGACACCCCGCACGACCTCGTCCATCGCCCACCAGGCAAGCGCGCCGACGGCGACCCAGTCGAGCGCTGTCCGTAGAGCACCCGCGGGATCGAGCACGCGGCGGGTCAGCGCGACGGCGAGATACAGGACCAGCGCCACGTTCGGGAACTGGGCAATGACGATCTGCCCGGTCTGCCGCGACCGGAACATCCACTCGTACGCTCGACGAACCATCGTGCCGATGGTCTACTCCGCTTCCGCTCCCCGTGGGTCGCTCGACTGCCTGGTCGCAATGGTCGCCGGGACGCCAGAGGCTCCAGACACGCGGACGTGCAGTTCGTACGACGTGTCTGCGCCGGGCCGCAGATCGATCGTCGGCTCGATCTCGAGAACGAATTCGTCGGACTCCAGCCAGGCGGACATCCGCTCGATCCATGTCCGTGCGATCGGCTCGGTGGCGCGGCGGCGACGCTCCCGTTCGTCCGCCGCGAGGGGGCCGGCGATGGCGGCCGGTCCAGTCACGACTGGACGGTTGTTCTTCTGACTAGCGACGACGACCCGGTTCTTGCCCAACTCCTTGGCTTCGTACATCGCGAGATCAGCGTCGAAGAGCATGGCCTCCGCGGAGGCGGCCGCGTTGAACAGGGCGAGACCGACGCTGGCAGTCACGTGCAACACCTCTGAACCTTCGCCCGCGGTTACTGCGCCGATCGTTGCGATCACGGCATCGGCGACGGCGAGGGCCTGGTCGAGTGCGGAGTTCGGGATGATGACGGCAAACTCGTCGCCACCGAACCGGGCCACGATGTCGGTGTCTCGGAGGCGGGTCCTCAGGGCGGACGCGACGTTACGGAGGAGCGCGTCGCCCTCGGTGTGCCCCAACGTGTCGTTCACCCGTTTGAAGCCGTCGAGATCCAGCATGAGCAGCGCCCCACCGTGCCCGTAGCGTTCAGCGAGTGCGACGTGGCGCGCGAACTCCCGCCCAAAGCCCCGGCGGTTCAGGAGTCCGGTCAGCGGGTCATGGTTCGCCTGGAAGTGGAGCTGTGACTCAAGCCGCTCGCGATCGGTCACGTCGAGCACATGGACCAGGACGAATTCCGGTTGATCATGAGCGTCGCGGATGAGGCTCTGGCGAAGCTCGACCCAACGCTCCTCCTCGTCGATGCCGTTGCTTCGTCGCCGCGTCTGGGCGGGGGCCGCTGCACCTGCGAACACCGACTTGAGTGTCTCCCTCAGATCCTCGGCGTCGTCGGGATGGACGATGTCGACCAGTGGCCGGTGCCGAGTCTGCTCGGACCCGAAGATTCCGACGTACGCGTCATTGGCCATGACGACAACCCCATTGCGGTCGACGAGCGCGGTGCCGATCGGAGCCGATTCGAACATCGATTGGAAACGGTTCTCTGTGGAGATCAGGGCATCCTCCACCTTGTGAAGCCGCTCGACCGATCGAACGAGCGCGAGCCCGATGGCCGCGCCGACCATGAGAAGAACGATGCCGTGACCGACGTCGGCGGTGCCGTACTTCGTCTCATCGAGCAACAGGACCGGAACATCGAACACCGCACCGATCCCGATGAGCACGGTCGCCATCTGGGCTCGGTTCCCGCGGACGGCGACGGAGATCACCGAAAGCAGGACGGTTGCCGAAAGCAACGTGTTCGACGCGTGGACGCTGTGTCGGAGGAGAGCGATCGCACAGAGATGGGCCAACGCAGGAAGCACCTCGCACCACTGCGGAAGGCGCTGCCACTGCACGCGCCGGGCGGCAACGACGGTGACAGTGATCAACGCGGCGGCAAGAACTGCGGTGTGGTGATCGAACGATCCGCGGCTGAGCACGACGATGAGGACGGGGAGGTAGACGACCCCCAGCACGAACGCGGCCAGGGTGGTCCGCGTAAGCGCCGGTCCGTTCGCCACGGACGACGCGGCTTTGCGGAGACGAGGAAAGCGTCGCGAGGCCGAGCGCAGTGACGACTGACGAGGGTGGCGGATGGACATCTTGCAGCCGTTCGGTCGGTGGGGGTCGACTGACTTCTTCATCGGCCTTCCGCTGGGCAACTTGAGCTAGCGAGCAACCGTGTCACCGCGGGTGTTCCTCCCGCCACCCAGACGCGCGAAGCTCTCTTCAGGGTGGTCGTTCCTTTCGTATCGGGGTGGGGACGACCGTTCGGGAACCAGCGGCGGTGCCGGAGACGTCGGACGTCAGGTGAAACGAGCTCGGGAAACCACCCCTTCCTCCGGCACCCGTCGGGGGAAGGCCCGAACTCGGCTGCACGGCACCCTGCTGTTGATGGTCGCTGCCGTGCCGGGCTTCGTCGTCATCGTGTCGGCATGGCCGACGTGGGCCACACCGCCGCCCGGTCCAACGATCGCCATCCGACCGTCACCCGAGGATGATCGTCCCTCCATCAACCTGTTCGAGACCGACGAGTTCAACACCGCAAAGCTCTGTGCCGAGGGCATCGTCATCACCAAAGACCACCGGTCGCGAAGCTGCAGGCTCGGGCGCTCGCGCCAACTTGACGTCTCGACCACGTTCGGCGGTGTCACGCCCACCCTGTTTGCGACGCGTTCGAGTTACGACTCCGACGGCGGCTACGGCCTGCGCGAAGAGGTGCTGATCCTCGACGAGAAGGGCCGTGCGCTCCACAGCCTTGTCCAATGGCGCCACGACGTGTTCGACCAGCACAGCGCCACGCTCCGGCGACGGTTCCGGTTCGTGAACATCGATCGTCGCGAGGACGACGAGATATGTGTCCAGACCACGACAGCGGCTGGACCCGGGCGGTTCGACGATTCACCGGTCTTCCGGCCGTCCGAGCGGTGGACGGGGTACGACGCGTTCACCTGGGGCAACGGCAGATTCGTCCGGGCGGAATCCCTTGACGGCGGTTGCCCGACGCGCGGGTATCAACTCTTCGTGCCGATGCCCCTGACCGATGACCCCGTCCATCGCAGCCGTGACCGCTGACGCGCGCAGCCGAGACACTCGGTTCGGGTTGGTCGTCGACCCCGCATACGCTCGTAACGATGTCCGAACAGCAACTCGAACTGGGCGATCTGAGCGATCTACGAAACGGTCAGCTTCGGGTCTTCCCGGAGCTTGGCGAACACGGCATCGTGATCTGTCGCGTGGCCGGGGAACTCCATGCGGTGACCGACAACTGCTCACATCGCGACGCCAAGCTTTCCGAAGGACGCCTCCGTGGACCCCTGCTCACCTGCCCGCTCCACGGAGCCCAATTCGACGTACGCACCGGAGCTCATCAGGGTCCACCGGCGTCGGTGCCGATCGCCTGTTTCCCGGTGACCGAGCACAACGGCATCGCTTCGGTGGAACTCGACGGTTGAAGCCCGGTCGGACTGCCCGCGGCGTTAGGGGGTCCGGGCCAGGGCGAGCACGCGGCGCATGGCGTCGGCGCTGACACGTGCGGCGTGGTCCGCCTGACCGGCCCAGAGCTCAGCCGAGCAGACCTCCACACCGATGGGTGCCGTGGAGCCGATCGAGTCGAGGATCCGGACGATCTCGACGAGAGCGAACTCGCCCTCGCCCGGGGGGACGCGATTGGTGAGACAGTCCTGTAGGTAGTCGGGGTGTTGCGGAGCGATCGTGCCGTCGTTCCACTGTGTGGCGAACACCTTGTCGCCGGGTAGATGGCGGAGGTCGTCGAGGTTGTTCGTCGAACGAGTGAAGTGCCATGAGTCGACGCAGAAGCCTCCGTTGGCGCGGTCTGCGTCGGTCACGATCCGAAGGGCGGTGGCGGCGTCGCCGATGTTGGTCATGCTCGGCACCCATTCGAGTCCGACGAGCAGGCCGTGCTCGGCCGCCCGGTCGCAGAGCGCCCCGAAACCCTCGGCCGCCCGGTCGAGCGGGCCGTTTGCGTCGCCGATCACCTGCACGTAGCGACATCCCCAGTGCGCCGCCATGTCGTATGCCAACGCCTCCTGGCGACGCCAAGCCTCATCGTCGTCGGGCACAGCCCAACCGCGCAGCGTCTCGATGTTCGCCACCACGAGTCCGGTCGCCTCGAGCGCCTCGTCGACCCGTTCCAGTTCGGCCGGCTGCTCACGCAGCACCGCCCACGCTCCCAGGTAGAGGCCGATGGCCGCATATCCGGCGGCCGCGGCCGCGTGAACCTTGGTGACGGTGTCGTCGACCCGGGGCCTGCTGAAGTGGTCCCACACGAGATCCGAGGGACCGAGATCGCGGGCGGTTCGGCGCAGGGTGGGATCCATGATGCGCAGTCTCGTGTAAGGGTCTCGCCGATCTCCACTCCGCCGCCGGTAGTCCGGCCGATCCCCGCTCCGCCGCCGGTAATCCGACCGATCCCCGCTCCGCTGCCGGTGGTCTGGCCGTTCTCCACTCCGCGACCTAGGTTTAGGCCCATGACCGATGTACGTGACGTCGCTGCCGCCCCCGTCGCTGCTCCCGGAACCGCGCGCGCCCCGGGTCCGTCTCTCCATGATCAGTTGCTCGACGACCCGACCCGGCCGCCGTGGCCCCTTCTAGAGCAATCCCCGGTGTTCCTGGGTGACGCCGAGATCCCGTTCACCAATTACACGTCGCCCGACTACGCCGCCGCCGAGTACGACCACATGTGGTCCAAGACGTGGCAGTGGGCGTGCCATGTCGACCACATCCCGGAGTCGGGTGACTACTACGTCTACGACGTCGGGCCGCACTCCGCGTTGATCGTCCGGACGACCGACGGCACGATCAAGGCGTACTACAACGCCTGCATGCACCGCGGCACGCAGTTGCGCAGCCCCGGCACCTGTGGCTTCGCCAACCAATTGAAGTGTCCCTTCCATGGGTGGACCTGGTCGCTCGAAGGTGACCTTATCGAGATACCCGACCGCTGGGATTTCCCACACGTGACCGACGAGTCACACCGTCTGCCGCAGTTACCGGTTGACGTGTTCGCCGGCTTCGTCTGGGTGAACTTCGATGCGAACGCGGCGCCGTTGTCGGACTACCTCGGGGTGCTGCCTTCGCATTTTTCCGAGTTCGACATCGGTGCCCGCTACATCGAGACGCACGTGCGCAAGCGTCTTCCCTGCAATTGGAAGGCTGCGGCCGAAGCCTTCCTCGAGGCGTACCACGTGCGCGAAACGCACGCGAGCGGCCAGCTCGGTGACGAGGTCACCACCCAGTACGACGTGTTCGCGCCGAACATCAGCCGATTCGTGCACACCACCGGTCTTGACAGCCCGCAGCGTCCGGCGCTGAGGACCGAGCAGCAGATCCTCGCCCACCTCACCCGCAACTTGCGCCACGGGATGGACCCACTGGTGTTGCCCGAAGGTATGCGCGCTCGTGATTTCTACGCCGGCCTCGTGCGGCGTGACATGAGCACGAAGTACGGGCGCGATTTCAGTCACGTGAGCGAGTCGATCACCCTCGACTCGATCGAGTACTTCACCTTTCCGAACGCCTTTTTCTTCCCCGGTCTGTCGTTGGGGATGGTCTACCGGTTCCGTCCCGACCCGACCTCGATCGATTCCAGCTACTTCGACCTGCTGATGATGCGACCCCGTCCGCTCGACGGTGAGACACCACCTCCACCGTCGGTGATCGAGCTCGACGTCGATGACAGCTACACCACTGCCAAAGGCCTCGGCGGACTCGGCCGGGTCTACGACGAGGACACGGCGAACATGGCCGCCCAGACCCGTGGCTTCCGGTCGAGCCGCAAGGGTTCCCAGACGCTCGGGAACTATCAGGAGGTACGCGCCCGCCATCTCCAGCAGCGGGTTCGTGAGTACCTCACGGCCGGCGGGTACGAACCGGCGGACTGAGCCCCCGAGGGTGTCAGCCCCAGATCGGGTCGGGCGAGTCGCCGCGTCCGCTCGGCACGTACGTGCCGGACATTGTGGGTGCCATCGGCGCCGCCGTCGACCAGTCGTTGCGCAGTGTGCGGTGGGCGATCTTCCATGCGCCGTCACGCGCCTCGAACCTGTCGATGTAGCGACCGACGAAGGTGTGCAGCCGTCGTCCTTCAGCGGCCTCCTCCACGTGGGTGGCGTGCACGTAGGTCTCCACCAGTGCGTTGTCGCCGCCCTGGTCGATGGTGGTGTTGCTGATCCGGTGCTGGGTGGCGACGAACTTCTTGCGCAGCGAGGGGAGCGCGTACTCGACGAAAGCTTCGATCGCCATGGGTTGGGGGCCGTAGTCGACGAGGATCGCGCCGGGGTGGAACGCGGCGGCGACGGATGGTGCATGGAGACGGTCGATACCCCGGCAGTAACTGCGGAGGGAGTCCTCGATGCTGGCGCGGGTGACGGGATCGGTCATGGGCGGGAGACTAGTCGCGGAGCCGCGGCATGACCTTCGTGGCGATGTCGGTGAGCACCTGCTCTTTCACGTCGAGCGGCGGGAGCACCATGAGCTGGGAGAGACCGGCGGTTTCCAATGCGCGCAGACGATCGGCGATCTGGTCAGCGGTGCCGACGAGGCAGGTGGATTCGATGAGCTCCTTCGTGATGAATCGCTCCTCTTCGGGGAGCACCCAGCAGTTGTGACCCTGGTGCACCCGAAGGTGGACCCTCGATGGGTCGGTGTCGGCGAGCATGGCGACGTAGTCGTCCCAGAAGCTGAAGCGGCCCGGTGCGTCCGGTGATCCCGCCTCGCGCCACTGCTCATAGCTGTAGTGAAGCCCGGCGATGGCAAAGGCGCCGACGCCGGCTCGGACCCGATCGCTGTCGACCGACTCGCCCTCATCGAGGACGAAGACGGTCGTAAGCGTGCAGGTGAAGTAATTCTCGGGGGTGATCGTGCGGCCGACCGATGTCGCTGCGGCCGAGAGCCGACCCCAGACGCGCTTGACCGCCGAGGGATGGGGTGGCACCGACATGACCAGGCCGTCGCCATGGGTCGCCGCCAGCGCCATAGCCCGAGGGCCGAAGCCCGAGATGTAGAGGGGGATGCGATGGATGAAGTCGACGAAGCCCTGGGTGGGCATGAGGTGGCGGACCGGAGCGGTCCTCCCGCGCCAGGTCAGGGGGGCTTCCTCGCCGCTGAGGAGCGGACGGAGTGATTCGATGTACGCCTCGAATTCGGCGATCGGCATGGGGCGATGGCCCATCACCCGCATTGCGGTGTTGCCGGTTCCGATGCCGCAGAACACCCGACCCGGGGCGATGGCGTTGATCGTTGCATGCGCTGCGGCCGTGACCGGAGCGGAGCGTGTTCCGGCGACGGCAACTCCGGTCCCGATGCGGATTCGAGTGGTGCGCGCCGCGGCGAGTGCCATCGTGGCGTACACGTCGGACCAGATCATTTGGCTATCGGCAAACCAGAGATCGTCGAAGCCGAGCTCCTCGGCGAGCACGGCGTAGTCGATGTCGGTGATCTGGCTGGCCAGACAGACGCCGAGTTGCATGGTCATGGTCGAGGCTCCGATTCGTTCGGTGGGGTGTTGAGGAGGTCGGCCGCAGTGGCTCGGAGGCGACCGAGTTGGATCTTGTCGCCGTTCGCGCTCGGGGTCGTGGGGAACGCATCAAGCCGGATGATCCGCAGCGGGATCTTGTAGACGGCCAGCACATTGCGAAGCGCGCTGATCATCGACTCTTCCGACATCGTCGGGTCGCCGGTCACGAAGGCGACCGGCCGTGCGCCGTCGGGCCGTTCCACGGCGACCACCTGCGCCCCGGTGACCCCGTCGAACTCGACCAACGCACTTTCGATCTCGGCCGGGGCGACGAGGAAGCCGCCGAGGCGGATCGAGTCACCGAGTCGCGAAAGGTAGGTGAACGTATGGTCGTCGTCCTCGTGAGCGGCATCACCCGTGCGGAACCACCCGTCGGTGAATGCCCGCCCGGTGAGGTCGGTGTCGATCCGGTCGCCTCCTTCGGCGAGATAGCCCTCGAACATGCTCGGACCCCGAAGCTGGAGTTCGCCGTCGACGATGCGGAACGCTGCCGCTTCGCTGACCAGCGCGCCACCGGCGCGCTCGCGATCGGCCACCGCTGATGTGGGCGAGCGGTGTGCGAACAACGCCTGCACCTCGCTCATCCCGTAAAGGCCCGCAAGCGTGCAACCACGCTCCTGCGCCCGAGCGGTGATCCCGTCGAGACTCGAGTTGAAGCGCGCGTACCCACCCATGCGAATGGTCGACAGGTCGACTTCGGTGCCGAGCAGTCGGTGGAACATGTCGTCGCTCCCGTTCACGACGGTGATCCGTTCACGCTCGATGAGCCCACCCGTGACGGTCGGATCGAAGCGATCGGTAAGGACGATGCGGCAGTTCGCCGCTAGTGCGGCTGTGAAGCTCGACAATCCGAAGGTGCCGCACAACGGCATCACGATCAGTGCCGTATCGCTCTCGTCGTATCCGAACGAACGGGTGGCGTTCCAGCCGTGGTGGGCGATCGACGCCTGCGTGTGGCGCACCAGCTTCGGCCGGCTCGTCGTCCCCGAGGTGGTGAAGACGACGAACGGATCACCCGATCGGGCCTCGTCGAGCAGCCCACCGTTCCCCGTTGCCTCCGTGGCGATGGAGCGAAGGGCGTCGACCGACCGGACGGTGAACGCAGCGCCGGAGCGCTCGATCACGTCGCCTGCTTCGGCTTCGGTAAAGCGGGTGTTCACCGAGACGAGGACCAGACGTGCAGCCGCGCAGGCGGCAAGCAGCCAGAGATAGGTCGGCCCGTTCGGCAACTGCACGGCAACCCGGTCGCCTGGAGCGAGTCCCGAGGACCGCAGCGCGGCTGCCAGTCGGCGACCATCCCGGCCGACCTCGCGGGCCGAAGTCCTCGTCGCGTCCGGGAGGACGATCGCGGAGGTCGAGGCGTCGAAGAGGTCGAGCACTCGCACGACCTGATCCTGCCATTCCGGATCGGTGGACGAGGCATCCCACATGGGCGGTTCACCGGCCCGATCGGCCGAGAAATTGGCTGTGTGGGATGTCCGCATGGGCTAACTGGGATGGGAGGCGCCCCCAACGGCCCGCACCCCGAGCGAGCGTCGGCCGGTCAGCCGGTGGCGGCCTGTGCTCCGGCTGTCGTCGCAGCCGCGGTGATGAGCGCGTCGAGCCGGTCGGCGCTCTGCTCCTCCAAGGCCGAACAAGCCGCGAGTTCGGCGATGACGCGGTCGTCGGTTGTCCGGGCGGCGATGTTGCGCCACGCCTGCGCACCCTGACGCTCGGCGTTGGCCTGCACCCGCAGCTGATCCCACACGTCCATGCCGCTGAAGGCCTCGTAGTAGGTCTGCTTCGCCCCTGGAAGAGGAGCGACGAGAGTCTCACGCAACGCCTCGTCGAGCGAGAACACCGATTCGACTCGGTCGGCGATCTCGTCCTCGCTCGCCGCGCACAACAACAACACGTCGGCATGCGCCGGCAGCATGGCCGCCCATTCCCGGTAGCGATCGGCCGCGCCGCGCTCCAGCAGGGCGAGGAACCTCGGCATGATCGATGGAGGAACCTGGCCGATAAAGGGGGCGAGGAGCTGTCCGAAGTTCGGTATCTGTAGCTGGGCCATGTGGCACGGTACCTGCTCGGGCAGATGGACCGTCAACCGCAGCCCGGACGCGAAACGACCCCGCCGAGGCGAGGTCGTGGTTGCCCGGACGTTGTGCCCGGGCGGAAGGCGACGAGTGAACTCAGTCGGCCCGGAGCGCAGCGATGCGGTGCATCAGCTTCGACTTGCGGTTCGCCGCCTGGTTCTTGTGGATGACGCCCTTGGTGGCAGCCTTGTCGATTCGCTTGATGGCGAGGCGAAGGGCATCGGCGCTGGCGTCGGAAGCCGGATCCTCGGTCGCGATGCGGACGGCGGTCTTGACGCGCGTCTTCAACTCGCTCCGGACCGCTTTGTTGCGGTCCTGGCGCTTGGCGTTGGTGAGAATGCGCTTCTTCTGGCTCTTGATGTTCGCCACAGTGTGTCCCGAGGGTGAGAGACCGTTGCCGGTCGGATGAAACGAAACGGACGACGGAAGCATCTCCGGCGTTCCAAACAGCCGGGAAAGGCTAGCAGCACCGACCCGTCACGCCGAACCTCGGGGCGCAACCTTGTTGACCAGCCCCACCGGTAGGCTCGTCGGCCCACGAGTAACCCAGGACGTACCTTTCCGATGGACCGTTCCACGATCCGCAATATCTCTCTGCTCAATCGCGGCGGTAGCCGGTGATGGACCGTTCCACGATCCGCAACATCTCGATCATTGCCCACATCGACCATGGCAAGTCCACGCTCTCCGACCGCATCCTGGAGCTCACCGGCGCCGTCGAGAAGCGAGACATGCGGGCGCAGTACCTCGACTCGATGGACATCGAGCGGGAGCGGGGCATCACCATCAAGGCCCAAAACGTCCGGGTGGGCTGGAAATCGAACGACGTCGACCACACGATCCACCTGATCGACACCCCTGGCCATGTCGACTTCGGCTACGAGGTTTCCCGATCGCTCGCCGCCTGTGAGGGTGTCGTTCTCGTCGTCGACGCCGCCCAAGGCATCGAGGCCCAGACTCTCGCCAACTGCTACCTGGCCCTCGAGAGCGACCTCGAGATCGTCGCGTGCCTCAACAAGATCGACCTCCCGGCCGCTGACCCGGACCGCTACGCCGCCGAGATCGAGAAGGTGCTCGGTATTCCGGCCGACACGATCCTGCGCATCAGCGCCAAGACCGGTGAGGGCGTTCCGGCCCTGCTCGATGCCGTCTGCCAGCGCATTCCTGCACCCGGCGGTGACCCGGCGGCGCCCCTGCAGGCGCTCATCTTCGATTCGTATTACGACTCGTACCGTGGCGTCGTCAGCGCTGTGCGGGTGAAGAACGGCCGTCTGCGCACCGGCGATCAGCTCTTTTACATGAATGCACGAGGCCGCCACGACGCCGAGGAGATCGGTGTCCGCACTCCGTCGAACAAGCCGATCGACACGCTCGGACCGGGCGAGGTCGGCTACCTCATCACCGGCATCAAAGACGTCGCCGAGGCGCGATCCGGCGAGACGGTCACCCATTGGGGTAAGCAGGCGACCGAAGCATTAGAGGGTTACAAGCAGCCCAAGCCGATGGTGTTCTGCGGCCTCTACCCGATCGACGGTGACGACTTCCCCCTGCTCCGTGACTCGCTGGAGAAGCTCAAGCTCAACGACGCGTCAATCTCGTACGAACCGGAATCCTCCGGTGCTCTCGGGTTCGGGTTCCGGTGCGGCTACCTCGGACTGCTCCACATGGAGATCGTCCGCGAGCGGCTCGAGCGCGAGTTCAACCTCGCGCTGATCGCCACTGCCCCCTCGGTCGCCTATCAGGTCACCACCACCTCAGGCGAGGTGATCCAGGTCGATGCGCCGTCATCGATGCCGCCGGTGAACATGATCGAGAAGATCGAGGAGCCGTTCTTCCGGGCGTCGATCCTCACCCCGACGGACTACACGGGCACGATCATGGAGCTCTGCCAGCACCGCCGTGGCGAGATGGTCAAGATGGACTACATCTCCGCCGAGCGCGTCGAGATGGTCTACCGGATCCCGCTGTCCGAGGTCGTCGTCGACTTCTTCGACTCCCTCAAGAGCCGTACGAAGGGCTACGCCTCGCTCGACTACGAGCCCGATTCGTATCGGGAGTCGCAGCTCGTCAAGCTCGACATCCTTCTCAACGGTGAGCCCGTCGACGCGTTTTCCTCGATCATCCACCGGGCGAAGGCGGAGGACTTCGGCCGCAAGATGTGCGCCAAGTTGCGCGAACTCATCCCGCGTCAGATGTTCGACGTGCCGATCCAGGCGGCGATCGGCGGACGGATCGTCGCCCGTGAGACCGTCAAGGCTCGTCGTAAGGACGTTCTCGCCAAGTGCTACGGCGGCGACATCAGCCGCAAGCGCAAACTGCTCGAAAAGCAGAAGGAAGGCAAGAAGAAGATGAAGTCGATCGGGCGGGTCGAGGTGCCCCAGGAAGCGTTCATCAGCGCGCTGAAGTTGGACGACTGACCATTCCTCTTCCGTGTCGCGGTCGGACGCTGCTTTCGTATCTCGGGACGACAGTGCGCGTAGGTTGAAGACATGGCAACGATCCCGCAGGAAATCGAACAAGCGCAGTACATCTCGCTGTCGACGTTTCGACGCAATGGGACCGCCGTGGCGACAGCCGTCTGGTTCGCGACCGACGGCGGCAAGATCTACCTCTACAGCGCCCTCGATGCCGGGAAGATGAAGCGGGTACGGGCGACCGCAAGGGTCACCGTCGTTTCGTGTGATGTGAAGGGCAAGGTAACCGCGGGCGCCGTGCCGTTGGCGGGGAGCGCCGTCGAACTGCCGGCTGAGCGCGGATCCTTCGTCCATGGCCTGCTCAATCGCAAGTACGGCTGGAAGAAGCATGCGATGGAGTTCTTCATGGTGATCCCGGAGAAGCTCCGCATTCGCAAGGCGAGCCAAGACGGGTTCGTCGAGATCACCCTCGATTGAGGCTTACGACCCGCTGACAATCGTTCGCCTTTGCCGGCGGTCGAGCGACTCCCGACGGGTCGCTTGCGGCAAAACGCCTCCCAGCGTCGTTGGGAGGCGTTCTGCCCCCAGATATGGGGGCAACCTCTCTCCCAACGACGGGGATGGCGGGTTTACGGCACCGTGGTGGGGGTTGCCGTGACCGTCGCTGCTGCTGCGGCTTCGGCGGTGGCCGTGGAAACCGGGCTTGGGCTGCCGACGTTGTTCGTCGGGGTCAGGAAGACGTTCGGGCTGGCTCCCTGGGGGAGGAAGTAGACCTGGTTGCCGTTCTTGTAAACCGCTTCGATCTGACGGAGTTGGATGAGCCCCGGGGTGAGCGACTCGGCGATCAGACGGTTCGCGGATGCTTCGCCGTCTGCAGCGATCTTCTTGGCGTCGGCCTGGCCCTTGGCTTCGATCCTCGACTGCTCCGCACGCTTCTCCGAGACGAGACGATTCGTTTCGGCCTCGGTCTCCTTTTGCTTGCGCTCGATGGCGACACGCTGGGCGGCCGCCTCGGCGCCGATCGAGGCGTTGACCTGCTCTTGGATGTTCTCGGGGAGGTAGATCTCACGGATGTCGACCGTGGCGACGTCGATGCCTTCCTTTTCGAACTTCTCCTTCAGCGCCGAGAACACCCGACTCTGGATCTCGCCGCGCTTGGTGGTGATGGCGTCCTTAGCGTTGTAGGCACCGAACACGTCACGCATCGTCGAACGCACGGCTGGGCGAACGATGCGCTCGCGAATGTCGACCTCGTCCCTGATGGTGCGGAAGAGGTTGACGGCCTCGGCCTTGTTGAGTCGGTAGTTGATGGTCACATCGACGTTCATCCGGGCGCCTTCGAGCGAAGCCACTTCGATCGAGTCGTCGCCGGTGCGGTCACCTTCGCCGCCGGCGCGAATCATCGATGTCTGCTGCAGACGAGTCGAATAGACTTTCACCTTGCCGCCGACGGGCGAGATGAGGTGCCAGCCCGGGTTCAGGGTTCCCTGCACCTTGCCACGAACGATCTCGACGCCGATTTCGTTCGCATCCACGGAGACGAACGAGCGGCTGAGCAGGTTGACGCCGGCCAGCACGACGACGACACCGCCGATCAGAAAACCGAGGCGTCGTGGTTTGGGGAACTTGGGGAGCTGGCTGGGGTCGATCTTGAAACCTTGTGACATGTCCGTCCTCTCGGGAGCGCGGCAACGGGGGGATTGTTGCAACTAGATGTTGCAATATAGACTCTGTGGCTGTGGTTCGCAACCAAGAGAGCTCCCGGGCGCCGAAACGACCGAAGCACCACCTGCGGGCCGCGGTGCTCGCCGCGGGTCACGAACTCCTCATCGAGCGGGGGCTGGAGGGTGGCGCCACGAGCGTCCCGCTCCATGCGGCGATCGATCGTGCCGCTGACAACCTGGGTGAGCGGGTCACTCCGGCCTCGGTCTACGGGCGCATCTGGGAGTCACAGTCTTCGTTCCAGCAGGACGTGCTTCTCGCCGCCGCGCGGGGATATCCGGACGGGGAAGAGGCGCCGACCGCCGATGCCGCGTTCGGCGTGATCGCCGCGGCCGACCGCTCCACGCCGGCGGCCCGTAAGGCGGCGCTCGACGAGGTGTGGTGCGTCGCCGGCGCCGTCCACGTCGGAGTCCTCGAAGCGTCGCGGAGTTGGCAGCTCTGGGTCGGGGTGTGGGCGCTGACCGTCTCTACCCCCTCGACCGCCGACGACGAGGTGCTCGGCCCGGCCCTTCGCCAAGGCGACGAGTCGGCGACCGGGGCGTTGCGCGACCTGCTCTCCGCGGTCATCGACTCGCTGGGGTTCCGCGCCCGCCCACCCTTCACCGTGGACGACTTCGCCGTCGCCGTCGCCTGCTTGGCCGAGGGTTTCGCGTTGCGTGAACGATTTGGGGTGGAGCGGCGTCAGGTGACGCTTCCGATCGGCAGCGACGCGAGGTCGTGGACACCCTTCGCCGCTGCTCTCCGCGCCCTCGCCGCCCAGTACCTCGAACCGATCCCGCGGTGGAAGCCCACAGCGTTGAGAGCGGGGTAGCTCCCCTGCCTGTCCGGCGCCAGCGTTACTCGCTCGGCTCGTCTGCTGGCAACACGGCTGACGCGAGCGCGCTGGGGAGAGAGGTTGCCCCAACATCTAGGGGCTATTCACCTCCCAGCGACGTTGGGAGGTGAATAGCCCCCATATATGGGGGCAACCTCTCTCCCAACGAACCGGGCCGGTCGGGGCTCCCGTGGCTACGCTCGGAGCGTGGCCGTCGTTGTCGTTGTGGGAAGTGCGAACGTCGATCTGGTCGTCCGCGCTTCGCGCCATCCAGTGCCGGGGGAGACGCTGCTCGGTACCGGCTTCGCCACCCACGCCGGTGGCAAGGGGGCGAACCAGGCGGTCGCGGCGGCCCGAGCGGGGGCCCGCACTGCGCTGATCGGTCGGATGGGCCCTGACGGTGGCGCCGACTTCCTTCGGAGCGCATTGACCGCCGCCGGGGTCGACATCTCTGCCGTCGGCACGTGCCGTCACGATCCGACCGGCACCGCGGTCATCACGGTGGCCGACTCCGGTGAGAACACCATCGTGGTGGTGCCCGGCGCGAACGCGATGCTGCGGCCGGTGCATATCGACGATGCCGTCGAGGACGGGTTGTTCGACGACGTGCGCGTCGCGATGGCCCAGCTCGAAGTGCCCCTCGAGGTCGTCCGCCACGGATTCGAGGTCGCCAGGAGGCGCGGCGCGATGACCATGCTGAACGCCGCTCCGATGACCGAGCTGCCACCCGGATTGCTCGCGGTCACCGACGTGCTGGTGGTGAACGAAACGGAGCTCCAACAGCTCACGGGGTCGTCGTCGGCATCCTTCGACGATGCCCGCTGGGGAGCGCTGGGCGCGGTGTCGTCGGTCGTACTGACGCTGGGCGGCGATGGGGCGATCGTGCTCCGGCGCAATCAAGCTCCTGTGAAGACACCTGGGCACGAGGTCGACGTGGTCGACACGACCGCCGCCGGCGACACCTTCTGCGGCTATCTCGCTGCCTCGCTCGCCGACGGCGAGAGCGTGGACGACGCCGTCATCCGGGCGAATGCGGCCGCTGCTCTGGCGTGTACAAAGGCCGGCGCCCAGCCGTCGATCCCGACCGCCGACGAGGTGCGAGCACTCCTGGCCCGGAATCGTCCGTGATCCTCGGGGCGGTGCTGCGTTCCTTCGAGGGTCTCCTCTCGGGGTCCGTTTCCGCCGCCGCTCCGATCCTGCTGGCAGCACTTGGTGGTATGTACACCTACCATGCCGGCATCTTCAACATCGCCATGGAGGCGATGATGCTCGCCGGTGCGTTCGGGGCGGTGGTCGCCGCGCACGGTTCGCAGAACTGGTTCGTCGGCGTGCTCGGTGCGGTGGCGGCCGCCGGTGTTCTTGCCGCGATCTTCGCGTTGTTCGTCCTCGTGCTTCGGACCGACGAGTTCGTCACGGGAATCGCCCTCAACCTCGCGACGGTGGGGGCCACGACTTTTCTCCTTCGGCGCATCTACAAGAAGGCGGGCGCGTTCTCCGGCACGGCGGACAAGCCCATCCCGGCGATGCCGAAGATCCGCGTTCCTCTTCTGGGAGACGTCCCTGTGCTGCGATCCGTCACCGCCGGTCACACGGTCGTCGAGTGGATGATCCCGTTGCTCATCGCCGGATCGGTGGTGCTGGTGTTCCGCACGCGATTCGGCCTGCGGCTCCGCTCGGCCGGTTGGAACCCTGCGTCGCTCGAGGCCAGTGGCGTGTCGACGAGACGGGTGCGGGCGCAATCGCTGGTGCTCTGCGCGGTGTTCTGCGGGCTCGCCGGCGCGTTCCTCTCAATCGGCTATCTCCAGCTTTTCGGGGAGAACATGTCGAACGGCCGCGGATGGATCTCGCTCGCCGCGATCGTCCTCGTCCAGGGCTCGCCGCTGGGCATCGCCGCGCTCTCGCTGCTGTTCGGCTTCGCCGCGTCGGTGGGGCTGAAGGCGCAGAGCATCGATGTGCCGCCCCAGTTCACCGAGATGCTTCCGTACATGGCCACGCTCATCGCGTTGTACGTGTACTCCCGGCGTCGACGTATCCGGCCGACGGTCACCCCGGTCGGCTGAGCCCGAGCTCCATCGGTGCTTGTCGAGCGCCCCGGACTGTGGTTGACTCATTCTGAGTCATCTGGCAACTCATGTTGAGTCGTCACACCCGGAGGTTTCGCCATGCGTTCGTTCTCGCCCCCATCGACCGGTGCCCGCGTCCGCCGGTTCACACCCCGTCTCGGTCTGCTCGCGGTCGTCTCGACGCTGCTGGTCGTCCCCGGTCTCGGCGCCTGCAGCAGCGACAAGGCGGCCGACACCACCGCGGCCGCGGCCCCCACTGCAGTGGGGGCCGCGGATACCGCCGCTGTGGCCGCGCCGACAGCAGTCGATCTGACGGCGATGAAGGGCAAGAAGGTCGTCTACCTCATCAACGGTGCGCTCGGCGACAAGGGCTTCTACGACTCCGGTCAGCAGGGGATGGATGCGCTGAAGGCGGCCGGTGCGCGGACCCGCACGCTCGAGGCCAACTTCGATGCGTCGAAGTACCAGAACCTCGTCGACGCGGCGTTCGAGGATGCCGACGTCGTCTTCGCCATCGCCTACGGGTTCGAGGACGCGCTCAAGGCGGCAGCAAGGGCGCACCCCGACACACCCGTCGTCAACCTCGATTTCGACATCGTCGATGCCGACGGCAACGTCACCAGCGTGGACTTCGTCGAAGAGGAGTCGGCCTTCCTCGCCGGTGCCGCCGCGGCGCTGGCCACGACGGACACCTCGATCGCCGGGATCAACCCAGACAAGAAGATCGGTGTGGTGGGCGGCGACACCGATCCGGTCACCACGTCGTTCATGTTCGCCTACGAAAACGGTGCGAAGTCGATCGACCCGGCGATCGCCGTCGAGCGCAAGACGCTCGGCGGAGCGTGGGACGACCAGGCGAAGGGCAAGCAGGCGGCCGAGCAGCTCTACGACTCGGGCAACGACGTCGTGTTCCAGGTCGCTGCTGCCGCCGGCCTCGGCGTACTGCAGGCGGCCAACGATCGAAAGCTCTTTGCCATCGGGGTCGACGCGAATCAGAACGACCTCTACCCGGGACATGTGTTCGCCAGTGACATCAAGAACGTTGGCGGGGCGATCGAACGGGTGGCAACGTCGATCGGCGACGGTTCCTACAAGAAGGGCGCTGTGCTGACGTCGGGCATCAAGGACGGCGGCGTCGACCTCGACCTGACGGCCACCACGAAGGTCCTCCCGGCCGTCGTCGAGGTCCGCATCGCAGCGCTTCGCCAGCAGATCATCGACGGAACGCTCCAGGTCGAGCGCTACAAGCCCTAAGGAGTCCCGAATCGCAGACTGCTGCCGAATCCGCGGCCGGATTCCGCCGTGGCGGCGTCCTCGTCGTTGCGGTCGGACAAGGCAGGCGCTTCCTCCTGCGTCCTTGCCACAACGAAATCCGACTCGCGAATTCCGCGAGCTGCTTACGACTCGGGACACCTGCGCGGTTCTCCGGCGTGCCAGGCTGTGGGCGTGGTGGTCGTCTCCTTCGTCGGCGTCACGAAGGTGTACCCGCCCGCAGTTCGAGCGCTCGACGACGTCACCGTCGACATCGACGGCGGGGAGATCCATGCGTTCGTCGGCGAGAACGGCGCCGGAAAGTCGACCCTGATGAAGGTGCTCAACGGCGAGATCCGTCCCGACGCCGGACGGGTCGAGGTGTTCAGCTCGCCCGTGTCGTACCGGTCCGCAAACGACGCGATGGCCGACGGCATCGGCATGGTGCACCAGGAGATCCTTCTCGTCGACCAGCTCACGGTCTGGGAGAACGTCGTCCTCGGCCACGAACCGACCACCCGCTTCGGTCTGGTCGATCGTGATCGAGCTCGCCGTGAGGTCGCCACGACCATTGCCGGCGCCGGTCTCGCTCTCGAACCCGATGCGATCGTAGGCACACTTACTGTTGGGGCGAGGCAGAAGGTCGAGATCGCCAAGCTCCTGCACCGCAAGGTGCGACTCCTGATACTCGACGAACCGACGGCCGTTCTCACGCCGCAGGAGATCCCCGAGCTTTTCACCGAGCTCCGTCAGCTCCGAGATGACGGGCGCACGGTCTGTTTCATCTCCCACCACCTCGATGAGGTCATCGACCTCGCCGATCGCATCACGGTTCTTCGCGACGGCGCGCACATCGCCACGCTGACGGCCTCCGCGACCAGTGTCTCGGAACTGGCCCGCCTCATGGTGGAACGCGACGTGTTGTTGACCTCACAGCGCACACCACTCCAGCGCGGTGCTCCGGTTCTTCGGGTCCGCGGTCTAAAGGCAGACATCACCGGCTCGAGCAGCAAGCTCGGGCCGATCGACCTCGTCGTGCATGAACGGGAGGTTCTCGGTGTTGCCGGGGTCGAAGGTAACGGTCAGCACGATCTGGTCGAAGCGCTCGTCGGTGTCGTCCCTTGCGCGGCTGCCGAACTCGGTGTCGGCGAGGTCGACCTCCGACCGTTGTCGATCCTTGATCGGCGACGGTACCTCGCGTTCGTTCCGTCGGATCGTCGGACCCAGGGCGGCGCGCTGACGGCGCCGATCGTCGACAACGTGGCCATGACCCACCATCGCCTCACCCCGGGCTTCTCGGCGATGCGCGGGTGGCTCTTCAACCGCGCTCGGGCCAAGGCGCTCGCGTCGGACATCCGTGATCGTTTGGACATCGCGTCGAGCTCCGTCGAGGCGCCTCTCGGCTCGCTGTCGGGCGGCAGTCAGCAGAAGGTCGTGCTCGGTCGCGAGATGTCCATCGACCGTCCGCTCGTCGTCCTCGACCAGCCGACGCGCGGGGTCGACGTGGGGTCGATCGAGGAGATTCACCGAAGCATCCTCGGCCTCCGCGCCGGAGGCCGGGCCGTCCTCGTCGTGTCGGCCGACCTCGACGAGTTGCTGCGCCTCTGCGACCGCATCGTCGTGATGTTCCGCGGGCGGCTCGTGCTCGACATCGACGCCGATGACGCCACCCTCGAACTGCTCGGTCGGGCGATGCTCGAAGGCATCGATGCCCGCACGGCGCCACGACCGACACTGCTCTCGGTCCCGAAGATGTCGTCGCCATGAGCGTGGACCGCAGTTGGAGGACGGCGCTCGTCGGCGTCGTTGTCTCCCTGCTCCTCGGCGCGCTCCTCGCCGCCGTTCTGGGCTACGCCGTCTTCGATATGTTCAGCGCGCTGTGGCGCTCGGCCGTCGTCAAGCCCGGCCGCTTCGAGGCAACGCTCGCGAACGCCGTTCCGCTCCTGCTCACCGGATTATCCGCGGCGATCGCGTTTGCGGCGGGACCGGTGAACCTTGGCCAGCCCGGCCAGGTCCTCGTCGGTGCGCTCTTCGCCGTGACCGGTGGTCTGTACCTTGACCTCCCTTCGTTACTCCAGGTGCCGGTGCTCCTGGCACTCGGCGGGCTCGGCGGAGCCTTCTGGGCCGGCATCGCGGCGTTCACGAAACGCCGCTTCGGCATGGACGAGTTCATCGTGACGCTGATGCTCAACGAGATCGGGCGGCTGCTGACCGATTGGTGCATCTCCTCCCCGCTGCAGGATCCGAAGGCCGGGTCGGTCACCACGCGGGCGGTGAACTCAAGCGGGTGGATCAGCCGCTGGGGGAGTGTCTCGGTCGGGCTGACGGTCGCCGCGGTCTGCGGTGTGGTGGTCCGACGCTTCATCGTGGGGTACGAGTGGCGGATGATGGGCCAGGCGCCGATGTTCGCCCGGCTGGGTGGCGTTCGCAACGACGTGAATACGACGGCCGTGCTGCTCTTCACCGGCGCACTCGCCGGTTTCGCCGGGGCCATCCTCCTCCTTGCCGGTCCGCACCGATTCGTGAAAGGGCTCGGTGGGAACTACGGATGGGACGGGGTGATGGTCGCCGTCGTCGCCGTGAACGCGCTCCTCGGCTGCCTGCTCTATGCCCTCCTTTTCTCCGGGCTGCAGATCGGCTCGATCGGCATGGAGTTGGCTGCCGACGTGCCGTCGGAATACGTCCAGATCCTTCAGGCCATCGTGGTATTGGTCACGGTGGCCGTCCGCGGATTCCTCGCGTCGAAGGTTCGGGCGTGGCGGGCGAGGCGTCGTGCCCGTCGACCACGACCCCAGCCCGACGCCTCGCTGCGTCCGTAGCGCCGGAGATGGGCCAACCTGGTCGGGTGCTTTCGACCGCGCCGGTGATCATGTGGTTCCGCCGCGATCTGCGCCTCGCCGACCAGCCGGCACTCGGCGCCGCGGTCGAACGGGCCCGAGCGACCGACGGAAGCGTCCTGCCTCTCTTCGTCCTCGATCCACGGCTCGGATCGGTGAGCGGACAGAACCGGCTGGCTTTTCTCTACCGGGCGCTCCGTTCGCTGCAGGCCGATGGCGTCCCGCTGGTCGTGCGCCTCGGGGAACCGGAACGGGAGCTCCCCGCCTTTGCCGCCGAGCTCGGCGCATCGCACGTGTATGTCACGGCGGACTTCGGCGTGTACGGGGATGACCGGGACCGGCGGGTGGGAGATGCCCTGCGCCGCTCCGGCGTTTCGTTCGAGCCGGTCGAATCGAACTACGTGATCCCCCCTGGGGTCGTCCGCAAGGGAGACGACACACCGTTCAAGGTCTTCACCCCGTTCAAGCGGGTCTGGGAGACCCTCGCCGACTCCGTCCGTCCGGCCGGCCGCATCGATCCCCACCTGGTGCCGTGGTGGCGCGACACCGTCAGCGAGGAGATCCCCGCGGACCCGGCCGGAGCGAGCGGGTTCCTTCCGGAGGTAAGTGAGACGGCGGCTCACGAACGGCTCCACCGGTTCCTTGCCGGCCCGGTCGACGACTACGCCGACACTCGCAACATCCCCGGCGCCGACGCCACAAGCCGCCTGTCGGCTGATTTGAAGTTCGGGCTCCTGCATCCCCGCCAGATCTTGCCGAGTCTCCGGTCACGTGGACCGGGTGCCGATGTCTTCCGATCCGAGCTGTGTTGGCGTGAGTTCTATGCCGATGTGCTCTGGCACCGCCCGGAAACAGCCCGCCGGTCCCTGATCACCGCAATGGACGAGATCCGGGTCGACGAGGGCCCGTTGGCGGACGAGCGCTTCGATGCCTGGCGTCTCGGACGCACCGGATACCCGTTCATCGACGCCGGGATGCGCCAGCTCCTCCGCGAGGGGTGGATGCACAACCGAGTTCGTATGGCCGCGGCCTCGTTCCTGGTCAAGGACCTCCACCTCGACTGGCGACGCGGCGCACGATGGTTCATGGACCAACTGGTTGACGGGGACCTCGCGTCGAACCAGCACGGGTGGCAGTGGACGGCCGGCACCGGCACGGACGCCTCCCCGTATTACCGGGTGTTCAACCCGATCCTGCAGGGGAAGAAGTTCGATCCCGACGGTGACTACATCCGGCGATACGTGCCGGAGCTCCGCGACGTGTCGAACCGTTTCATCCACGAGCCATGGCTGGCTCCGTCGACCACCGCCGCGCTCTTCGACGCCGAGATGACGGTGAGGACGGACAGCTACCCGCCGCCCATCGTCGACCACTTCGCCGAGCGGCTCGACGCCCTGGCCCGGTATGAGGAGATCCGCTCCGCCGACGGGTCCCGGATCGGTGACGCCCGGTAAGCGCGGCCGGATCGCTACGCTCTCGAACGTGGACAAGGAACGCAGTGGCCCGTCCGCCCCGGACAACGCCGACGGCGCACAAGCCGACAACTCGGCGACTCTGAACCCACGACGGGCCTCGGTGCTCAACCGGGTCGTCGCCGAACACATCGAGACCGGGCAGCCGGTCGGTTCCGGCCACCTTGCCGGCGCCGACGGCCTCGACGTCTCGTCGGCGACCATCCGCAGCGAGATGAGCGCCCTCGAACGCGACGGTTTCCTCACCCACCCTCACACGTCGGCCGGACGCATCCCGACCGACCGGGGCTATCGGTTCTTCGTCGAGACGCTCCCTGTCCCGAGCCTCGCCGAGCCCAAGGTCATGCAGGTCCGTCAGTTCTTCGAAGGCGCGCGTGGCGAGCTCGAACAGCTCCTGACGGAGACCTCCCGACTGCTCTCGGGCCTCACCGACTACGCCGCCGTCGTGATTGCGCCCGCCGGGGACGCCGCCACGATCCGCTCGATCCAGCTCGTCTCGCTCGGGTCCGGGCCGAACCTGGGCGACGACGGCACCGGCGTTGTCGAGTCGACCAACGTGCTGGTCATGGTCGTGCTCGCGAATGGAGCCGTCGAGAAGGTGCAGACGCTGTTTCGCGGCAGTGTGCACGACGCCCACCTCGCCGCCGCCAGCGCCCACCTCGCGGGGCAGGCGGTCGGCCGGGCGTTCGACCACAGCTTCGGTTCCGCCATGCTCCGGGCATCGGACGAACGGGTGCAGGTGATCTGTGACGCCGCGGTCACCGCGATGAAGCCTCTCGCGTCGCATCCCGACGCCGACGGCGTGTTCGTCGGTGGGGCGGCCCGCATGGCCGGCGCGTTCGACGCGGTGTCCACGATCCGCCAGGTCCTCACCGTGCTGGAGGAGCAGTACGTCGTCGTGAACCTGTTGCGGGAGGCCGTCGAACGCAGTCAGCGGATCTCTATCGGTGCGGAACACGGGGCCGACCTGGCCTTCGAATCGCTGCTGTCGTGCTCCGTCGTTGCCGCGCCCTATCTCGTGGATGGGCAGCAGGTCGGCACGATCGGTGTTCTCGGCCCCACCCGTATGGACTACGCGCGGGCCAGGGCGGCGGTCTCCGAAGTCAGTGCACGATTGAGTGCTCGGTTGACCGAACACTGACCGACAGGGTCGTTCGGGCACTTCCGGGCACCCGTGCACCGGTTCATCACGGATTGCCGCGAGAATGGTCTGCCCGTTCCACCACGTTGCCCGCTTCCTGACGACTGAGCACTCCCGCCCATGGCCACGACCAACACCGATTTCTACGAACTGCTGGGCGTGTCCCGGACGGCGTCCGATGACGAGATCAAGAAGGCATACCGCTCTCGCGCTCGCGAGTTGCACCCCGACGCGAATCCCGACGACCCGGCCGCGGAGGAGCAGTTCAAGCAGCTCGCGTTGGCCTACGAGGTCCTGAAGGACCCGGAAAAGCGAGCCCGTTACGACCAGTTCGGCATCGATGGTCTCCGCTCCGGCGGTGGCGGGGGAGCGGGGGATCCGTTCGGCTTCGGGTCGGGCGGGCTCAACGACCTGTTCGAGGCGTTCTTCAGCGGTTCCGGGAATTCGTTCGGCGGCGGGGGACGACGTGGGCCGTCGGGTCCGCCGCGTGGCGGCGACGCCGAAACCGCATCGTCGCTCACCTTCGAAGAAGCCGTGTTCGGGGTCACCACCGAGGTGACCCTGCGGCTCCCGGTGGCCTGCGACACCTGCGCGGCGAGCGGTGCCGCGCCAGGGACGTCCTCGTCGAAGTGCACCCAGTGCGACGGGACCGGTGAGGTCCGCCGTGTGAGGCAGTCACTCATCGGTCAGATGGTGACCACCAGCGCCTGTGGGCGATGCGGCGGCACCGGTCAGACGATCGAGACGCCCTGTCCGACGTGTCGCGGCGAGGGACGGCGCACCGAGCAGCGGACCTTCCCGGTCGGGGTTCCGGCAGGCGTCGATGACGGCACCACCCTGCGGCTCTCGGGCCGTGGACCGGCGGGTCCGCGGGGCGGACCGAACGGCGATCTCTTCGTCCATCTCCGGGTCGAGCCCCATCCCCGCTTCTCGCGAAACGGTGTGGATCTCGTCGAGCAGCTCGAAGTGCCAGTCACCCAAGCGGCCTTGGGCGTGCATCTGGCCTACGAGACCCTCGATGGGGTCGAAGACCTCGTCATCGCCGCCGGCACCCAGACGGGTCGGGTCTACCGACTGCGCGAACGAGGGGTTCCGGTCGTCAACGGACGGGGGCGCGGCGACTTGTTGGTGCAGGTGATCGTGAGCACTCCCACGCAGCTGACCAAGGAGCAGGACGAATTGCTTCGGACCCTGGCGGAGATGCGGGACGAGCCGGTCGCCCCGCCCGATCGGAGCCTGCTCGGCAAGATCCGGTCCAAGTTCCGGTAATGCCCGGAGCTGCGAACTCGCGTTCTCCGGGAGGACCCGCTGAGGCTGACGCGCGAGCGCACCTCGTCGTCGATCGCGCTTCGCTCGCGGGTCCCGGGGTCGCCCGATTGACGCTCGCCAGGGAAACCCACCACCATTGCGCCCGGGTGCTCCGTCTCCGAACCGGGGACACGGTCACCCTGACGGACGGGTGGGGCCGTTGGGTGGAAGCGGTCCTGGCCGCGTCGTTCGGAGACACCGGCGACGTGACGCTTTCTGGAGCAGTGCGGGAGGAGGCGGGTCCGCCCGACGTCGGTATCGCCTTCTCGCTGACCAAGGGCGAAAAACCCGAGATGGTCGTCCAGAAGCTGACTGAGCTCGGCGTGCGACGGATCATTCCGGTCCGGTCGGTCCGATCGATCGTCAAGTGGGACGACGGCAAGGCCGACCGCAACGCCTCCCGGCTCGCCCTGATCGCCCGCTCGGCATTGGAGCAGAGCCGTGGAGCATGGCTGCCGATCATCGAACCGGCGATCACGGTCGAGTCGCTGGCACAGCGTCCCGGGGTCGTGCGGGCCGACCGTGGGGGACGCGAACTCCGCCTGGAGGATGCCATTGTGGCGATCGGGCCCGAAGGTGGATGGGATTTCTCCGAGCGGGATCTGCTGCCCGAGGCCGTTGGGCTGCCGGGCTCGGTGTTGCGTGCCGAGACCGCGGCGATCGTGGCCGGAGCGCTTCTTGTCGCCCTCCATGCCGCGGTCGCACGACGACGTGACTGAGGCGGACTACCCAGGTGTGAAAGAAATCCGCTGCCACGTGGCGGGCAATCCCCCATAGCGTGCGTCACCTGCGCTACCCTGTTAAATGCACGCAGCGCGCGTAAGCGACGGCCGACTCACCGGTGAGGCCCGGACTTTCTCACGGAGCGTGTCTTTTCGGGGTACATCTGTTCGGTGTACAGCGAAAAGTTACGAGAGTTCCGACCGCCCCAACGGTCATGACACTGAGGGACACCGATGGACGATGAATTAGGCGTTGACGCCAACTACACGCGCCAGGTCGGGCTTCGCCTTCGTGGCGTCCGGCGATCGCAGCGCCTGTCGCTCCACGACGTGGAGGTGTCCTCGGAAAAGGAGTTCAAGGCGTCGGTGTTGGGCGCCTACGAGCGCGGTGAGCGGGCAATCTCCGTGCCCCGTCTCCAGCGGCTCGCCCGGTTTTATGGCGTTCCGGTCGATCATCTCCTGCCGGTTATCGACCTCACGACGGCCACCGGGTCGGCGGATGGCGCGGACGAGCGCCGTGCTCCCACCCGTGGTATCACGATCGACCTGATCCAGCTCGAAGCGATGTCGGGTCAGGAAGCCGCACTCTTGGCGCGCTATGTCACCATGATCCGGGCCCAGCGCTCCGATCCCGCCGGGTCGGGCATGACGATCCGCCGGGAGGATCTCAACCCGCTCGCGGCGCTCCTCGAGACCGATCTCGAAACCGTGAAATCGCGAATGTCGGCGCTCGGCGCCGAACTTGTCCACTGATCGATCCGAGTAGCCCAGCTTCGTTTCGCCACGCGCTGCTCGGCGCGTATGTGCACATACCTTTTTGCGCCCATCGGTGCGATTACTGCTCGTTCTCGGTCTTCACGGACCGGAATCATCTCCACCGTGGCTATGTCGAGGCGCTCCTACGTGAGATCGCTTCCGCCGCCGCGAACGGCGCAGTCTTTCAGAGCGTGTTCATCGGGGGCGGGACGCCGTCGCTGATCGACGCACCGCTCCTCGCCGAGGTACTCCGGGCGCTGCCGACGAGTGACGGCGCCGAGGTGACGGTCGAGTCCAACCCCGACGATGTCACCGAAGCGTGGGTCTCCGCTCTGCGCGACGCCGGAATGACCCGTCTGTCGCTGGGCGTGCAGTCGACGGTCGATCACGTGTTGGCCTCGCTCAACCGTCGTCACGACCGGGCCAACGTGGCGACCGCGGTCGCGGCTGTCCAGCGTGTCGGCGTGCCGTCGTTGAACGTCGACCTGATCTACGGCGCGGTCGGGGAGTCGTTGGACGACTGGCGCCAATCGGTGGACGAGGTGATCTCCTGGGGCACCACGCACGTCTCGGCGTATGCGTTGACGGTGGAGGGTGGTACCGCGCTGGCGGCCGACCCGGCACGCGCACCGGATGAGGACGATCAGGCCGACAAATACGAGCTCGCTTCGGAACTTCTCGGCGCCGCCGGTTTCGCCAACTACGAGGTGTCGAACTGGGCGCGTCCGAGGTTCGAGTGCGCCCACAACTGGACGTACTGGAGGCAGGGCTCCTATCTCGGCTTCGGTTGCGCCGCCCATTCTCACGTCGACGGACACCGGTGGTGGAACGTGCGGACACCGGACCGCTACATCGAGAAGGTCGGTTCCGACGAGTCGCCGGTCTCAGCTTCAGAGCGACTCGACCCGGCGGCTCGTGCGCTGGAAGCGCTGCAGCTCTCGCTCCGCACCCGCGAAGGCGTGCCGATCGGCTCGTTCTCCGACGCCGACCTCGGAGGTCTCGTGACCGGTGGTCTGGTGGAGGTTCAGGATTCGACGGCACGGCTTTCCGTGCGCGGACGGCTCCTCGCCAACGCGGTCACCCATCTTCTGCGCGTCCCCGGATCTACTGACGACGGCTGACCGCCTCACCGTCACGTCGCGCTCGGACCTATCATACGCGTGCTTAGTAAAGCCCGATTGACCTTGCCTGAAGACGTTCGGGGGAGCGGTCCGTCGAGCATGACGAGCGCTCGCGGGGCGCAGTATCCGGCAAGCGAGTCGCGCACCACGGAGCGCACCTCGTCAAGGGACGGCGTCGTCGTGCCGGCGGCGACGAACAGCGTGACCCGCTGACCCCACTCAGGGTCCGGCTGCCCGGCGACCGCCGCCTCGAGGTCGGCGAACGCCGAGCGAAGCACGCGCTCTACCGCGTCGGGCCATACCTTCTCCCCACCCGTGACGATCACATCGCCGCGTCGCCCGAGTACCTCGAGTCGTCCATCCGTACGGAAGCGTCCGGCGTCGTTGGTGGCGAAACGTCCCTCGCCATCCTTCGGGTCGAATCCCTCCGGCGTGGCGACACCATCAGCGGATCGGTACGAGCGCAACAGCATCGGAGCATCGATCAGGATCTCGCCGTCGTCTCCGAGGGTGATTGCGACTCCTTCCAACGCGAAGCCGTCGTAGACGACGCCGGAGCCGGTCTCGGTCATACCGTACGTGCGCACACAATTGTCCGGGAGGGCTTCGGGCATGGCCGAACCCCCGACGAGAATCGTCTGCCACCCGTCCGTGTCGACGCGCTGCAACGCCGTGACGACCAGCGAGGTGCGGGTGTGACCGGTGGAGCGGGCCGCGTTCACGACCTCAGGATCGAATCGATCGACGATCGTGAGCGGAGTGCCGTTCGCAAGTGCCCGCGTGACGACCGAGAGCCCGCCGATATGGGCGACCGGGAGGGTGGCGAGCCATCGGTCCGTCGCCGGATCGATGGCGAGTCGGGCGTTCGTCGCCGTGGCTGATGCAGTGACCGCGTTGTGGGTCAGGACCACGCCCTTCGGCTCACCGGTCGTCCCCGACGTGGCGACGACGAGCGCGTCACCGTCGAGCACCGGGACGCCATCGTCGCGGCTCGAGCGGCCGGACGAATCGACGACCACCTCGGGGCGGAGCACGTCGAGCAACGCTGCCTTGGCCGGTCCGGCGAGGCGCGGGTCGATCGGAAGCACCGCGTCGCCATCGTCCCAGCACCTGCGGAGCTCCTCCACGAACGCATTCCCCGGTGGCAGGTCGAGGGCGACCAGTCGTCGGGTCATCGTGTGGCTTTCACTCGGCGCTCAACCGATCGCGCTGACGACGGCGAGCGCAGCGAGGGCGATGTTGCGCACGATGGTCTCGGTGCTGATCGGACGCTCGTCGAGCGCACCGAAGCATCGGCACATCGGCGCCTGTCCCTGACGAAGCGTCCGTGCCATGGCCACGGTGAACGCCCCGAGCAGCATCACTGAACCGATCGCCGCAACACGCCGCACAACCGAGATCAGCAGACCGACGACGAGGCCGACAGAGAGGGCGAGCTCGACGATAGGCAGCAGCCGGGCGACGACTCGAGCGAGCGATGCCGGCACGCCGAGCGAACGGGCGGCCGTTGTCGTCCCGACGACGTCGCGTGCCTTTGCCGTTCCCGACACGGCGAAGACCCCGGCGAGCACGATCGAGGCGACGACGATGACCGCGAAACGCACGCTCCCAAGCTATTGCCCGGCGGCGCTCCTCCGTCATCGCGGCCAACCGGTACGGTTGGAGGTGTGGCTGGACCCATCTCCACTCCCGTCGCGGCTCCGGGCCCGTCGTCCTCTCCGCCTGCGCACCCAACGGGTATGCAGGCGTGGCTCATCGGCGCGCGAGTCCGGACGCTGCCGGCCGCAGTGGTGCCCGTGCTCGTCGGCACCGCGGTAGCGATCGCGCAACGTCCGAACGGTGCATCGTGGAGCGCACCCCGGGCCGGGCTTGCGCTCGTCGTGTCTCTCGCGCTCCAGGTGGGCGTGAACTATGCCAACGACTACTCCGACGGTGTTCGCGGCACCGATGACGCACGGGTGGGGCCGCTGCGGCTCGTCGGGTCGGGCGCGAAGTCCGCGGCGGCCGTGAAGCGGGCGGCATTCGCCGCACTCGGAGCGGCCGCCGTTGCCGGACTCGTCCTCGCTGCGCTCACCTCGTGGTGGCTGATCGCCGTCGGACTCGCCGCCATCGCCGCGGCGTGGGGCTACACGGGCGGCCCACGGCCTTACGGGTACGCCGGGCTGGGAGAGGTGTTCGTCTTCGTGTTCTTTGGCATCGTTGCCGTCGCCGGCTCGGCCTTCGTGCAGTACGAGGAGCTTACGGCCGCGGCCTTCGTCGCCGCGTTCCCGGTCGGGCTTCTTGCCACGGCCCTGCTGGTCACGAACAACTTGCGCGACATCCCCGGTGACCGCGTTGTCGGCAAGGACACCCTCGCGGTACGCCTCGGCGACGGCCGCACACGGGTGTTCTTCGTCATGCTCGTCGGGGGAGCGTTCGCGGCGATCGCGCTGCTGGCGGTGGTGCTGGGCCGTCCGGCCACGCTGGTCGGTCTGCTTGCCGCCCCACTGGCGATCGCTCCCGTGAAGGCTGTGCGCGGCGGGTCACTCGGACGCGACCTGATCGCCGTGCTCGGCGCCACGGGCAAGCTGCAGTTGGCCGTTGGTGTCCTTCTCACGTGCGGGATCCTGCGGTGAGCGCCGCGCCCGCGGTCGGGAACGCGTGATCCAACGCGATCGGCGCATCGCCCATCCCGATGATGCGCTTCGTCGGCTGGCCCGCACCGGACGCCCGGCGCTCGGGCAGACGACCGATCCCGGGAAGAAGCCGAAGCCGCCTTCGGCGATGCGCCAGTTCAACGTCGCGGCGATCGCCGTGCTGGCCGTGTGCACGGCGATCGCTCTTGCACCGTTCGTCATCCCGCAGCACGAACTCACGGTCTCGGGACTGCGCTCCGGTTCCGATCTCAATGCCGCGGGAGTGAAGAAGCTCGAGGCGGTCATCGCGGTCACGCCGTCGACCGCGGTCGAACGCCTCGACGTGCGTCTCGACGGCGAGACGGTTCCGATCGTCCGTAATAGCCGGTCGGCGGTGTGGACGCCACCGGCCGACCTCCCCGACGGAGAGCACCGACTGGTCATTCGTTCCGGCGCATCGGTGCTCTGGCGGGGACCCGCCCGGCGCGAGATCAGGTTCGTCGTCGACCGCTCCCGTCCGGAACTGAAGGTTCGCAGCGAGTCGAACGTCGATGGGCAGGCACTCGTTCTCTCGGGGACGACAGAGCCAGGTGTCACCCTTCGCGTGAACGGGGTTGTCGTGCCGGTCAAGGCAAGCGGGCCGCAGAAGGGAGCGTTCCGGGCGACGTTTCGTAAGGCGCCGGTGGGGACGGTCGAGATCGTCGCCGTCGACGACGCCAACAACCGCAGCCGTCGGCTCGTCCGCACCGGCGTGGAGAAACCGAAGATGCGTGGTGTGCACGTGACCCCGCGCGGATGGCGGATCGCGTCCGTGCGAAATCCCGTGTTTCGCATGATCGAGTCGAAGCAGATCAACACGGTGATGCTCACGCTCAAGGACGAGGCCGGGGGCTTGGCCTATCGCTCCGCGGTGCCGAAGGCCATCGAGATCGGTGCCAGCCAGGACCTCATCGATCCGCGGAAGGTGATCGATGAGCTTCACGCGCGTGGTGTGCGCGTCGTCGGTCGCATCGTCTGCTTCCGCGATCCGCTGTTCGTCGCCGATGCGGTTCGGAGCGGGAACCTCGACCGGGTGGTCACCGACGCGACCGGCCTACCCTTCGTCGGCAGCGATGGGGTCTTCGCCAACGCGGTCAATCCGGAGGCGCAGCGCTATGTGCTCGACATCATCGCCGAGGCGGCGAGCATGGGGTTCGACGACCTGATTCTCGACGAGGTTCGACGTCCGGGTGGGGAGCCGACATCGATGGTGCTCGCTGGTCTGCGCCCGGACCTCCGTGGTCTCGACAGCCAACTGGTCTCGTTTCTCCGGCGAGCGGGGGAACAGCTGCGCGGGCTCAACGTCGGCTTCGGAGTCACGGTGCTCGGCGCGTCGATCAACGACCCCAAGGCCTACGGGCAGAGCGCCGCGAAATTCGCACCGCTCGTCGATTACCTGTCGCCGAAGCTCTTCCCGTCGCGGTTCGCTCCGGGATCCTTTGGGATCGAGAGCCCGGCAGAGCGTCCGCATGCCTTGGTCGCCGAGGCGGTGAAGGTGGTGTTCCGTCAGGTGGCGAACACCGATGCCGCAGTCCTGCCGTGGCTGCAGGACTTCTCCGAGGGCCGCCCGAATGGGCCTGAAGACGTGAGGGCCCAGATCGATGCCGTCGATCAGCTCGGGATCGGGCGGTGGATGCTTGTCGACCCGAAGATGTCGTACAACACCGGTGGCATCCCGTTCCGGGCGGAGTCGGTGATGCGCAACCAGACACCGACCTCGGGGCCGACAACCACCGCCGTCCCTGCGCCCGACGACACCGTCACTCCCTGAGGCGCGTGCGGCCTCGGTGGAGCGCGTCCGCAAACGCCTCCGGCTGCTCGAGGTGACACGCATGGCCGGCACCAACGATGTGCTCGTGAACCGCGTTCGGCAGGGCGGCGGCGAGGCCGCGGCCAAGCGCGGTGAACTTGGTGTCGAGCTCGCCGGTGATGACCACCGTGGGCATCGTGAGCTCTCCGAGACGGTCCCACAGCGGTGTCTGGGTGCCGGTGCCGCAGGAGCGCAGTGAGGAGGCGAGGCCCTCGGCGGTGTTGCGGAGCCGCTCGGCCCGGTCATCTTCGCCGAGGGTGAGGGTCGCGAACAGTGGCTGACTGGTCCACCGGTCGAGGAACCGCGTGGTCCCGTCACGCAGGATTTCGTCGGCGAGAGCTTCGTCCGAGGCGACCCGACTCGCCCGCTCCGCGGCGTCGTCGATCCCGGCGGTGGTGGAGACGAGCACGAGCCCGGCGACGAGATCCGGACGCGCCAGGGCGAGGTGGAGCAGGACGCGTCCGCCCAGGGAGTACCCGATCCACCAGGCCGGATGCCCGTCGAGGAGGGGCGCCGTGCGATCGGCGACGAAGGCTGCTGCTTCGTCCAGGTCGGCGGGGCGTTCGCTCGCGGCGGAGCCGTGCCCGGGGAGATCCGGGGCGAGGATCGTCTCGCCGAGCGCCCGCTCGACGGTGGCCCACGACCGTCCCGTCTGGGTGAAGCCGTGCAGCGCGACCAGTGTTGCTTGCGACTCGGGCGGGTATAGCGCCGTAGGCATGCTCGGCGGTAGCGGCGTAGGCACGGCATGATCGTTGCATGTCGTCGGACCCATCGTTCGCTCCCACCGCAGCTGACCTGCAGGCGACGTTCTGCGCGATGTTGGTCGACGAGTGGGTCCGCGCCGGTGTCCGTGACGCCGTCGTCAGTCCGGGCTCGCGTTCGACGCCCCTGGCCCTCGCCATCGCCGCCGACTCGCGGATCCGTCTCACCGTCGTGCTCGACGAACGGAGCGGTTCGTTCCGGGCGCTCGGACTCGCTCGGGCGACGGGCCGGCCGAGCGTGCTGCTGTGCACCAGCGGCACTGCCGCGGTGGAGTACCACGCGGCTGTCGTCGAAGCCGACCTCGACCACGTGCCGCTGATCGTGTGCACGGCGGACCGGCCGCCCGAGCTCCACGGGATCGGCGCGCCGCAGACGGTGAACCAGCAAGGCCTCTTCGGGGTCTCCGTCCGGTGGTTCGCCCAGCTCGGCGTGCCCGACGCAGCCAACCAGCACACGTGGCGATCCTTTGCCGCACGAACCGTGGCCGAGTCCGTGGGGTCACCCCGCGGGCCCGGACCGGTCCACGTGAACCTGCCGTTCCGCGAGCCGCTGGTCGGGATGCCGATGCCTCTGCCCGCAGGCCGCGACGGCGGTGAACCGTGGCATCGGGTCATCGCCGGCGGCTCCGTCGCCGTGGCTTCAGGACGGCTCGAGGCCGTGCGTACTCTCGTCCACGGACGGCGTGGGGTGATCGTTGCCGGAGCCGGCGCCGTCCATGCCGGTGATCGGGAGGGCGCCGAGGTGATCCACCGCCTGGCCTCGGCACTCGGTTGGCCGGTGCTCGCCGACCCGCGGTCAGGTCTGCGCACGAAGGCCCCGAACCTCGTCGCTGCTGCCGACTCGATTCTGCGATCGCCCCGGGCGCCAGAGGCACTCCGTCCCGAAGTGGTTCTGCGCCTCGGCGCGCCGTGGGCGTCGAAAGTGCTCGGTCAATGGCTCGGGTCGTGCGGCGCCGACGATGTGCTGGTCGATCCGTACGGATCCTGGCTCGATCCCTACCGCACGGCGACCCTCGTCGTCGCCGCCGATCCGGTCGACGTCGCGCGTGGCCTTCTCGACCTGCGGGTCGAGGCGGCGCAGCCGTCGTGGACGTCTCGCTGGCGGTCGGTCGCGCAAGCCGCCGATGCGGTGATCGCCGACGCGCTCGACGGCCCGCCCCGTTCGACCGATGCCGACGACGCCCTCTCCGAGCCGTGGATCGCTCGGTCGCTCCTCCGTCATCTCCCGCAGGACTCGCGCCTCGTCGTGGCGTCGTCGATGCCGATCCGTGACGTCGAGTGGTTCGCTCCGCCGTTGCTCGCCGTTGAGGTGCACGCCAACCGCGGTGCCAACGGGATCGACGGCGTCGTGTCCACGATTCTCGGTGTCGCCGGGGCCGGCGACGGGCGCGCCGCCGTCGGTCTGCTCGGCGATCTCGCCTTCCTCCACGATGCCGGCGCGCTGGCGTCGGCCGCGGGTCGTCCGGCGACGATCGTTGTCGTCGACAACGGCGGCGGAGGCATCTTCGAGTTCCTGCCGCAGGCGACGTCGTTGACGCGGGAGCGGTTCGAGTTGTTGTTCGGAACGCCCCAGGGCGCGGACGTCGCGGCAGTTGCGCGTGGCTACGGCGTTGGTTTGGTGGAGGTCGCGAGCGAGGCCGGGTTCCTCGATGCGCTGTCGGTCGTCGGGTCGCCGGGAACGCACGTGATCGTCGTGCGCACGGATCGCCAGGCCAACGTCGGCGTCCACGATCGGCTCAACGCCGCCGTCGCCCAGGCGGTCGAAGCTACGTTGCCCCGGTAGCGGGGATGCCCGGGGCTCGTGTGGTTCGGTTGGCGCCAACTTGCCGAGTCTGCAACGTCGCCAACCCGACAACGCGGCGCCAACCCGACAACGCGGCGCCAACCAATGACACAACTTTGGGCCATCCCGTCCGCCGGTGGGCCCGGGGCCCGCCGGGGGAGCGTGTACTGTGGACAGGGCCACGGGCTGTGGCGCAGCTTGGTAGCGCGCTTGACTGGGGGTCAAGAGGTCGTGGGTTCGAGTCCCGCCAGCCCGACAAAAAAACCTGGTCAGAGGTACTTTTAATCGGTAAGCGCGCTTGCGATAGCGGCGCCGACTCTCCGAATGTTCTCTTAGAATCGGGCGGTGCAGCTTCGGGGCGAGTTTGCAGCCAAGTGTTCGCCATGCGAGCGCCACATCTTGGCTGCCACAGGGCATCCGTACCCTGATTCGCATGGACTCCGACACATGGGATTTCGTTCATGCGATGTCTGCTCGATGGGATGCGAACCGCAATCGTCGGCCTGTTGGCGCTGGAAATAGGCGCCCGACCCGGATTCGTGATCATGCGTGGGCGTCGAGCCAGGCTTTGCTCGTGGTGTCGGCGGGGTAGAACGTTTCGAGTGCGAGTTCGGCGAGGCTGACGTCGAGTGGTGCACCGAAGGTGGTGATGGTGGAGATGAGACGGACGGTTGAGCCGTCGTTGACGGTGAGCTCGATGGGGAGCGCCAACCCGGTTGTGTCGGAGGTGTCGGTTGTCGGCGCTAGGTGGTCGAACTCGGTGAGAAGTCCGTCTAGTTCGGGTGTGGGATGGTTCGCTGTGAGGCGTCGGAGCCGTTCGAGGATGTGTGCTGCGTACTCGTGGAAGTTGACGATTCTGGGTGCGAGGCCGTCTGGGTGGAGGCTGAGCCGGATGACGTTCACGGGCGGTTCGAGGAGGTGAGTTGCGACGCCGTCGAGGAAGAGACCCATTGCGGGGTTGGCGGTGATGAGGTTCCAGTGGGCGTCGACGGCGAAGGC
>JANOJN010000191.1:0-37660 GCA_031418775.1 Acidimicrobiia bacterium
TCACGACCGCACCCGCCAACACGGTGCCCTCGCCAACCCCGGCGGCCGTGCCCGACGATCCAACGCCGCCTAGAAAACCCCCGACCGAGTGTCGGGTAGGTACCGAACAGGAAGTGTCGGGCACGTACCGGGACTTGACACAAGGCCGTCGATATGCGCTCCAGGGGGCGCAGCGACGGGGCCCCGCGCGGTGCTCTGACCAGTGGGAACGCTCGCGGACAGCGCAGGACTGACGGCGGATGGGGGCACGATTCCCCCCACTCCGATCGGCCGAAAACAAGACGTATCGAAAGTAGCATTTTCTACTACTTTGTGTACGTGATCACCGTGGCGGACGTGCGACCAAAGGACCTCCCTGACTACTTCCTCTCCCACGGTCGACACTGGTTGACGACGACCGAAATCGCTGAAGCGATCGGCGGTTCGCGAGTTGACGCGCGCCAGGCCGCCAATCGGTGGCAGGCCAAGGGGCTCGCGTTCTCGCCGACACGAGGCGCGTACGTGTTGATCCCACCGGAGTTCCGCACGTGGCGCGCTGTACCGGCGAGCCATTTCGTTGACGACATGATGCGCTACCTCGGGCATGCGTACTACGTCGGATACCTTTCCGCTGCGGAGGTTCATGATGCGGCGCACCAACGACCACAAACATTTCAGGTCGTCACCGACCAGCGACTGAAGACGAGAACCTTCGGCCGAGTCCGCGTCAAGTTCATCCTCAACGCCCACACCGCCGACCGCCCCACCGTCACGATCAACACCCCAACAGGCACGATGCGCGTTTCCACGCCGGAAGCGACGATCCTCGATCTCGTGTCAGCGCCCGAGCACAGCGGAGGCCTTTCCAACGTCGCCACCGTCATGGGCGACCTGCTCGAAGACGCCAAGATCGACGTTTCGGAGATCATCCGAATCGCCCACAGCTGGCCGACGACCGTCGTTCAGCGAACCGGCTGGCTCCTCGATCTCGCAGCCAGCGAACACGGCGTCGATCTCGACCTGGGTCCGCTCGCCACTGTCGCGATTGGCCAAGGCAGCGTCACCAAGTTGAGTCCCTCCGGAGGCTCCGGCCCGCTCGACACGCGGTGGAACATCATCGTCAACACCGAAGTGGAGTCGGATCGATGATTTCGCTTCGCCATGTCACGCAATGGTCGGGACAGGTCGGGTGGACACAGGTCAACCAGGTCGAGCAAGACCTTCTGCTCTCCCGGCTCATTGTCGAGATCGCCAACGACGACTACCTCGGCGACGAGCTCGTCTTCAGGGGCGGCACCTGCCTCCACAAACTCAGGCTGTCTCCCGGCCTGCGCTACAGCGAGGACCTCGACTACGTCCGGCGCTCATCGGGACCGATCAAAGAGATGGTCGTCGCTCTCCGAGCCATCGGCGAACGGCTCGGCATGCAAGTCAACGTCGATATCTCCAAGTTCCCGAAAGTCCGATTCCGAGCGCAGTTCACGACAGGAACAGGAAAACTGGCAATCAAGGTGGAAGGTGACCGCGGTCATCAGGCTCAAGGCGATGCCGGTCGCGTCGACGCGCCTGGTGAGGTGGGGTAGTGGAGCCTGCGCCGGCAGGAACCGGTCGGACGCCGATGTCAGGCGAGGACGGCGCGCAGGGATGCGAGTTTCGAGGCGTTCGCCCGTTACCAGACCCACACGCCGCGCTTGTCTCGGTGCACCAGCCCGGCGTCGGTGAGGATCTTGAGATGGTGACTGACGGTCGGTTGCGATCGGCCGAGCGGCGCGACCAAATCGCATACGCACGCCTCGCCTGCGTCGGCGTTGGCGATCAGGCTGAGCAACCGCAGGCGGGCTGGATCGGCGAGGGCGGCGAAGGCGAGAGCGAGTCCTGCTGCGTCTTGTTCGGCGAGCACGTCCCGGGAGATCGGCGCGCAACATGCATTGTCCGAGATGGCCACGATCGGGTCGCGTTGACGGGTCACAGCTGTTCTCCCTTCCCAAGACATTGACATCCATCGATACATACGTCAGGATCTCATTACATCGACATCCGTCAATATATTGGAGGATCCTTTCATGTCCCGTATCCAGCTCGCCCTCAACGTCGCCGACCTCGACGAGGCGATCGCCTTTTACTCCAAGATCTTCGGCATCGAGCCCGCGAAGGTCCGTGACGGGTATGCGAACTTCGCCATCGCCGAACCGCCACTCAAGCTGGTGCTCATCGCCGGTGGCGGTACCCCTGGGTCGCTCAACCATCTCGGCGTCGAGGTGGAGAGCACCGAGCTGGTGAAGCAGGCCACTGACCGCTTCGAGGGGCTCGGTTTGCCGATCGAGGTCCAAGACCAGACGTCGTGCTGCTATGCCGTGCAGGACAAGGTGTGGGTGTCGGGTCCCGATACGAAGTGGGAGTTTTACACCGTGCTGGCCGACGCCCCCGCCATGACCCCCGTGGGCGCGTGCTGCACCCCGGCCGCCGACTCAGCTGAGGTTCCGGTCAGCGTCGGCGCTGGGTCGACTTCAGCCTGCTGCTGAGCATGGCCGTCGACGCGACGTCGCACCCTGCAGGGTGGCCGGGCCTACACGCCGGGCAGACCGGCCGGGTGTATGAGGTCTCGGCGCGCAGACCGATCCGGCGCTGGTCCACGGGGTGACGTGATGGCTTCGGGCACTGTCCGTCTCGACCGGTCGTTGCAGGCTCGGGTCGGCGTGCTCGGCGTGCTCACCATCGTCGCCTACGGGTCCTGGTACTACGGCTTCGGCGTCCTCCTCGACGATCTCCGCACCCAGCTGCACTCCTCGGACCGGGTCCTCACCGTCGGGTTCGGGCTCGCCCAACTGCTCACCGGGGTGCTGGGCATCGCCGCTGGCCGGGTGCTCGACCGGCGCGGTGTGCGCGTCGTGTTCGGTGCCGGCGCAACCGGCGGGGCGGGGTTGCTGTGGCTGTCGTCGATGGCGGGTGGGCCGTGGATGTTCGCGTTGTTGTTCGGTTCGGCCGGCGGCATCATCGGCGCCACCGGCTTCTACGCCATGACGCAGTCCATCGCGGCCCGCCTCGCTCCCGGCCGCGAGGCGGTGTCCATCGCCCGGCTCACTGTGTGGGGTGCGTTCTCCTCACCGTTGTTCATCCCTGGGACCGGCCTCGCCAACCGCTGGTGGGGGTGGCGCACCACGCTTCGCATCGATGCCGTGCTTATCGGCGTCGCGTTCGGTGCCGCGATGGCGGTGGTCGACCGGACCCGGGCCACCCGTTCCCCGCGCCCGTCGACGTCGCCGATCACCGCCGTGCGCGCCGCGTTCGCTGTCCCGATGATCCGCCGCCTGGCACTGTCGGCGTGTGCCGCGACGGCGGGGATGGCCATCCTGCTCGTGTACCAGGTCCCCCTCCTCATCGCCGCCGGCCTCAGCGCCACCGCCGCCTCCACCCTGGCCGGGGCCCGCGGGTTCGCCCAGCTCCTCGGACGCCTCCCCCTGTCACGGATCATCACCCGCTTCGGTGTCCGGCCCAGCCTCCGCGCGGCGCGAGCGATGCTCGCCGTCGGGTGCCTGCTCATCATCGTCAGTGGACATACGTTCCTGGCGTTCGTGTACGTCCTGATCGCCGGCGCGTCCATCGGTGCGATGTCGCCGCTCGACGGCATCTACGCGAGGCAGTCACTCCCGCCCGATGATCTCGGCACGCTGATGGGATCCATCGCTTTACTCACCGGCATCGCCGGAGCGCTCGGACCGTTCCTCGCCGCCGTGCTCGTCGACACGACCGGCCACCGATCGAGCGCAGCGTTCCTCGCCGCCGCGTGTGCCACCGTCGGCGCACTCACCCTGCCCATCCCCGCACCCACCCCTGCCACGCCCGGCCTCGACCCGCACGCCGGACCGCACGACCTCGCGCACCGACCATCGCCCGGCTGACACCCCACCGAACGTTCAGCTCACGTTCCAGATCTCGAGGCGTCGATCTACAGCGTGGCGATCGCGGCCTTGAACGCCAGGAGGCCGGTGCGGTTCACGCAGTAGCGGGTACGCGGTCCTTCGATCTCACCCTGGATCACCTGGCTTCACGCAGGGGACGCAGGTGTTCCGAGACCGTGGACTGGGCCCGGCCAATGGTGCTCACGACATCGCCGGTGACGCAGGCGTCACCGGCGATGAGCAGACGCATGATCTTGACCCGGACCGTCACCCCAGTCCGTCGCTCAGCACCACCAGCGCCGGACTACGTCTCAATCCCGATTGACTCATTGCCGCGCGAGTGACAGAGTGGTGGGGTGGCTCGCCACGCTGTCGCTCGGAGGAGCGATATGCACCACTCCCAGGAGCTCGTCCATGACGTCCACCCGTCGTTTCGCTGTCGCCGCGTCCGCAGCGCTCGTTCTCGGCCCGGTCATGTCCGCCTCGGTGTCGTCAGGGTCGACCCCGGTGCCATCAGCGGCCAAGGTCACGAGCGCCGCACGCGACATCGTCCAGATGTCAGGCACGATCCGCGGTTCGGGCTCGACGTTCGCCGACCGGTACTACAAGGCGGTGATCATCGGGCTGACCAAGTCAGCCAAGAACGTCACGATCGAGTACCGACCCATCGGCTCGGGGCGCGGCAAGTCGGAGTTCGGCAAGAACGTGACGGACTTCGCCGGCACCGACAGCACCGTGAAGGACTCCGACGGCCCCAAGGCCGGCGAGTTCCTTTACGTGCCGACCACCGCAGGAGCGATCACCGTCGCCTACCACCTCAACGGGGTCGATGACTTGGCGTTGTCGGCTTCGACCGTGGCCAAGATCTTCCAACGCGACATCAAACGATGGAACGACCCTGCCATCGTGGCGGAGAACCCCGACGCCCGGCTGCCGAACAAGGCGATCGGGGTGGTACACCGTGCAGACCGATCCGGCACGACGTCGAACTTCACCAAGTACCTCACCCTCGCTGCGCCCGGCGTGTGGCGGCTCGGGTCCGGCGATGCCATCAAGTGGCCGGTCGCCACCTCGCAAGGCGACGGCAACCATGGTGTCGCGCAGATCCTGGCCAACAACAACGGCACTATCGGGTATGCCGACCTGGCCGACGCCAAGGGTTTCGGGCTCACGACCGCCGCCATCCGAAACAAGGCCGGCGTGTACGTGCGACCAACGTCGGCGGGTGTCACCGCGGCACTCTCGCAGATCACCGTCAAGGCCGATCTGACCTATCAACCGCTCAATGCTGAAGGGCCGGCGAGCTACCCGCTCACCGCGCCGACGTTCGCACTCGTACGAACCACCTACCGCGACCGTCAGACCGCTGATCTCGTCGCTGGATTCCTCACCTACGTCCTGACCGACGGACAAGACCTCGCCGTGCGCGCCGACTACGCACGCCTCCCCGAATCGCTCCGCCAACAGGCCCTCGCCCAACTCGACAACATCACCGTCGCACCGTGAACGCCCAACGCCCACATGACCGGATTCACTCGCCGTTCACTGAGCCAATCGGACTCGAGTGACTAGCGTGGACGGGATGAACGACCTGCACGCACGAGCTGCACGCCACGCCGCGCTGGGCGACCCGGGGCGCCTCGCCATGATCGACGAGCTGACCCGTTCGGACCGATCCCCCATTGAGCTGCGCCAGCTCGTCGGCATCGAATCCAACCTCCTCGCGCACCACCTCGACGTGTTGGAGAACGTCGGTCTCATCAACCGCACACGGTCCAGTGGAGACGGACGCCGTCGCTACGTTCACCTGTTGCGCGCGGAGCTGCCCGGGCTCATCCCGGGACGTCCCCTTCCGCCCGGCCGGGCCCTGTTCGTGTGCACACGCAACTCGGCGCGCAGCCAACTCGCCGCCGCGCTCTGGCGTTCCATGGTCGGAACCCCGGCCGACTCCGCCGGAACCCATCCCGCCGACCGGGTCCACCCCGGTGCGGTCGCCGCCGCGAAGCGCCTCGGACTCGACCTCAGCCACGCCACGCCCCGTGAGCTCGCGTCAATCGGCAAGCTCCCACCGATCATCGTCACCGTGTGCGACCAGGCACACGAAGAACTCGACCCGGACAGCACGTGGCTCCACTGGTCGGTGCCCGACCCGGTGACCACCGGGACCCGCGCCGCATTCGATGCCGTGGTGGCCGATCTCAGCGCCCGCATCGATGCTCTCAACCCCCACCCCGAACACGAAGGAACGCCCCGCACATGACTATCCGACTCGGCATCAACGGATTCGGCCGCATGGGCCGACTCGCCGTGCGGGGCCTCCGACACCAGCCCGGCATCGAACTCGTCCACATCAACGAACCCAAGGGTGGGGCAGAGACAGCCGCCCACCTCCTCGAGTTCGACACCGTCCACGGCCGCTACCCCGGCACCATCGGCCGCTACGGCGACGACGTCATCGTCATCGACGGGAAACCAGTGTCGTTCTCCGAGCACTCGACACCAGGCGACGTTGCATGGGACGACCACGGTGTCGATGTCGTCATCGAGTCGAGCGGGAAGTTCAAGACCACCGAGACACTCGAGCCGTACTTCACCCGCGGCGTGCGCAAGGTCGTCGTCGCTGCCCCCGTGAAGAGCGATGGCGTGCTCAACATCGTGATCGGCTGCAACGACGGGCTCTACGACCCCGACGTGCATCACATCGTGACCGCGGCGTCGTGCACGACGAACTGCCTGGCGCCGGTCGTGAAGGTCCTCCACGAGAACGTTGGCATCGAACGCGGTGCCATCACCACCATTCACGACGTCACCAACACCCAGGTCATCGTCGACGCCCCCCACAAAGACCTGCGCCGGGCCCGGTCGGCATTGAACTCGCTGATCCCCACATCGACCGGGTCAGCGACCGCCATCACGCTCATCTATCCCGAGCTGAAGGGGAAGCTCAACGGCATGGCGGTCCGTGTCCCGCTGCTCAACGCGTCGCTCACCGACGCCGTGTTCACCATGACCCGAGACGTCACCGTCGAAGAAGTCAACTCCCTGTTCGCCGCCGCCGCCGCCGGCCCGCTCAAAGGCATCCTCGGCTACGAGGAACGCCCACTCGTGTCCGCCGACTACACCAACGATACCCGCTCCGCCATCATCGACGCACCCTGCACCATGGTCGTCGACGGGCGCATGCTCAAAGTCATCGCCTGGTACGACAACGAGTACGGCTACGCCTTCCGGCTCGCTGAGCTCGCCGCGAAGGTCGCCGGTTCACTCGACACCCGATCGTGAAGCTCCGCAACTACGCGCTCGTCACCGCTGGGTACTGGGCGTTTACGCTCACCGACGGCGCCCTGCGCATGCTCGTGCTGCTGCACTTCAACGAGCTCGGCTACTCCCCCGTCTCCATCGCCTTCCTGTTCCTCGCGTACGAGTTCATGGGGATCCTCACCAACCTCCTCGGCGGATGGGTCGGATCCCGACGCGGCCTCAACCGCACCCTCGTCGCCGGCCTCGGCCTCCAGATCGTTGCCCTCAGCGCGCTTACCTTCGAACGGGCCGACTGGAAGAAGTGGGCCGCCGTCGCCTTCGTGATGGCCGCCCAGGCATTGTCTGGTGTCGCGAAAGATCTCACCAAGATGAGCTCCAAGAGCGCCGTGAAAACCGTCGCCGGCGACGGGTCCCTGTTCCGGATGGTGGCGATCCTCACCGGTTCCAAGAACGCCCTGAAAGGCGTCGGGTTCTTCCTCGGCGCGTCACTGCTGTCATGGATCGGCTACGACCACGCCCTCTGGTCCATGGCCGCCGCCCTCGCCGTGGTCGTCGTCGGACTGCTGGTTTTCCTCAACGAAGACATCGGCAAATCCAAGAAGAAGAAGCCACTGCGCTCGATCCTCTCCAAGTCGACCGCCCTCAACCGGCTCTCCGCCGCCCGGTTCTTCCTCTTCGGCTCACGCGACATCTGGTTCGTCGTCGCCCTGCCCGTGTTCCTCTCCGATGAACTCGGCTGGTCCCACTACGGCGTCGGTACCTTCCTCGCCGTCTGGGTCATCGGCTACGGCATCATCCAATCCTCCGCACCCAAACTCCTCGCACGCGGCGGCGCACAAGTCGATGAGGTACGGGCGACGCAGCGCTGGGGCCTCGCGCTCGCTGTCATCTCCGCAACCATCGCCCTCGCCGTCGCACTGAACCTCTCGAAGACCGCGGCGATCGTCGGCGGGCTCATCGTGTTCGGCGCCGCGTTCGCCATGAACTCGTCGCTGCACTCCTACCTCGTGCTCGCCTACTCCGACGACGACGACGTCGCCACCGACGTCGGCTTCTACTACTCCGCCAACGCGGCCGGTCGTCTCGTCGGCACCCTCCTCTCCGGCGTGCTCTACCTTTGGGCCGGACTCCCAGGCGCACTCTGGGGCTCCGCCGCCTTCGTCGCCACCGCATGGGCACTCAGCCTCCGGTTCCCACCACTCCCCACCAACGTCAAAGTGTCACTCGCCACCGTGAGCGCCAGTGACTGACATCCGGGGGCGCAGGCGTTGTGTGGTCAGCGTGACCCGCCGGGACGCTGGGCCGGGACCTCCCGCGGGAGCGCCGCGCAGCAGCATTCCTGGTCGGGGCAAGGCGCCAGGACCACGCCAGCATTGACGAGGCAGCCACAGTCCGCACACAGGATTTCCATGCGACGGACCCTAGAGGCCGCTGCCGTCTTGCGGCGCGAGAATCGGGTATGACAACTTGTCGCCCAAGCAGCAGACTATGAGCGGCCGGAACCACCAGCCGGGTGTTGGTGCTGCGGCGAACGGACGGTCCAAGGCCGCCTTCTGAGACTCGGCAAGCACCCCGAGGTCGGTGTCTGCTTCACGTGCGTCGGGTGGCACGCGAAACGCAAACACGCGATCGAGCGTTCGACTCGACGCGCAACAGCTGGCCCGTGGTGGCGTCGAACGCTGTTCCGCTCTGGGATCAGCCGGTGCTGACCTGCTCGTGCTGCGGAGAGCCGCGAGACGAATCCGAAACCGCTGCATTGCAGTGCCATCAGGACATCCGCATCTGCCGGGCGTGCATCGGCTGGCTTGCGCAGTCCAGCGGCATGCTCGACGTGACACCCACATTCCCCGTCGGGAACATGGATGACGCCATCCGCTTCTATGAGACCGCAGGCTTCAACGTCCACCGCTATGACGACGGATTCGCGTTCGTCCGAAACGGCGACGACAGCATCTTCGATCTCGACCTCGTCGATCACATTGACCCGGCCCACAACGGCGCCGGCTGCTACATGATCGTCCCGAACGTCGAGCAATGGAACGCCCGATTCCGTGCAACGGGGATGCCAGTCTCAAACGTCGAGTCGAAGCCATGGGGCATGCGGGAGTTCTCCGTCCGCGACCCGAGCGGCAACAACCTGCGCATCGGCCAGAACCTGTAGCCCGTCAGCCGAACCCACCCGACCCAAACGAACTACGCACAGCCATACAACGAGTGGCCGAACACCGCGCGGCGACCATCCGCCCCCTCGCCCAGCCAGAGCCATTGAGCGGTGGTTTCTGGGCGCAGATCTGGAGGGTTGATCTCGACAATGCACCGGCCCCGTTCGACCGACCACTGGTGCTGCGCGTCATGCCCGATCGGGAGGCCGGAATTCGCGAGGCGACCGTGCAACAGGCCGTGGCCGAGGCCGGATTCTCCACACCACAAGTCCTCACCTCAGGTTCGGCGCCGGGACTCGGCGAGGCGTACATCGTCATGGAACGCGTCAACGGTCGCACGCCGCTCGGCGGATTACGGCTCGGGCCGGAGCTCCTCAGACTCCCGAAACTGCTACGCCGCCTTGCCGAAGATGCTCGCCGACATTGCCGCGCAGCTCCACGCCATCGACCCGGATTCTCTATGAGTGGCACTCGCCGACACCACGGCCGACGCGGGTTCCTCCAAGAACCCGTTCCGCGGAGGCATCGACACCACGGCGAGCGAGTGCCCGAACGCAGGGTTCGCCGAGGTCGGCCGATGGCTCGACAAGCACACCCCCGCTCCAGGTCCGGACGTGATCTGTCACGGAGACCTCCACCCGTTGAACCTCTTGATCGACGAGCGTGGTGCGTCCTGGCTGCTCGACTGGACCGCCGCAACGATCGCACCCAAAGAGATGGACATCGGCCTGACCGCCGGGCTGCTGCGTTGCGCCCCGATCGCCGCACCCCGAATGCTCAGCCCGGTGATCAGTCGGATCACGAACCTGCTCGCCGAGTCCTTCATCGACGAGACGGCAACCACAACCGTGAACCGGGCATCGGTGGACTGGTGGGAAGCGCTCCAACACGCACGATGCCTGGCCGAACTCACCCGACGACGCATCCATCCCGGATCCGTCGTCGGCCCCAGCCACCCGTTCGAGACATCTCTACGGGCCATGCAACACCGCCTCCGACAACTCACCGGCATCCTGCTCACCCCACCGCCCCGGACTCACTCCAGCGGCGCAAGGCCATCGAATTAAGGTTCACGCATGGAATCAGTTGTTCTCGCATCGACCGACGAGCACTACGCGACAACGCGCCGTCTGTTCGGTGCGTACCAGCGTGCAGTCGCCGAGTTCGCCTCCGACGCAGAGATCTGCGCTTGATTCGATGACATCACCACGGAGCTCGTGCAGCTCCGCTCGTTCTACGCCGCACCGAGCAGCATCCTGCTCGCCTTCGACGACGCCAACACCCCCGTGGCGGTCGTCGCGATGCTTGTCACGGGCCGGGTCGCCGAGATCCGTCGCCTCTATGTCGTCCCCGGACAACGCACCAGCGGTCTCGGCCGGCGCCTCACCGAGACGCTTCTTGCGCAGGCCCGACAACTCGACCTGGACCGGCTCGTGTTAACCACGCTGCCGACCATGGTCCATGCCCAAGCCCTGTACCGGTCGCTCGGGTTTGTCGAGACCGAACCGTACGTGGACAAGCACACCGACGGTGTCTTGTACTTCGCACTGGACCTGCGTTAACCACCCGACCCGACAGCGACGCTTCCCACCCGAAGCGCAGATTCGTTGCGCACCGCAACGAGGGCCGCGAAGACCAGGGGTGCCGACGCAGCCATCACGAGAACCTTCATGATGGAACCTCCGAAGTCGAGAGGGTCTGGATCGGGAGCCGGGCGTGTCGCCATTCCGGGTACCCGTCGGCCAGTCGGCGGGCCGTGCGTCCGCGGCGGCGAAGCAGACGTACTGCTTCGTCGGCGAGCACGCAGTACGGCCCACGGCAGTACGCGACAACTTCGACGTCGGCGGGAAGCGTGCGCAACTCTTTGGCGAGGCGTTCCACCGGGATCGAACGCGCTCCGGCGATATGGCCGGCCGCGTACTCTGCGGCCGGACGGACATCGACCACGATGACGTCGCCGGCTTTGATGCGTTTGGCCAGCTGGGCTCGGCTCACCTCATCGAGTTGATCTCGATGGCCGACGTATGCCTCGACCAGGTCCTCGAGTTCGGCGTGGTGCGCGGAGGCCACGTCACGCAGCGCCTTCCACAGTTCGATCACCCGATCTGACGCCAACCGGTAGAAGATCCGGTTCTTGTCCCTCCTCGTCACCACCAGGCCGGCCGCGGCCAAGGTCCGCAGATGGAACGACGTGTTCGCCACGCTTTGGCCGATCTCCTCGGCGAGTTCCTCCACGTGGCGTTCCCCCTGCGCCAACACGTCCACCAACTCGGCCCGGCGGCCGTTCGCCAACGCCTTCGCCACCTCGGCGAAGCCATCGAACAGCGCATCCTTTGCTTCTCGCTTCCCCATACCGAAACACCTTCTATTCAAAGAGTCACTTGACAAGTTAGCGAAGCGCCGAGCACCATTCAAGAACTTCTTTGAAGAGAGTTGGTCGGCATGCGAGTACACGACTTCGTCGACGAGGGCCTCGGCCACTCGTCCTACGTGATCGATCTGGGCAACGGCACCGCCGCGGTCATCGACCCACCGCGCTTCCCCATCGCCCACGAACAGCTCACCGAGCGCCACGACCTGCGCATGGCGTGGACGGTCGACACCCACTCGCATGCCGACTATGTCACCGGCAGTCCTGGACTCGCGGCCCGGCGGGGCGCGACGTTCATCGCCCCGGCCGCTTCAAGGCTGGAAACACCACATCTCCCCGTGACCGACGGTGCACGTGTGGAGCTCGCCCCAGGGATCTTCTTGGTCGCGATCGCCACCCCGGGACACACCCCGGACCATCACTCCTACGTGCTCGAGGAGAACGGGATCCCGGTGGCGTTGTTCAGCGGTGGTTCGCTGATGGTCGGTACGGTTGGGCGCACCGACCTCTGCGGTCCCGATCTTGCCGAGGCGCTGGCCCACGAGATGTTCCGCGGACTTCGGCGCTTCGACGATCTGCCAGCTGAAGTCGCCGTGTATCCCACGCACGGGGCCGGGTCGTTCTGCTCGGCACCCGGCGCATCACAGCGAACCTCCACGCTGGGCCACGAACGATCGACGAACCCGCTCTTCTCGATCGGCAACGAGGACCTGTTCGTGGAGCGGCTTGTCGCGGGGTTCGGAACGTTCCCCTCGTACTTCGCCCGACTCCCTGAGCTGAACCGGATCGGGCCCACCCGCTACGACTCACTACCCAACTTGCCACCGTTGACACCCGAAGAGGTCCAGCGTCAGATTGAAGCCGGTGCAGTCGTAGTTGACGCACGCCCGGCCGCCGCCTTCGCTGTCGGGCATGTGCCCGGATCACTGTCCAACACCCTGCGACCGGTGTTCGCCAGCTGGCTCGGTTGGCTCGTGGGTCCCGACCGCCCGCTCATCTTCGTCCTCGACGGCGACCAGGACCGTGCCGACCTCGTTCGTCAGTGCCTTGACGTCGGACACGAACGACTGCTCGGCGAGCTCCACGGCGGCATTGCCGCCTGGGCCGCCGCTGGACTGCCGACCACGACGCTTCCGCTGGTCGATGCAAACCAACTAGTGGGTCCCGTCGTCGATGTCCGTCAGGCCAACGAATACGCCACCAGCCACGTGCCCGGAGCGCGCAACATCGAACTCGGTCAGGTGGCGCAGGCGACGTTTCCCGACGGCCCGATCGCGGTGATGTGCGGGCACGGCGAGCGGGCCATGACCGGCGCCAGCATCCTCCAAGCGCTCGGCCACCACGACCTCGTGGTCCTCTCTGGTGGCCCCGACGACTGGGCAGCCGCCACCGGCCACGCCCTTCAGGTCGGGTCATGAACGAACCAACCGGCCTGCGCCTGGGACTCAAAGAGAACCTCGCCCAGTTCTCACTGCTCGTCGGCGTGAACGCACTCGTCGGCGGCATGATCGGCCAGGAACGAACCGTCCTCCCCCTCCTCGCCAAGCGGGAGTTCGGGCTCACCGCATTCACGGCGACGCTCACCTTCATCGTCGCGTTCGGTGCCGTGAAGGCCGCCACCAACTTCTTCGCCGGCACCTTGTCGGACCGTTACGGCCGCAAACCCGTGCTGGTCTCCGGTTGGATCATCGGTGCGCCCATTCCGTTGCTGCTCATGTGGGCACCCACCTGGGGCTGGATCGTGTTCGCCAACGTCCTGCTCGGCATCAACCAGGGTCTCACCTGGTCCACCACCGTCATCATGAAGATCGACCTCGTCGGGCCCGCCCGCCGCGGGTTCGCCATGGGGCTCAACGAAGCCGCCGGCTATGGCGCCGTCGCCGTCACTGCACTGGCCACCGGATACATTGCCGAGCACGCCGGGCTACGCCCCGAACCGTTCTTCCTGGGCCTCGCCTACGCCGGGCTCGGCCTGGCCCTCTCCACGGTGTTCGTCAAAGAGACCCGCGGCCACGCCCGCCACGAAGCCGCCAACCACACCCCGACCAGCGGCGCCCACCACGATGCCCTCAGCACCGGTGAGATCTTCAAGCTCACCTCATTCCGCGACAAAGCGTTGTCGTCGTGCTCGCAAGCCGGGCTCGTCAACAACCTCAACGACGGCCTGGCCTGGGGCCTGTTCCCGATCTTCTTCGCCAATGCGGGACTTTCCATTGGACGCATCGGCATCCTCGCCGCCCTCTACCCCGCCGTGTGGGGACTCGGCCAGCTCTACACCGGCGGACTCTCCGACCGCATCGGCCGCAAACCCCTCATCGTCGGCGGCATGATCACCCAGGGCATCGCCCTCGCCGCGATCGCCAGCACACATAGCTTCGCGGCATGGGCCATCGGTGCCATGGTTCTCGGCGCAGGAACGGCCATGGTCTACCCCACCCTGCTCGCCGCCATCGGCGATGTGGCCCACCCCGCATGGCGGGCCCGGTCCGTCGGGATCTACCGGCTCTGGCGAGACGGCGGCTTCGCCGTTGGCGCCCTCCTCGCCGGCATCCTGGCCGACCTCATCTCAATCCCCGCAGCGATCTACTCCGTTGCCGCACTCACTGCCGCCTCCGGCCTGCTCGCCGCCGCCCGCATGTACGAGACCCACCCTGCACCATCACGGGAAGGCAAAAACGTCGCACGCTCGCCAGTGTGACGTTCACCGATCGTGAGCGGAACCCGTCGGCGCGTCCGACCCCGGTTCCGGCGGCCCGTCACCATGCCGGAGACCTGCCGCGAGCGCGGCGGGGGCCACCAGTGGAAGCCCCGCTCGCTCCCAACCGCGTATGCCGTCGATGATGTCAGTGGCGTTCACGAACCCGATCTCCTGCAACGCAACCGCAGCCAGGCTCGACGAGTAGCCCTCATTGCACACCAGCACCAGAAGCCGCTCAAAGCCGCCGACCGCCGGATGGGCACGCGGGCTGATGGGGTCCACCCGCCATTCCAGCACCGTGCGCGGCAGATGCAGCGACCCGGGAATGACCCCATCACACGACCGATCCGTCGGAGTCCGGATGTCGATGATCAAGGCCGCCCCACGCAGCGCACCCATCCATGCGTCATCGGGCGTGAGCCGCTGCAAACGCGCACGGGCCTCGGCCAGGACCACGTCGATGCTCCTTCGAGGTCTCGCGCACTGCTGCACGTCCATCGTCCCCCTTGGCCCCCGTGAAATCGCACGACGCGGCGGGTCACCGCTTCCGATCATCCTCATTCACGTCGGGCAATGCAAGGGAGCACGCCAAAATCCCACTCTGCGTGGCTCCGCAAAACGCGGCCTCGAAAAGACCGTGAGGGCGCGGAAAGGGCGCGAGGGCGCGCGAAGGGCGCGTATTTCCGGTCAGCATGTGTTTCGCGGCCCATGACTCGGCCGTGTGACCAGGACCGGTTCGGTGGAGAGCTGTTTCCAAACGTGACTGAAGCCGGTTCCGGACTCGTGTTTGCGGACTTCTTCCAGAACGACCGCGAAAACCGGACGCAAAGGCATTGTCGTGATCGATCTCACCACAGGAGGCTGGACATGATCACCAACGAAGTGCAGTACCGAGCAACCAAAGCGCACCTCGAACGATTCGAGCAAGCATCGACAAACCTCGCCGCCAAGCCAGGCAAGCGAACCAAGCTCGAACAACTCGAACTCGACGCCGTCAACGCGCAGGCCGACGATCTCCGGGCCGAGATCGTCGAATACGAGAGCTTGCGCAGCGGCGAGCAAGTCTCGTTCGCCGCCGGTTCACTCGCTGAGCTCGCAACGGTATTGGTCAAGGCCCGCATCGCCCGCGGTTGGACCCAACGCCAGTTGGCCGAAGCCCTCGGGATGGCCGAACAGCAAATCCAACGCTACGAAGCCAACGACTACCGCTCAACCAGCTTGGCCAGGCTCTGCGACATCGCCGATGCACTCGGCGTTCAAGTCGAGCCACGTGGCGAACTCCGCCCCTCGACGGCGTAGAACGGTGGTGACCATGACGGAGCAACGAGACGGGATGTCCTGCACGTCGCGGGCACCCCACCACTGCCAGCACGCGTAACAGTTGGGAGCGAGTCCGCGTTCAGTCAGACCAGAGAGCAGACACGGGGAGCGCCCAGAGACGTTCACCGAGCGGAATGACCCGCTCACCGAGGTACAGGATCACTCCAGCCGCAAATCGGGCGCCGAGCTTGTCCTGGAGCACACGCAGGTGTTTGACATCCGAGCTCGACACTGTCGCCGATGCCTTCACCTCAACGCCAGCAACACTTCCGTCGTCACCCTCCACGATCAAGTCGATCTCGGCTCCGTTGCGATCGCGCCAATGACGGATAGTCGGCTGTCGGCTCGACCAGCCTCGCTGCTTGACGAGCTCCATCGCCACAAACGACTCGAGCATCGGCCCCGTCAACGCGCTGGTCGGCGAACCGAGCCCTTCGGCATTGCGACCCAACAAGGCACATGCCAGACCCGTGTCGGAGAGGATGGCCTTCGGGTGGCGCTTCTCACGACTCGTCAAACTCGGCGTCCACGCACGGATCCGCACGATGAAGCCGACAAGCTCGAGTAACGCCAGATACCGACTCACCGTGTCCACGCTCATCCGCGCATCACCAGCCAGTCGTGCCGCCACCAACTCACCAGAAGTGTTCGCCGCGATCAACCGCAACAACGTCGGAAGTTCGTCGGCCTGGGTGATCGAAGACGCCGTCACCACATCACGCTCCACAACCGTACGCACGTAGCTCCGATACCACCGAGTCGCAGTCCCGGGCGTTGCATCGATCAGCTCCGGAAATCCGCCGCGGAGAAGACGGCCAAACAACTCTTCGCGTCCGACGTCTTCGAATCGACGACTGGCGAGTTCGTCCGGTGCTCCAAGCAGCGAGTCGAGAAACGTCTCGCGCACCCCGAGCAGCTCGCCCTGCGAAAACGGCCATAGGTCCAAGATCTCCGCCCGGCCCGCAAGAGACTCCGAGATTTGCGGCACCGACAAGAAGCGGGTCGAACCGGCCAGTACGAACTGGCCACGCTCCGTCCGACGATCAACGACCGACTTGACCGCGAGAACAACAGCGTCGCCACCGCGCTGGACCTCGTCGAGCGCCACCGGTGGAGGGCCCTGTTCAACGAAACCATGGGGATCAAGGCGAGCAGCCGAACGGACCGATTCCTCGTCGAAGCTCCAATACGAACCGGACTGGCCAACGAGCTGCTTCGCAAGCGTCGTCTTGCCCGATTGACGCGGTCCATTGATCACCGTCACGCGAAAGGCGAGCAACGATTCACGTGCCACTCGCAGCAGATGGCGCTCCAGCACAGCGCCAGACTAGCGGGAAACGCTGGGCCTGTGTGCGTAAAACGCTAGCCGCACGTTCTCAGGTGGTCTGGCCGGGAGTTCTCTGCCGGGTGTGGCATCCGGGCCCTGACGAGTGGTGCGAGCAGGTCGGCAATCGCTTCGTGGCCTACCTCTGAAAGGTGGCCGGACGACGCCGACCAGAACCTCGATGGCTGCGCGTCGTTCGACGCCAACCGAGGTAGTGCATCGACCACTTCGCACCCGGTGTCGCGCGACAACTCGGCGAATCGCTGCTGGTAGTTCGTCGGGTCGCTTACACCCGTCAACGCGGTCTCATGCGGGAGGAGCAAAATCACCACTGGCACGCTGCTTCTCGCGATCCACGCCATGAGGATCGCTCGGAGAAGCTGCCACTCGTCGTTGTCGGCCCGGTCGTACTCCGGCAGCGGATGCATGCGGCCACCCGACAAGCGCTGGCGCAACGCTCTTGCCAGCTGGCGCGCCGACCCATCGGGGGACAGTCGACCGGGAAGACCGGCCAGCCATTGCGGCGCCTCCTTGAGAGCTGCGTACTCATCCCCGAACCGCAGAACGTGTGCACGGTGTTCGTCGCCCACCGTTTCCTCGGTCCAAGTCCGTTTCGGCACCGGCACGTTGCACAACTCGAGCCGTTCACCGTCCAGGGTGAAGTACGGCTTCGACCGGTAGGTGACGTCGCCGTTGGCGTCAGCGGACATCAGAATCCGTCTGCTCACCCGACGGATGTTCTCCGCGTACAGCCCAATGACCACGAGGTCGTGCTCCACCGACCGCTGCTGCATGTAGGTGAGGTAGTGCTGGTCGGTGCCGGTGCCGGAAACTGCGTAGTTCTGCACCTCGAGGCCGGGAACCTTCTGCTCCAACAGATCGCTGTAGCGAAGGGCATTCACCATGCCGTCGCCGGCCGATTGAGAGTCACCAAACAGCAGCACCCGAAACGAGCCGGTCGCCCGCTCCTTGGTGAACTCCCGATCCGAGCGGAAACCGGAGGTATTGGTCCGCACCAGATAGCCGCCGCCCATCCCCTGGACGCGAATCTTGGTGCTCGGCATGTAGGTGAAGCCGACGTCGGCGTCGTATCGCATGAGCGATCTACCCATCGCTGTCCACAGCCTTCTCGGCGTAGAGCGCCGCCATGCGAGCGCGGCGCTCGACAACGATTTCCACCTGCGATGCCGGCCAGTTCTCGTAGTAGTCCGTTCGCTGGAGCTGTTCTGCTCCCTGCAGAACAGCCTGCAGCGCGTTGGCGACAACCATGAAGTACGGCTTCCCCGACGACCCCGGATAGCTACTCCTTGTCGTCTTCGCCACACCAGTGTTCAAGAAAATGTTCTGTGGAATCAGCTCCGCATTCAGGGATTCGACGAACTCGGAGAAGCCCCAGGCGTCTTGCACTCGCGGGGGCAGAGTGATGACCCTCGTCGTGAGCGAAGGCTGATCGATCATTGCTCCCGCTGCTGCGGCCACGAACTCTCGGACGTTCCCCGACTCCCAGACCACCACGTCGACCGTCTTGGCCGTGAGCGCTTTGAGCGCGAACGGACAGGGCGCGAACTTCGAGCCGTAGAACTCGTTGCGCACCGACACGAACTCGCGCATCCATACGCGGATGTCAGCCTCGATCGCCTCGATATCGATTGCCATCACGACCGCCGACTAGAAGAGGGTGTAGCAGAAGATGTCGACTGTGGGGTCTTGCGATTCCGCTTCGTCGCGCAGCGCGTCGACGATCGCACCGAGCTGCGGACGCAAAGCGTGGAGCCTGATCTCGCCCTCGCCGGCCCACCAGTCGGTGAGCGCATCCACGAGTCGATCCGCGCTGCCGCCTCCCGGGTACTCAAAGGAATCGACCGACATCTTGCCCACGTCGGGGGCGCCGAAGTAGCTCGAGATACCCGCATCTTTCCACCGCGGGAAGTACGGAGGTGCGCCGGCCGCGTTCCTCGCCGCGGCCAACGGGCAGAGATAATCGTCGAAGAGCGCGCCCGACAAACGAGTCGACGCAAGGTCATCGTGCAGGTTGTTGTTCTCAGTCGAGTGCATTGTTGTCCCTCCAGTTCTCGTCATCGGCGAAGGCTGGCTGCTCGTCTTTCCAGATGAGGCGGTCCTCGAGCACGAGGAGATCGATGCCGGTGCGCATGAAGCAACGATAGGCATCCATGGGTGTGCAGACGATGGGCTCGCTGCGGACGTTGAATGACGTGTTCACAATCACGGGAAGTCCCGTTTTGGCATGGAAAGCTTCGAGCAGACGACGGAACTCGGGGTTTGAGTCGGGACCGACCGTCTGGATCCTGGCGCTGTAGTCCACGTGGGTGACGGCCGGGACGTTGCTTCGTGGGTGATTGACCGCTGCGAGCATGTCGTCGCTGTCCTCTGACCAACCCGATGTAGCGGTTCGCCGGGCCTGGAGCACCGGGGCGGTCACGAGCATGTAGGGGCTTTCTCCGTCAAGGTCGAAGTATTCGGCCGCGTGCTCGAGCAACACCGCGGGTGCAAACGGACGGAAGCTCTCTCGGAACTTGATCTTCAGATTCATTCGACTCTGCATCCCAGGCTTCGAAGGATCGCCGAGGATGGATCGAGCGCCGAGCGATCTGGGGCCAAACTCCATTCGGCCGCTGAAGAACCCGACAACCTGTCCGTCGGCCAATGCCCCAGCGATAACGCCAGCGCGCTCATCGGGGTCGACGATGTGACGGTTCGGCACCTCCTCGCGCTCGAGAAAATCCGCGATCTCATGGGTCGAGAATGCCGGACCCAAGTAGCCGCCCTTCATGGAGTCGCGTCCCCGCCGAGCCTTCCGCGACGCGTGGTGAAGCTCATGCGACACCAACAGCGCGGCGCCGAGCGCTCCACCGGCGTCACCGGCCGCCGGCTGGACGAAGAGTCCGTCGACACCGCTCTCTCGAAGCACACGACCATTCGCCACGCAGTTCAAAGCAACACCACCGGCCATCGCCACAGACCGCATCCCGGTCAACTCGATTGCGTGGGAGACGAGTTTGAGCACGACCTCTTCGGTCACCGACTGCACCGACGCTGCCAGGTCCATTTCGCGCCGAGTGATCCGCGACTCGGCGATACGAGGCGGGCCGCCGAAGAGTTCCTCGAATCGATCGTTCGTCATGACGGCGGAGTCCAGGTATCCGAAGGCGTCAGTGTTCAGGCGGAATGATCCATCGTCTTTGATGTCAATGAGCTGCTCTTTGATCAGCGAGGCATAGCGCGGACGGCCATAGGGCGCGAGGCCCATGAGCTTGTACTCCCCCGAGTTCACCTTGAACCCGCAGTATGCAGTGAACGCGCTGTAGAGCAAACCGAGCGAATGGGGGTAACGCAGCTCTTCGATGAGTTCGATGCCGTCGCTGCTCCCGAGCCCGAGGGAGCAGGTGGCCCACTCGCCGACGCCATCGATCGTCAGCACCGCAGCCCGTTCGAACGGTGACGGGTAGAAGGCGCTCGCCGCATGCGCCATGTGGTGCGGAGTGACAAACAGTGGTGGCACCATCCCCAGGCAGCCCTCCAACTGACGTTCCAGATCCGCTCTGGTGCCGAGCACGCTGCGACATGCCGCGACGAACTGACCGCGACCCGAAGGCGCCACATCGAGAGCATTCTTTGTGATGCGATCAAAGGTCAGCATCGGATTGTCGTAGAACACGACCGCATCCAACTCGGAGGGATCGATGAATCCTTCTTCGAGGCAGTAGTTGATGGCCTTTTGGGGAAACCGCGGGTCGGCCTTCTTCCGAGTAAACCGTTCTTCCTGTGCTGCAGCCACGATGTCGCCATCGCGGACGAGAACTGCCGCCGAGTCGTGGTAAAAGGCCGATATTCCCAGCACTAGCGACATCTCGCACCTCGTGGCGTTTTCGGTCCGCGCTGCGCCGAACGATCGCTCAGTATGGCCGACGACCACTTTCTCCGTCCATGCTCAGACCGAGAATAGGCCGTTGTGACTACCAGCGATTGTCCAGCGCCGCCGATCGGCGGATACCCCACGGGCTCACCGCTGGCCAGTTACTTCTCCCGACCCTCACCCATCAACGCGACAGCCGACACTCCTGCGGCGAACGCCTGTGGCACCGGGTGGTAGGCCCACGCCTACCGTGCAAACTCAAGGGGGCGTGACGGTATTCGCCGCGGGCGCGTCAGAGATCGGCTCGAAGGAACTCGCCGAGCGCCGCGAGGAAGGACGCGAAGTTCTCCCGCCTGATGTTGTGACCCGCGCCCTCGATCGAGCGGGTTGTGAGGTGCGGGTTCATTCGAGCCAGTCGATCGGCGAGCGCCGGGGTAAGGATCCCGTCGCGCTCCGGGTCACCGTGGATTAGGAGTGTCGGGCAGGTGATCCGATCCATCAGGCGAGTCCACTGCGCGATCCCGAGACCGTCGGCCGCTTCGACCCGAACCTGCCGCTTCGACGCCACCCAGTCAGGTCGGTCGAGCTCGTGCCATGAAGGATGCTGGGCGAACCCGAGCTGCCCGATCTCATCGTCGGTCATGTCGGCTAGCGATGCCACCCACGAGCGGACACCATCGAGACGGCGTTGCGCGTTTGGCTCGGGTTCGACCTCGGTTTCGCGCCACGGTGGATCCTCGAGGACAAGTCGCGCTGCGAGATGCGGATACCAGCTGCCATCTCCGCCGCGGTGGCAGCGCCGGTCGAGTGGCCGACCACCGTGGGTCGTTGTAACGCCAGCCCGACGACGACCGCCGCCAGATCGTCGGCCATCTTCGACACTCCGACGGCAGCCGTGGTTGACCTGCCATGGTTGCGAGCGTCGACCATGACGACGTCGAAGTCGGCCTCGAGTGCTTGCGCCATCCGCCGCCAACACAACCCGTTGTCGCTGAATCCGTGAGCCAGCACGACAGGCGGCTGTTCACCGCGACCCGTGCGGTAGTAGTGAACGCGAGCGTTCCCAGCCTCGATGTCGCCCTCGGCCCAACTACGTTTCCGAACGGTCGTCATACTGTGTCCAGTCTGCCCTTCGGCGTCGGCCAAGCCGAAAGCTCAGCGAACAAAGGCGCCGGGGTCGACGAGACGGCCCTGCGCAACCCGCAAGCTGTCGTCGACATCACCCGTGGTGCGTTCGCCGCCGGTATGCGCGATTTTCACGTTCAACCTTCGACGGCAACGAGTTCGTGCGTATCACCGGCTACCACCTCGTCCGCACAAGCGACCTTGCGGCAATCGCCGCCGACGGCGGCGCTCGTCACAGCAGCGACCTACCTCGCCGCGGGCAGCGAGAACGCCTACCACCTCACGCAGCGAGCGGTAGCTCCACCGCCTCGGCCTGCTCTACGAGGTTCGCCTGCTGATCCTGGCCGGAGTCAACGATGACGCCGACCTGATCCGCCGCACCCGGCAGTGGCTCGCGACCATCGACCCGACGATGCGGGTGAAGGTGATCGGGCTTCGTTCCCACGGTGCCCGGCCGCACACACCGGCGCTGATCGAACCGGGTCCCGAAGCGCTGGACGCGATCGCCTCGCAACTTCGGGCCGCCGCCGCGTTCGACGTGTGCGTCATTTGATGTGGCTGCGAGCGCTCAGCTGTAGATCGCCAGCCAGATCGCGATGTAGTGGCAGATGGCCGCAACGATCGTGCAGAGATGGAACACCTCGTGATACCCGAAGACGGTTGGTGACAGCCGGGGTCGACGGGTTCCATACGCAACGGCGCCGAGCGAGTAGAAGGCTCCTCCGACAGCGATGAGGACCAGCGCGGCGTAGCCGGCCTGGCGGGTCAGATCCGGAATCACGAACACCCCGGCCCAGCCGAGCGAAAGATACGCCACGACGTTCAGCCAACGAGGCGCCGGAACCACCTCCAGGGACAGCAACAGGCCGACCGAAGCGCCGACCCAGACGACGAGGAGGATGTTGCGGGCCGTCGAAGGCGAAAGGGCGAGGACCGACATGGCCGTGAACGTCCCGGCGATGAAGACGAAGATCATGGAGTGATCGAGTCGGCGCATCCGTGCCCGACCGGCCGGGCTCCAGTTGCCGCGGTGATAGGTGGCACTGATGGCGAACAACCCCACCACGGTGCATGCGTACACCCCCGTTCCGATACCGGCTCCGAGTCCACGGTGGACCGAGGCCATCACCACAAGCGGAACACCGGCGAGCGCCGCGACGACCGCCGCCCAAGAATGCAGCACCCCGCGCCAGCGCGGCTTCGGCATGGTCGGTGCCGACGAATTGCCGCTCACTCGCTCGGGCAACACGGCGGAAGCCATGCCTTCAGCGTACCGGCGTCGACATCTCCGTCGCAGAGGCGTCAGGGGCGCCGCGCCGGGGGTCTTTCGGCCCTTTCTGCGGTCCGATCAACTCGTTGAGATTCACATATGAGGGGGTTGCGCTCTACGTTTGTACTGTGACCAAGAGTCCCGGCAATTCCACCGCTACCGAAGACCGAGCCGAGCAGCCCGAGCACCGGCTCACGACCGCGCCCAGTTGCCTGTTGAGGCTCGCCGAAAGCCGGGCCATCTTCGAAGCCGGGGCCTTCGCCGCGTCGTCACCGATGCTGCGGCTCCTCGGACGTGGTGACAACCATCCCGTCCTGGTTCTTCCCGGCTTCACCGCCGGCGATAGTTCGACCGTTGCGCTGCGTTGGACGATTCGTTCCCAGGGATACTGGGCCCACGGGTGGAACCTCGGGGTCAACATCGGGCCAACGGACCGGATCTTCGACGGCATCCATGACCGACTCGCCCAACTCCACGAGCGGCACGGCAAACCGGTCAGCATCGTCGGTTGGAGCCTCGGCGGAATCTACGCGCGCGAGTTGGCGCGAGACAACCCCGGAGCGGTCCGCCAGGTCATCACTCTCGGCAGCCCCTTCCGCCTCACCCTCGTCGATCGTTCGTCGATCTCCGCGCTTGTCGACCGCCTCTCCCCGACATGGAGCGACGAAGTCCTCCGACTCGCCATGGACGAAGCCGACAAGCCACCCCTCTCGGTTCCCTCTACCGCCATCTATTCACGGACCGACGGCGTGGTGCGCTGGCACGCCTGCATCGACACGGTCTCCGAATACCACGAGAACATCGAAGTGCGAGGCAGCCACTCCGGCCTCGGTTTCAACCCCGCGGTGCACTACGCCATCTCTGACCGCCTCGCCCAGCCCGTCGACGACTGGCGCCCGTTCAAGGCTCCGATCATGGCCCGCTCGATGTTCCCGAAGCCGATCAGCTGGGACGACGCCCGCAATCGCCGAACCACGGGCAAGGCGCGCACCGCCCAAGCAACCTGAGCGTCCGGGGAGCCGGACCTCGCCTGGATAATCGAGGCCATAGTGGGACGAACCACGATCCGGTCGGTATCGTCGATGCATGGCAACGCCCGTCAGTGAACTGGACCTTCCCCTCCTCGACCTCATGGCGGCGACAAGCCGCGAAGAACGGGAGGAAATGATCCTCGACGCGCAGAAGAAGCACTGGTTGGCGAAGACCCCCCTCGGCTATCTGGTCACGCGATACGAGGATGTGGCTCTGCTGCTGCGCGACCGTCGCTGGCACCAACTGGCCAAGCTGATCGCCCAACTCAACGGCATGGAAAACGAGATGAAGGATCGCCGAACGTCGATCCTTACGGCAGAGGGCGAGGAACACACCCGTCTGCGCCGACTCGTAGCGCCCGCGTTCTCCCCTCGCTCCGCCGATCGTCTGCGCCCGTTCATGCGACACGTCATCAACGGCTTGGTCGACGACGTCGTCGAACGCGGCTCCACCGAGTTCGTGCACGACATCTGCGAGCCGTATCCGATTCCAATCATCTGCGAGCTTCTCGGGGCGCCGAAAGAAGACTGGCGGCTCTTCAGCCGATGGGCCAGCGACCTGTTGCTGATCTTCAACAACAACCTCCGCGAGGACCTGCCGATAATGGAGAAGGCCCGGGTCGAACTGGATGCCTACGTCATCGAGCTCATCAACGACCGAAGGGCCAAGCCGGCGGACGACCTCCTTACCGATCTCATCGCCGCCGAAGAAGCCGGCGACCGTCTTTCGGCCGAGGAGTTGCTCGTCATGGTGGAAGCGGTGATCGTCGCCGGAACCGACACGACCCGCAATCAGCTCGCCTGCGCTATTGCTCTGTTCACTGACTATCCGGAGCAGTGGAACCTGCTTCGGGAGAACCCGGCGCTTGCCTCGACCGCGGTCGAAGAGACCATGCGCTACCTCGGTGCGGTTCGAGGCACCGGGCGCTTCGCGTCCGAAGATGTCGAGTTCAACGACGTGTTCTTTCCGAAGGGTTCACTGATGTTTGTCTCCTTGGTCGCCGCCAACTTCGACTCTGCCGTGTTCGAGGCTCCGGCCACCTTCGACATCACCCGTCCCGGAATCGGTCAGCAGATGTCGTTCGGCACGGGGATCCACTACTGCCTCGGAGCGTCGCTGGCACGGGCGGAACTTCAGGAAGCACTGCCCATCCTCGCCGAACGGATGCCGAACCTTCGACGAGACGGCGACATCACCTGGAAGCCGAACACCGCCGGCATCTGGGGACCGGAGCGGCTCCCGATCCGCTTCGACTAGGCGGCCGAGAACTCCCAAGCTCCACGACCTCACCGTCGGCGGCTCGCCGAAAGGTGATCAGGTAGCCGGTCGGTACGGGGGCCGCAGGCCGGGGAACATCGGGAAGTGCTTCACGTTCAGGGTCACAAGCTCGTCGGCATGGAGCTCCGCAGTGGCCGCGATGAGGTAGTCGATCGCGTCGATCGCCGTGTGGGAGCGTCGGTAGGTCCGGCCGAACTCGGCGGCGCGATCAGCGACGTTCGTGTCGACGACAATGTCTTCGTAGAGGGCGAGATGCTCGACCAGCGAGCTGAGCTCCTTCGGGCGGGCTCCCGCGCTGAGCTCGTACCGAGTCAACACCGACATCCGGAGCGCTTGACCGTGCTCTATTCGTGATCGAAGCGACCGTGCCGCCAGCAGGTTGCCGCGCAGGACATCGACGACCACGTTCGTGTCGACAACGACGCGATGAACGCCCGTCGCCGGTTCGCTCATGACACGCGTCGCCGACCGGGACGAGATGACACGGCAGTGGGCCGCTCCGCCAGACCCTGCCGCTGCTGTCGTTGGAACTCCTGCCCCGTTTCACTACTCGAGCTCCATGCACCGATCGTGCGGTCCAAGATCGCCAGGCGGTTACCAACGCTCTGCACACCGAGCCGATCGCTCACCGACCGGCGCACCAGCTCAGCGAGTGACGCTCCCGTCTCGCGAGCTTCGGCTTGAAGCGCTTCGTACAACTCGTCGTCGAGGGTGATCTGCAAGCGATGGGACATGACATCATCCTACATCACCTGATGTCATTCGAGCGAGGGCAACCACGACGCAGCGCCTACCCGCGTTGGAGTTGCCCCCTAAGCACAACAGGTCCTACGGTGATCGTTCGATGGCACGGCGGACGAACAACTTCGCAATCGCCGGTCTCGGGATCACCCCGATGGGTCGGGTCTACGGCAGAACAGCAGCCGGATTCGCGCAAGATGCCGTGCAACTTGCAGTGGCCGATGCCGGGCTCTCGATGCACGACGTCGACGGTTTGCTCATCAACTCGCCGGGTGACCTGAATCTGCAGTTGCAGAGGCGATTGGGTCTGCGAGACGCCAAACTCGTCGCCGAGTACCAGTCCTTCGGCTCATCGGCCGGAGCCATGATCCAATACGCCGGCCTCGCCATCGATGCGGGCATGGCCGACGTCGTGGCGTGCGTCTTCGCCGACGCCCCACTGCGCGAAGGAGTCGGTGCCGGCGCGGCCTACGGTGCGCGGCGGCCCCAGTTGAAGGGGTTCCCGGCGATCCAGATGGCCTCCGGCTACCTCGGAGCCAACCCCCGCTATGCGATGGCGGCCCGGAGGCACATGCTCACCTACGGCACGACCAGTGAGCAGTTCGGAGCCGTAGCGGTGCAACAGCGGGCGTGGGCCACGATGAATCCGATGGCCCAGTTCCGTGAACCCATCACGATCGAGGATCACCAGTCGTCGCGCTGGATTGCCGACCCGCTTCGATTGCTCGATTGCTGCTTGGTGTCCAATGGCGGGGTGGCGGTGATCGTCACCTCGGCCGACCGGGCCCGAACGTTGCGCCCGCCCCCCGTCTTCGTGCACGGTTTCGGTCAAGCGCATCCGGGATTGGTGCAGGAGCGGGGCTGCCGATTCGGAGAAGTGTCAGGTGCCGTCGAATCCGGCGCCCGGGCATTCGCCATGGCGGGACTCACCCCCGACGATGTGGATGTGTGTCAGATCTACGACTGCTATACGTACACCGTCATCGTGTCGCTGGAGGACTACGGCTTCTGCGCCAAGGGCGAGGGCGGACCGTTCGTCGAATCCGGAGCTCTCGGACCCGGAGGATCGTTGCCGACCAACACCGGCGGTGGCGAGCTGTCCGCCTACTACATGTGGGGCATGACACCGATATCCGAAGGCATCCTCCAGGCCCGTGGCACGGCCGGTGACCGTCAGGTCGCCACGCACGACGTGGTGCTCACCAGCGGCAACGGCGGCATCCTCGACTACCACTCCACCCTGCTCATGAGTCCCCACCAACCGACATGACCACGAACCCGCTCTCCCCCGTCGTGCGAGACGAGGCTTCGGCCGAGTTCTTCGACGGGACGGCGCGTGGCGTGCTGCTGCTGCGCCGGTGCCTTGCCTGTGCTCACGTCCGGGCGCCGGAGATCCCTATGTGCACTGACTGCCTTTCCGAAGCCTTCGAATGGACCGCGGCCGCCCTCACCGGACAGCTCGTGTCGTGGGTCGTCCTGCACGCCAAGCCATCGCTCGAAGGAGCCACGCCCGAGCCGCGAATCGTGGCCACGGTCGAGCTGACGGAGGGGCCATGGATCGCCAGCGCGCTTATGGGCGTCGATACCGATCGAGTGACCGGCGGTATGCCCGTCGTGGTGGCGTTCGAACGTCCTGACGGCAGCGAGGCGATTCCGGTCTTCCGGCTCGCACCCGGCCGGTAGCCGAGCGCACTCACTCACGGATCCTTCACCTTCCGATCGGACGCTGCCCTTGCACGATGGTGCGCAGCGGGGTCCGGTTCGCTACCGTTCGGACATGCCCAAGCTGAGCGACCTCGACATCCAGGACGACCCGTTCGGGTACTACTCGCAACGACTCGGCGTCTGCCCGGTCTGGCATGAGGACGACGTCGACCTCTACGTCGTGGGTGGCATGGAGGAAGCCCGGGCGACCCTGACGGACTCCGGCACCTTCTCGAGTGCCCCGGCCCGCCGGACCGCCGGGGTGAACCCGGTCGCCGTCGCCTACGTTCGAGCGCTGGCCGAGCGCGGATGGGGTCGCGCCGTCACGCTGCAGCGAACCGACCCGCCCGTTCACACGCGATACCGCAAGGTCCTGAATCGGGTGTTCACGCCGGCTCGCGTCCGGTCGATGGTGCCCGCGATCGAGAGCATCGTCGATGAGCTGATCGATCAGTTCATCGACAAGGGCCGGTGCGAATTCGTTGCCGACATGGCGCTTCCCCTCCCGGGCATCTTCATCGCCGAGCAGTTGGGACTCGACCGTTCGCAGTACAAGACGTTCCGCCGTTGGGCCGAAGCGATGCTCTGTCTCGCCAACCGTCCGCACATGACGATGGAAGAAGCCATGGCCGAAGTGGAGGTCGAGCTCGAAGCGCAGCACTACCTCGCCGCGGAATGCGAACGGCGACGGGCCGAACCGGGAGACGATCTGATCTCGCTGATCGTCCATGCCCACGCCGACAGCGAACCGTTCACCATGAACGAGCTTCAGGATCTGATGCACCAACTCGTCACGGGCGGATTCGAGACGACCACAGGTGGATTGGCCACCGCGATGCATCTGCTTGCCACGAACCCGGATCAACAGGAGCTCCTTCGATCCCGGCCGGAGCTGCTCGCAAACTTCATCGAGGAGGCGCTCCGCTTCGACAGTCCCGTGCAGGGGTTGTGGCGCACGTCCACGTGTCCGGCGTCGATCGCCGGCGTCGAGATCCCAGGCGGTTCATCGGTGATGGTCCGCTACGGTGCGGCGAACCGCGATCCGGGCGTCTTCGCTGATCCAGACCGGTTCGACATCACGCGGGAGAATGCCAACCAGCACATCGCGTTCGGTCTCGGAGCGCACTTCTGTCTCGGAGCAGCGTTGGCCCGACAGGAGATGACGAGCGCGTTCGAGATCCTTCTCGCTCGCACCGAAAACATCGAGCTCGACGGAGATCCACCACAACCACTCCATGATCCGAGCTTCTTCCTTCGCCCGATGAAAGCACTGCCGATCCGTTTCACACCTCGCTCATAAGTGAGCGGCGGTCGTGTGTCAGACTCGGCCGCGACTTGGAGGTTTGCCGTGGAGACTCATTTCGCCACCATCTGGGAAGCGCTGGCCGACACGATCGGCGACCAGGAGGCTGTCGTGCAACACGGTATACGGCACACCTGGTCCGAGCACGAAAAGAGGTCGGCGCGTCTGGCCGGGTTCCTTGCCGATGCAGGCATTGGCGTCGGTTCCAAGGTCGCGATGTACCTGTTCAATTCTCCGGCATACCTCGAAACCCACTTCGCCGCGCTGAAGCTTCGGGCCGTGCCGGTGAACGTCAACTACCGCTACCTCGAGAACGAACTTGCGTATCTTCTCGAGAACTCCGACAGCGAAGCGGTGGTGTACCACTCGAGCCTCGGTGCACAGATCGACAAGGTCCGAGGTCGCCTACCACTCGTCAAGGCCTGGATCGAGGTTCGAGACGATGATACGCGTACAGATGGCTCGTTCGCCTACGACGAACTGATCGCGCAAGCGAGCCCTGCGCCAAGGATCACGAGGTCTCCTGACGACCTTGCACTCTTTTACACCGGAGGCACCACCGGTCTTCCCAAAGGCGTGATGGGTGCCGTCGGCGGAGGCGTGCTCGCCGGGCTGCGCGGTCTCGCTCCCCTGCTCGGCCTGCCTCCGCAATCTCCGGACGACATCCCAGCGACGGCCGCACTCCTTGCCTCGCAAGGTCGTCTGCCGCGTTCGATGGTCGCCTGTCCGCTCATGCACGGCACCGGCATGGGCATCGGCTGCACCCCTTCGAAGCTGTACGGCGGCTGCATCGTGTTGACCGGCGGCCGGAAGTTCGACCCGGTCGAGGTCTGGGACACGGTTGAACGGGAATCCGTCACGATGATCACCGTCGTCGGCGACGCCTTCAGCCGCCCGATGGTGCGGGTGCTCGATGACGACCGGGCGGCCGGTCGTTCGAGGAAGCTCGACACGATGAAGGTGATCGCCTCCTCCGGAGCAATGTTCTCCAAAGACATGAAGGATGCGCTCGTCGATCACATCCCCCAGCTGATCATTCTCGACATCATCGCCGCGACCGAAGGGTCCATGGGTCAGTCCATCCACACCAAGGACGCACCGGCACAAACCGCGTCGTTCGCGATCGGCCCGACGACCCAGGTCTTCGATGAGGCCGACCAGCCGGTCGTGCGCGGCTCGGGTACGGTCGGCATGGTCGCATTGTCGGAGGGCGTTCCGCTCGGCTACTACAAGGATCCCGAGAAGTCGGAGCGCACCTTTCGGGTCATCGACGGGGTTCGATGGTCGTTCCCCGGTGACTACGCAACGGTCGCGGCCGACGGCAGGATTTCGCTGCTTGGGCGCGGCTCGCAGGTCATCAACACTGCTGGCGAGAAGGTGTTCGCCGAGGAGGTCGAGGAAACGCTGAAGACCCACCCAGCGGTGGATGACTGCCTCGTGTTCGGCCTGCCCGACGAACGCTACGGGCAGTCGATCACCGCACTCGTATCGCTCGTGCCCGGGCGCGACATAGATCCTCACGAGCTGAGTTCGCAACTGGTGTCGCATGCCAAAGCGACCCTTGCGTCGTACAAGGCGCCCCGCCGGGTCATCGTGGTCGACACCGTCCCTCGGGCGGCCAACGGGAAGGCCGACTACGCGACGGCACGTTCGCTGGCCGAGGACCAATGATGCGGCGACGACCTCCCCGGACCCCGCTCGTCCGATTGGGATGCTCTGGTTAGTTGACCTTCCGGTCGCGTCCTTTCCAGTACGGCGCGCGGAGGTCCTTCTTCAGGACCTTCATGGCGCCCGACAGCGGAAGCGGCTCGGTGCGGAACTCCACGCTCTTGGGGAGCTTGTAGCCGGCGATCCATTCACGGCAGTGGTTGATGAGCTCCTCTTCGGTGGCCTGCGTGCCGGGTTTCAGCACCACGATGGCGTGCACCGCCTCCCCCCACTTCTCCGATGGGATCCCGATCACCGCGACCTGGGCGACCGATGGATGGTCGCTCAACGCATTCTCGACCTCGGTCGAGTAGACGTTCTCGCCGCCGGTCACGATCATGTCCTTCACGCGGTCGACCAGATAGAGGTAGCCGTCGGCATCGACATAGCCGGCATCGCCCGTGTGGTACCAGCCGTCGCGGAACACTTCGGCCGTCGCGTCAGCCTTCTTCCAGTACTCGATCATGAAGTTGCCGCCACGCGCGCACACCTCACCCGGCTCGCCGGCGGGAAGTTCCTGACCCGCCTCGTTCTCGACGCGGAGCGCAACGCCGGGCAGCGGCAACCCGGCCGAGTGAAGGTAGTTCCCCCCGGCGCGGTGTTCGTCGGGGCCGAGAAGGGTCAGAACGCTCGAGCTCTCGGTCATACCGTAGCCCTGCCAGATGTTCATTTCCGGGTACAGCGCCAGGACCTTTTCGAGCAGGGCATGGGGCATCGGTGATGCTCCGTAGACCAGATCCTTGAAGCTGCCCAGTCCGCTCGGCCGGAACTCGGGGTGGGCCATGGTGAGGCCGATCATCGTCGGCACCATCACGGTGATCGAGGGTCGATACGTCTCGACCGCCGTCATCACCGCCTTCGGTTCGAACATCGGCACGATCACGCTGTGGGCTCCGAGGGCCGGTCCACCGAGCACACCGAACATCGACGCGGCATGAAACATCGGGGTCTGTATCAGGTTGACCGAATCGCGCTCGAAGCGCAGCGTCATCATCACGTGGTAGCAGTTGAGGATCTCCGCCCGCTGGTCGAGAAGCACGCCCTTGGGCAGCCCAGTGGTTCCGCCGGTGTACATCAGTACGGCCGGATCGGTCTCCTCGCCCTCGTCGGGGATCACCGGGTTCGCCGACGCGAGCAGATCGGCGTAGGTGATGTCGTGAGGGACATCACCCGAGCCGACAAGGACGACCTTCTCCAGCCCGGCGTCGACGCGCACCGCGTCGATCAGCCCGGCGAAGAACGCGTCGACGAAACAGACCTTCGTCTCCGAATCGCGCAGGACATAGGCGAGTTCCTTCGGGGCGAACCGGAGATTCAGCGGGTTGATGATGCCGCCGCCGAGAAACGCGGCGTGGTAGAGCTCGAGATAGGCCGGAGAATTGAGCGTCATCACGGCGAAGCGGTCGCCGCACCCCACCCCCAAGCTGCGGAGCCCGCCGATCAGACGGCTCGTCCGGTCGAGGTGTTGGGCGAATGTCGTGACTTCGCCGGATGCCGCATTGGTGGCACAGGGTCGGTCGGCATTGCGGGCGACAGCGGGGAGGAGCAACCGGTGATAGATCAATTCCTTCATGGCCAGAAGCTACGCCATCTGTCCTGAGGATCAAGCGGTAGCGCCGCCGTCCACTACGAGCACGAGACCGGTCACGAACGCGGCGAGGTCCGAGCACAGGAACAGGGCGGCGCGGGCGATATGGTCGGGCTGACCGGCGATGCGAAGTGGGTTCGACGCGATGGCCTTGTCGATGTCGAGCCCGCCGGCCTTGAGCGGCTCCAGCTGCGCCTGCACCCCGGGCGTGTCGATGATGCCCGGGGCGATCGCGTTCACCCGAATGCCGCGGGGTCCGAGCTCGTTCGCAAAGGCCCGCGTCATGCCGACCACCGCTGCCTTCGACACCGTATAGGCACTTATGTTCGCGCCACCGCGGATCGCCGCGATCGAGGCAAGGTTCACGATGCTGCCACCGCGCGTCATGAACCGGCTGGCGTCGCGGGCAGCGGAGTACTGGGCCCTCACGTTGATCTCGAGCATGCGCGCCACGAACTCGTCGGTGACCTCGCCGATCGGTCCCGTGGTCGGAAAGATGCCAGCGTTGTTGACGAGAATGTCGAGGGCGTCGTCGCCTGCAGCGAGCGTCACCGCATCGGACAGCTGAGTCGCGTACGTGATGTCGCACGAAACGTAATCAGCAGACAGGCCTCGGGCAACAAGAGCAGCGGCCGTCTCCCGACCGGCCGGGTCGAGGTCGGCGATGGTCACATGCGCGCCCGCCTCAGCCAGACGGCTCGAGATCGCCGCCCCGATGCCCTTCGCCGCGCCGGTGACGAGCGCACGCTTGCCGGTCAGATCGATGAGCTGGTGGTTGCTGAGCAGATCGGTCATGGCTTGCGACATTAATGAAGCGTCATTAACGTCGCAACACATGGACGTTTTCGAAGCGATGGAGACGTGCCGGGCGATCCGGTTGCTGAAACCGGATCCGGTCCCCGCCGAGTTGATCGACAAGTTGCTGTGGGCCGCAACTCGCGCACCCAGCCCGGGGAACAGCCAGGGCTGGGACTTCGTGGTCGTCGACGACCCGGCACCGAAGGCCGAGATCGCCGCGGCGATACGGGCGGCCATGGCCGACCGGGTGGCCGCCATGCCACGTACCGATCGCACCACACGACTGATGCTCGACGGCACGGCCAAGATGATCGACACGCTCGATCGGGCACCGGTGATCATCTTCGTTACCGGCCCGGTCATCTATCCGGTCGGTGCACCCCGAGAGCAGTTCACGTGGTCCGCGCTCTACCCGGCGGCGCAGAACATCCTGTTGGCGGCGCGAGCGCTCGGCCTCGGCAGCGTTTTCACCACGATGCACATGGCAGCCGATCCGACGATTCGCGCGGTGCTCGGCATCCCCGATCAGGTCAAGTTCGCGGCGATGATCCCGATCGGCTGGCCGGATGCCGCGTTCGGACCGGTGAACCGGCGCCCGGTAGAGGACTTCGTGCACCGAAATCGCTGGGAAGGCGACAAGCGTGGCCACGGCAACTGAGGAGGCCCAACTCGGCCGCCCTCCGAAGGTGGACGACGCAGGAGTCGCCACCCGTGAGCGACTGCTTGCGGCCGCGGCGGCCTCCTGCGTCGAGAACGGTTTCGATGGCGCAACCCTCGGTGACATTGCCCGACGGGCTGACGTGACGGCACCGGCGATCTACAACCACTTCGGTGGCAAGGTTGAGCTGATGGTCGCCGCTGGTCGCGCTGCCCTGTCACGGCTGGGCCCGACCGAGCGCGGATCGCGGCCTACCGCCGTTCAGACCGTCCGGGCCTTCATGGTCGACGAGTTCGCCACCACCCGTCGGTTGTTGGCCGAACTGCACCTGGCCGGCCAGCGGCAACCGGAGTTGGCTGCGCTCCTCGCGGATTGGCACACCGCGCAAGCCATCCTTTGGCGTCCGAAATCGGGTCGTGATCGAGACGCAACCGTGAAGATGTTCTTCACCGTGTTGCTGGGCCTGTGCCAGGTCGAGTCACTACCCGCATTGACCGCCTCCAAATCCGCCATGACCCGCCAAGCCGAAGCACTGGCCGCTGTGCTGTTCCCCGAGGAAGTGCTCTCATGAACTTCGATCCGCACGCCGTCGTGTTCAACCTGCTTTCCGAGGACCTCCAGGACGACCCTGCTGCCACCTTCGCCGAGCTCCGCGGCATGTGCCCGGTGAACCACACGATGATTCCGGCCGAGCACTGGACGCTTTCCCGCGAGGCCGACGTAACTGCTGCGCTGCGTGACGATGAGACCTGGTCCTCTAAGTACGGGCCGGGTTTGGCGTTTGGCGTGATCGGTTCCGGTGTGCTGGTGTCGAGCGACCCGCCGATGCACACCACCGAGCGCCTCGCCATCTCGCGAGCCTTCAAGCCTTCCGTACTTGAAGCGCTGGAACCCGACATCAAGCTGCTCGTCGACGAATTGGTCGATGCCTGCGTCGAGCGCGGTTCGGGCGACATCGTGTACGACCTGGCCATGCCGCTGCCGCTCGTCGTGATGTGTTGGATGCTGGGCATGCCGAAGGAGGACATCTCGATGTTCCGCTCCTGGGTTTTGCCGATGGCCGAGGCCGTCGCACTCGAGGGAGGCCGCAACGCCAACGACGAGGTCAAGAACGCATACCGCAGCTACTACGCCTACTTCGGACCCCACATCAAATGTCGGGCCGACGCCATCGCAGCCGGCGAACAGGTACCCGACGATCTACTGACGCGCCTGCTCACGGTGGAACGCGATGGGCGCAAGCTCACCCAGCAACAGGTCGTCGGTTTCTGTCAGTTCCTGCTGGTGGCGGGTTCGGCCACGACGACGCTGCTGATCGGCAACATCGTCAACCGGCTCATGCACCATCCAGACCAGATGGCGATTCTCCAAGCAAACCGCAGCCTCATCCCCAACGCCATCGAGGAGAGCCTCCGCATCGACGCGCCTGTTCACGGATTGTTCAGAACGAACAACTGCCCCGTCATCCTCCACGACGTTGAGATCCCGCAGGACTCGAAGGTGTACATGCTGTTCGGTTCGGCCAACCGAGACCCCGACGCATGGCACGACCCGGATATCTTCGATATCACGCGCGACCTCAAGGACCTCAAGCGCCACGCCGCGTTCGGCATCGGCATCCACTACTGCCTCGGAGCGCCCCTCTCGCGCATCGAAGCCGCCGTGGCACTCGAAGCAGTGCTCGACCGCATGCCGGGCATCCGACCTGATGGAACCCCTACCAAGGTGAAAGCCAGCGTTCTCAACGGTTTCGAGACGCTCCCCGTACGGTGGGACTGAGCACATCATGAACTACGACAACCTCTTTCGGCCTCTGCAGATCGGTAACTGCACGGTGCCGAATCGCATCGCCCGCACCGCTCACTCGACCGGCACCACCGGCGAGGACCTCATCAGGTATCACGAGGAGCGGGCGAAGGGCGGTATCGGGCTCACCATCATCGAGATTGCCGGCGTGCAGCCGAGCTCAGCCACGTCGATCCCGGTGTTCACCGATCGGGTCCTCCCGTTCTACGAAGAGCTGTCAACACGTATGCACACCTATGGAACCAAGGTGTTCCAGCAGCTGTGGCACGGCGGCGCTGCCTACGGTCGCGCCGGCCAGCCAATCTCGGCCTCTGCCGTGCCGGCGCCGTCCGTGAACATCGTGCCCCGGCCGATGACCAAGACGATGATCGACGATACCGTCGCAGCATTTGCCGCCGCTGCCGCACGTTGCCGCGAGGGTGGTATGGACGGTGTCGAACTGCACGGCGCGCACGGCTACCTCATCGGCCAGTTCCTGTCGCCGGCCACGAACCTGCGAGACGACGAGTACGGAGGGTCACTGGAGAACCGCGCCCGTTTCGTCGTGGAGATCCTCCAGGCGATCCGTGCCGAGGTCGGCGCAGGCTTCCCCGTCGGCGTGCGTCTGTCGGGCACCGACTTCATCCAGGGAGGCATCGACCCCACCGAGGCTTCTGCCATCGCCCGGCACATCGAACCACTCGTCGACTTCCTCGACATCTCCATGGGCTCCTACTGGCGGTTCCACAAGTTCCTGTCCACCCTCGACGACCCGCTCGGGTATGAGCTCGAGAGCAGCGAACAGGTCACCCGATCAGTACGCGTGCCTACCATCGTCACCGGCCGCATCATGACTCTCGACCACGCCAGCCACATCGTGGAATCAGGCGCGGCCGACATGGTGTCTTTGGTGCGCGCCATGGTGGCCGACCCCCACCTGGTGAGGAAGGCCCGCGAGGGACGCGAGGCCGAGATCCGCCCGTGCATCGGCACCAGCATGGGCTGCGTCGCTCAGCTCATGACCACCGGTCGGCTCCAATGCGTCGTCAACATCGCCGCCGGCAAAGAGAGCACCGTCGCGTTCGAGACCCCGGCGCCCGCAGCCGTTCGCAAGAAGGTCCTCATCATCGGAGGAGGTCCTGCCGGTCTCGAAGCCGCCCGCACCGCAGCGTTGCGCGGACATGAGGTCCACCTTTATGAGATGACGGCCCACCTCGGCGGCCAGGTGCGCATGGCCGCATCAGCCCCGCACCGGGCTGACCTCGCAGCACTCACCGGTTTCCTCGCCGACGAGATCAAGCGCCTCGGCGTCCACGTCCACCTTCGCACCCCCGTCGATCCGGACCTTGTCATCGGCGAGCGACCCGACGAGGTGATCGTGGCCACCGGCTCAACCCCCAGACGCAACGGCTTCCAACTGTCAAGCCCGTCAGTGCCCGTCCTCGGCGGTTCCCTGCCGCACGTGTACACCGTCTGGGACGTGCTGGGCTTCGGCGGAAACGCAACCATCGGACGCACGGCCGTTGTCTACGACGACACCGCGACGTTCGAAGCGATCTCGGCGGCTGACAAGCTTCTCGCCGGCGGAGCCCACGTCACGATCATCAGCCGACTGGAACAGCTCGGGGCGACCATCCCGTACCCACCAGCGACCGTCGAAGCAAGCCGCGAACGCCTCCTCGCTGCCGGCGTCCACTTCGTGCCCTCGATGGCCCTTCGCGAGATCACGACGACTGAAGTCGTCGTCAGAGGCATCGGCAACGAACTCGTCCGGACGTTCCCG
>JANOJN010000192.1:0-3532 GCA_031418775.1 Acidimicrobiia bacterium
AGCGGGTTGGTCAGCCCTGGACGCCGAGGAGGTCGACGACGAAGACGAGGGTTTCGCCCGGCTTGATGACGTTGCCGGCGCCGCGGTCGCCGTAGCCGAGGTGGGCCGGGATGGTCAGGCGGCGCTGCCCGCCGACCTTCATGCCCTGCACGCCACGGTCCCACCCGGCGATCACGTGACCGGCCCCGAGCGGGAAGCGGAACGTCTCGCTGCGGTCCCACGACGAGTCGAATTCCTTCCCGGTCGACCAGGACACGCCGACGTAGTGCACGTCGACGAACGACCCCGCGGTGGCCTCGTCGCCCTCGCCAACGGTGATGTCTTCCATCACGAGATCGGTGGGTGCGGGAGTGGACGGAATGGACACGGCAGGCTTGCTCACGGCCGAAGACCGTAGTCTCTTGGCCAACGCTCGTTTGTACGCCCGTTCGCGGAACCACCAGTCGAAGTACACGATCGCGTCGAGCCCTCAGGTGGCCGGATATGCAGGCGGTAGTTCCAAGCGGACCACGGTCGCGGTCAGATCGTCTCGAAGCGGCCGGACGATGCGGCGCGGAACACGGCGTCGATGATGCCCATGTTGGTGATCGCATCGCGCAGTGGCCCATCGGTCGGCGTCTCTTCACGGACACGGCGGGAGAAGGCTTCGCCTTGGCTCGTGTACTGGTTGTTGGTGGCAACCACATGGTGTTCGGCATCGAGTCCGTCGACCGATTCGCCGCGGTGCGTCAGATAGACGACCGGCGCGTCCTCGAGCTGGTTGAACGGGATGGTGATCTCAAGGCGCCCCTCGGATCCGTAGATCTGCATGCGCTGGTGGTACACCGCCTGGGTCGATACCGAGAAGGTGCACGAGCGCCCGTCACCGAAATCGAAGATCCCCGATGTGAGCCGATCGGTGCCGAAGGTGGGGTCGATGTCCATGAGCGCAGCGACTCGGACCGGCTCGGCGTCGAAGAACCAGCGGGCGGCGACGACGGCGTAGCAGCCGATGTCGTACATTGCGCCACCCCCGTTGGACGCGATGTTGCGGATGTTCGTGCCGTCGACGTTGACGTAGGAGAACGCAACGTGTCCGTGCGAAATTGCGCCGAGAGAACCCGAGCGGACGAGCTCGCGGGTCTCGTGCCACTGGGGATGGAAGCGCACCATGAACGCCTCGGCGATGTGGACTTTGCCAGCGAGCGGAAGCAGCGTTGCCACTTCGGCGGCGTTCAGGCCCATTGGCTTCTCGCACATCACGTGCTTGCCCGCCTCCGCGGCGCGCCGTGTCCACTCCACATGCAGGTCGTTGGGCAGCGGGTTGTAGATCACGTCGATCGTTGGGTCGGCGAGGAGTTCCTCGTAGGACCCGTAGGCCGTCGGGATGTCGTTGCGTTCGGCGAACTCGGTGGACCGGGCGAGGTCACGTGACGCCACCGCGGCGAGCTCGACGAGCGGGCTCTGGCGGATGCCCGGCAGGAACCGCTTCTCCGCAAACGATGATGTCGACAACACGCCCCAACGAACCGGTTCCATACCCGGAGGCTACCGGGCAGGGATCGTCCAGAAGAGACGCCCTTCACGATCTGCGAGCGCCCTCCAGCGCGTCGCCCGGCATCCCAGATCGGCAAGTTCGGCATCCCAGATAGCCGAAAATCGGAATGGCCGATTCCAGTTGGTGTGGGATGCCGAGACCCGGGTTCTGGGATGGCGGGCCGGAGGCGTTGTCGTACCCCGGGCGTACCCTGGTCTCCGTGGCCGGACGATCTCTGAAGACTGCAGCGACGCCGGCCGCGCCGGCGTCGAACGCGCTCGACCCCGATGTCGTGCTCGGCCGGTTCTCCGAAGCCACGCGGGCATGGTTCACGACCACCTTCGACGCGCCCACTTCGGCGCAGACGCAGGGCTGGGACGCGATCTCCATGGGGCAGCACACGCTGGTCCTCGCTCCCACCGGCTCGGGAAAGACGCTCGCGGCGTTCCTCTGGGCTCTCGACCAACTGGCGGCGCGGCCCAGGGCCACCCGAGCGAAGGCCGGGGTGCGGGTCCTCTACATCTCCCCGCTCAAGGCTCTGATCTACGACGTGGAACGCAACCTTCGCGCCCCGCTCGTCGGTATCGCCCGCGAGGCGCAGCGGCGCGGGCTGCCCCTGCCCGACATCACCGTTGCCACCCGCACCGGCGACACCGGGGCGAAGGAACGGCGCGAGATCGCCAAGCGTCCGCCCGACATCCTGGTCACCACGCCCGAGTCGCTGTACCTACTCCTCACGAGCCAGGCCCGCTCGATCCTCTCGACCGTCGAAACGGTGATCATCGACGAGATCCACGCGGTCGCCGCCACCAAGCGGGGCGCCCACATGGCCCTCAGCCTCGAACGGCTCGAAGGAGTTGTCCTGGCCGGGGGAGGGCCGCCGCCCCAGCGCGTCGGGCTGTCGGCGACGCAGCGTCCCCTCGAGGAGGTTGCCCGTTTCCTGGCCGGTCGCTCCTACGACGAGACCACGCAGAAGTGGAAACCACGCGAGGTGCGGATCGTCGACACCGGTGTCCGCAAGACGCTCGACATCCAGATCGTCGTGCCGGTCGAAGACATGGGCGAGCTCGGCAAGCCGGTGCTCGGTGCCGACGGCGAGCCGATCCTCATGGGCGCGGCCGCGGGTGATCCGGAGTCGCGCAAGTCGATCTGGCCGGCGATCTACCCGCAGCTTCTCGAACTCATACGCACGCATACTTCAACGCTTATCTTCGTGAACTCCCGTCGGCTGGCGGAGCGACTCGCCAACAAGCTCAACGAGCTCGCCGGTGAGGAACTCGTCCGGTCGCATCACGGCTCTATTGCTCGTGAGCAGCGGCTGGAGATCGAGGAGTTGTTGAAGGCCGGCAGTCTCCCGGCACTCGTGGCCACGAGCAGTTTGGAGCTCGGCATCGACATGGGTGCGATCGATCTGGTCGTGCAGGTCGAAGCGCCGTCGTCGGTGGCGAGCGGGCTGCAGCGCATCGGCCGCGCCGGCCATCAAGTGGGCATGCCTTCGAAAGGACGCATCTTCCCGAAGTTTCGCGGCGACCTCATCTCCGCTGCGGTCGTTGCCCGACGGATGGTCGACGGCCTCGTCGAGGAGACGCGCGTTCCTCGCAATCCCATCGATGTCCTGTGCCAGCAGATCGTGGCGCTCGTGGCGACCGACGATGCCGGCACCACGGTCGACGACGTCGCTCGGATGGCCCGAGGTGCCTACCCGTTCGCCGACATCTCCGACGACGTGCTGCATGGTCTGCTCGACCTCCTTGCCGGTCGCTACCCCTCCGACGAGTTTGCCGAGCTACGCCCACGTATCACCTGGGATCGCCTCACCGGCAAGCTGACGCCGCGTCCGGGTGCCCGTCTGCTCGCCGTCACGAGCGGTGGCACGATCCCTGATCGCGGGCTGTATTCCGTTGTCACGCCCGAGGGCACCAAGGTCGGTGAGCTCGATGAGGAGATGGTCTACGAATCGCGCGTCGGCGAAGCGTTCCTGCTCGGCTCCACCACCTGGCGAATCGAGGACATCAC
>JANOJN010000193.1:0-29377 GCA_031418775.1 Acidimicrobiia bacterium
AGCGGAAGCGGTCGAGACGAAGGTTCAGCCCGGCGCTGGAACCGATCTCGCGCAGCACGACTGGCAGCCCGGCAAGTCTGGAGATGTGGGCGAGGCCGGGGTACAGCGCCGAGGTTCGGACCACTTCGTTCGTCTGCACGCCCCAGTCGAGTTCGGCGCCGATGCGTTCGGTGTGCTGAGCGGTTGCCGCCAGGAAGTCCTCGCGCAAGGTCGTTCCCGGCGCGCCGCCACACGACGGGTAATGGCGGGCCAATGTCGGGGAATCGCCGCGCAGCGCCGAGCGATGGAGGGCGGCGAGGAACCTCAGCGGTGAGGCCAGCCCGAACCGCAGGTGGGCGTGTTGGGTCATCGCCTCCCACACCGGGCCACCGTTCGCGACGTCCTCGGCCCCGTAGCGGCAGAGCTCAGCGTAAAGCGCAGACCCGATGGTCTCGCAGCCACCGATCTGGAACGTGAACTCCTCCGCGAGCTTTCGTTGCAGCGCTGGCGTGGTCATGCGCCCATGTTCGGCGAATGCCGCGTGGTCCACAAGGTTGATTTCGATCAACACGGCGGCCTCGGGCACCCCCGAAAGGGACGGCCGGGAAACGAACGGATCACGCCACACCCCGCCGGTAGGGTTGGAGCCGATGACCTTCACCGCTGTTCCCCTTCGTGCGACCGACGAGCAGCTCGCCGCGGTGCGATACAACGACCACGGGCTGGTGGCCGCGATTGTGCAGGACGCCGACAACGGCCAGGTTCTCATGATGGCCTGGATGACCGCGGAAACGCTTCGCCAGACAATGGGCGAGGGCCGAACGGTGTTCTGGTCGAGGTCGCGCTCCGAGGTGTGGCGCAAAGGCGACACCTCCGGCGACCGGCAGTTCGTCCGACGCGCGTTCTACGACTGCGACGGTGACACCCTCCTCTTCGTCGTCGACCAGGAAGGCCGCGGCGCCTGCCATACCGGTGAACGCACCTGCTTCTACCGGGGCTTCGGCGATGGGCCCGCGGCGTCCTCCCACGCCGACTCCTGGGCGAGCTGACGACATCGTGGACAAGCTGAATCCCTCGCTGCCGGAATTCCTCGCGCTCGCCGCCACACATACCGTCGTCCCGGTGTGGCGCGAGATGATGGGCGATCTCGAAACCCCCGTTGCTGCGTTCGCCAAGCTCGTCGGTGATCGCCCGGGCTTCCTTCTCGAGTCGGTCGAACACGGTGGAAGGTGGGGTCGGTTTTCGTTCGTCGGCCGCAACGCCGCCGCCACCGTCGTGTCCCGTCGCGACGCGAACGGCGTTGCCACGCTCACCGTGACGAACGGCGCGCTGCCCAATGCCGTGCCGACCGACAAGGGTGTCCTCGCCTGTCTCGAGGGCCTCCTTGCCCACTACCGCGGTCCGCAGCACCCCGACATCCCGCCGCTGACGGGCGGCATCGTCGGTTACTTCGGCTACGACACCATCAGGGAGATCGAACGTCTCCCGAACCCTCCGCAGGATCACACCGGACTGCCCGATGCCGTGTTCTCGGTCGTCGGATCGGTCGCGGCCTTCGACCACTGGCGAAGCCGGGTGTATTTGATCGACAACGTGCTCACCACCGGCGATGCCGGTGCCGACGAGCTCGCGTACGAAGCCTCCCGTGTGCGGATCGACCTCATGGCAGCCGATCTCGGCAAGCCGTTGTCGTACACGCTCGTGCCCCCGCCCGATTCGAATGATCCCCGGCCGGACACGACGCCGAGCGTCTCGCCTGAGCAGTACAAGCGCGCCGTCGAGGTGGCCAAGGAGTACATCCTCGCCGGCGACATCTTCCAGGTCGTGCTCGCCCAACGATTCGATCTCGACCTCGACGCCGACCCCTACGACGTGTACCGCGTGCTGCGTCTCGTCAACCCGAGTCCGTATATGTACTTACTTCGCAACGAAGAGGTGACGGTGATCGGTTCATCGCCCGAGCCGATGGTGCAGCTACTCGACGGCAAGGTGATCTCACGACCGATCGCCGGCACCCGTCGGCGTGGAAAGACCGAGGAAGACGATCGGCGTCTGGCTGGGGAACTGAAGGAGCACCCGAAGGAGGTTGCCGAGCACGTGATGCTCGTCGACCTTGCCCGCAACGATGTCGGTCGCGTCGTCGACTTCGGCACCTGCACCGTGGAGGAACTGATGACCCTCGAGTACTACTCCCACGTGATGCACCTCACCTCGCAGGTCACCGGACGGCTGCGGCAGGGGCTCGGTCCGATCGATGTCTTGCGGGCCACGTTCCCGGCTGGCACAGTCAGCGGTGCTCCGAAGGTGCGGGCGATGGAGATCATCGATGAGCTCGAACCCTCGCGACGCGGACCGTATGCGGGCGTGGTCGGGTATTTCGACTTCGCCGGGAACCTCGACACCGCGATTGCCATTCGCACGATGTTCGTGACACCCGACGGACGGGCGTCGGTGCAGGCGGGTGCGGGGATCGTGGCCGACTCCGACCCGCAGGCCGAACACGACGAGTGCGTCTTCAAATCGGCAGCGTTGCTTGCGGCAGTGCCGGCGGCGCGAAGGATGCGTCGAGTAAAGGAGCGGTCGTGAGGGTTGTGGAGTTGCTGGTGTCGCGAGCAGTCGGAGCGCGGCGAATAGGCGCAGCGCCGATTTTCAGAATGAAGGAGCGGTTGTGAGGGTCGTGGCCGAAGAACTGAACGCGGTACTCGCGGGGGCGGCTACGGCGACCTTCGTTCGGGACGTGATTGTGGCTGACGGCGTCGACACGGTGAAGTTCCTGCACTCGCAACTCTCCCAGGACCTGGTGTCGATGTCCCTCGGTGAAACGCGCTGGTCGTTCCTCCTGCAGCCGACCGGAAAGCTCGTGGCGCTGCTTCGCCTCGTACGAACGGCGGAGAACACCATCGAGATGGACACCGATCCCGGACACGGAGATGCGGTGGTCGAGGCGCTCGCCCGATTCAAGATCCGCACGAAATGCGAGCTGACGCTTCGTCCAGATGTCGCATTCGCGGCGTCGTGGACGCAACGACTTCCGGTTCTCGTCGAAGGCGAAGGTACCTTCGGTCCAGCCGTGTCCGACGTCTGCGCGGTTGTCCGCGGATTCCCGCGGTGGGGAATGGAACTCACCGATTCCACGATCCCCAACGCCACCGGACTGGTCGACCGGGCCGCCAGTTTCACCAAGGGCTGCTACACCGGCCAGGAGCTCGTCGAGCGGATCGATTCGCGCGGTGGGAACGTTCCGCGTCGCCTCGTCGGGCTTGAACTGGATGCCCCGTTCGACGACGTCGGCGCCGACACGGGACTACTGCTCGATGGTTCGCCGGCCGGTGACCTCACGTCGGCGAGCACCGATCCGCGGACGGGGTTCACTGTCGCCCTTGCCTACGTGAACCGTGGCGTCGACGAGTCTTCGTCCCTCAGCACGGCTACCGGGCACGCGGCGCGGGTCGTCGTTCTGTCGTGACCCCGCTTCGTCGGAGCGCCGGTGCGGTAGTAAGCGCGCTGGTGATATCGGCGGCCGCCGGATGCACGCGCAAGGTCGAGATCACCTACCCCGAAGTCCCGACGACGTTGGCGCTTCGTCCCTCGACAAGCACCACGATCGGACCCGATCGTTCGAGGGAGACGCTGCTCCCGCCGCTCGATTCGACGCCGCCGATCGCCACGAGCACGGTCGCCTTCCGTGAGGGCACCGTCACGATCGAAGGCACGGTGCAGGGCCCCGACGGACCCGTTGCCGGGGCGACGGTCAGGTTCGAGCGGCTGGTGGGCGAGCAATCGGCCGAGCGATCGGTCATCACCGACGACGCCGGACGTTTCACACTGGCAAACGTGCCCGGCGGGCGGATGCGGCTGCGGGCATGGAAGGTCCCAGATGTCGCCATGGCCCGCAACATCGTGGTGTTCGCGTCCGAGAAGACGAAGGTCACCCTGAAGGTCGATCGGTTCGCCACGACCGATGTTCGGTGGGCGGCAGCACCGGCAAGCCCGATCGAAGGTCAGCCGGTGAACCTCGTGGTGCAGGTGAGCCGTCGGTTGGTGGATGACGAGGGCGTCATCGGGTTCGAACAGATCACCGGATTGGCCGTCCGCCTGTTGCCGCTCGGCGCGCTCCAGCCAGAAGGGGCCAACGAACGTCTGACCGACGACACCGGGCGGGCCTCATTCCCGATGCGCTGCAATGCCGCCGGGCCGGCGACCCTCCGCGCGCAGCTCGCATCCGGCGAGGATGCAACACTTGAACTTCCGCCGTGCGCGCCGGTCCCGACGACGACCACCACCACGATCGCTCCGCCGGAGTCGACCCTGCCGCCGATCGTCGTCCCTCCGGCCAACGGCCAGGAGACCACGACCACCGGCATCCCAGTGGGCTCACCGGTCTGAGGGCGGACATCGTCGACTTCTGCCGCGTGGCCTCCCGACGACTCGCTCCCCGGGATCTCTCCGTCAATGTCAAGGGGGATGCCGAGGTCGGCGATCGTGTGCTCGCCGCAGCGGGGTCGTTCGCCCGCGATTGAGGACGCAGAGCGTGCCAGGGCTTCGAGGCTCTCGCGCCGGCCCGGTCGCGCTTCAGCACGGCTCTTGGAAGTTGAGAACGTGTTCGCCGGAACGTCAACGCGGCGCCGGTATGGGCGTCGTCAGGTTCGTCGTCGGAACCCGAATGATGAACGTCGTCCCCTGTGGTGAGGTCTCGGCGTCCGCTGTTGCCCCCATCGCTTCGACGAGCTCACGCACGATCGCCAGCCCGAGGCCCGACCCAATTTGACGTGTCGGGCGTCGATCTGACGTGTACATACGATCGAACACGTGAGGGAGGTCTTCGGGGGCGATGCCCGGTCCGTCATCGCTGATGCGGATCTCCGATGCGCCGGCTCCCTTCGAAACGATGGAGACATGCACGCTCTGCCGGGCGAACTTGCAGGCGTTCTCGAGCAGGTTTGCCAGCACCTGCTGGAGGCGGTCGGGATCGGCGAAAGCCCGGACACCGTCCTCGGCGTGGAGGGTCAGCTCCAGGTCGTCCTGAGCGGCCCGGGGCAGGAAGCCGTCGGCAGTGTCGGTAACGAGATCGGTCAGGTCGATCGGCCTCGGGTTCAAGGTGAAGTTTTTTGACTCCAGCTTGGCGAGTTCCAACAGGTCACGCACGAGACGCTCCAGCCGACGGGACTCCGACGCGATCACCTGCGCGGCCCGCTGGGGGTCGGAAGCGGAGCCGTCGGCCATCGCTTCGGCAAACCCCTGAATGGAGGTGAGCGGTGTGCGCAGGTCGTGCGACACGGACAGGAGGAACTGTCGTTCCTGGTTGCGGGCGCGGCCGAGTGCCTCGGCCATCCGATCGAGGTCACGCAGGAGGCCGCCGATCTCGTCTTGTCGACGAGCCGCCTTCTCGGTGCTCGAACCACGCTCCGTGACCCGTACCGAGAGGTCACCTGAAGCGATGCGTTTCTGGGCAAGCGTGGCCTCCGTCAGCGGACGACTGATGCGACGGGCCACAGCTAGCGCGGCGAGAGCGGCCAATGCGAGCGCAAGCGCTGACGCCGTGCCGATGGCGATGAGCGCCTGTTTCGGGGTGTCGGGCAGGGGGCGACTCAACAGAAGCGTGTCGACAACTCCCTTCGAATCCCGACGGATGCGTACGGCGGAGTACGCCTGACGGCCGAGGATGCCGCTGATCGACCGTCCGTCAGCGATGAAGAGAAGGTCCTTCGGGGTGATGTCCTCGGTGATCTTGAGGGGTGCGCCGCCCGCCTGCAGCGGAGTTCCGTCGGCGAGAAGCACCGGCGGAGCAGCGACGAGGCCGAATCGGGAGGTGTTCTCCTTGCGGTCGGGATCGGTCTTGGGATCGACGAAGCGCCATACCGACGCCGTCTCCAGCCCGAGGGCCTCCTTGACGGATTGCAGACCGTCGAAGCTGGTGGCCTGGCCGCTGCGAACGAGGCGTTGCGCCGAGAGCGTGAGATTGCGGACGGTGGTCGTGCGGTCCGAACGGGTGATGCCGAGAAAGGATGCGGCCGCGGCGACCCCGAGCGCGATCGCCACGGTGCCGACGATGACGAAGATGAGCCGGCGTCTCATCTAGTGTCCCGAGTCGTAAGCAGCTCGCGGAATTCGCGAGTCGGATTTCGTTGTGGCAAGGACGCACGAGGCAGCGCGTGCCTTGTCCAACCGCAACGACGAGGACGCCGCCACGGCGGAATCCGGCCGAGAATTCCGCAGCAGACTTGTGGCTCGGGACACTAGGTGATGGTTCGTGCGGGCGGCCGAGGCCGCATCAGTTCAGCCGGTAGCCGACACCGAAGACGGTCTTCAGCTCGAACCCGTCGCCGAGCTTCTTGCGGAGCTGGCGGACGTGCACGTCGACGGTGCGCTCGTCACCGAACCAGCCCGCGCCCCACACGCCGTCGAGCAACTGCTGGCGGGAGAGGACCAGGCCTTGATTGGAGGCGAAGAACGCGAGGAGGTCGAACTCGCGCGTGGCGAGTGAGACGGAGGTCGTTCCGACCCGGACCTCGCGGCGGGCGATGTCGACCTCGATGTCACCAACGGTGATGCTCTCGGGGCGTTCCTCTTTGGTCGGGGTGGCGTCGAGGCGGCGGAGGATGGCCTTGACCCGGGCGACGAGTTCACGGGGTGAGAACGGCTTGGTGATGTAATCGTCGGCGCCGAGTTCGAGACCGAGGATGCGGTCGACCTCGCTGTCGCGAGCCGTGAGGAACAGGACCGGCACGGTGCTCTTGGCCCGCAGGCGCATACACACGTCGAGACCGTCCAGATCGCCGGGGAGGCCGACGTCGAGGATCACCGCGCGGGGACGTTCCCGGTCGATGGCGGCGAGCCCGGCCTCACCGGTGGTGGCCTGGATGACGCGGTACCCCGCCTGGCGGAGCGACATGTCGAGCAGATCGGCGATGTGGGCGTCGTCTTCGACGACGACGATCGTCCCGTGGTCGTTCGTTGCCATGGCGAACATGCTGGCACGTCCCCGCCGAGCGAGGGGGTACCTCCGCCTCCAGTGCGCTCGCCGAAGTGTTGCGCGGCAACGAGGGCGGTCGTGGCCCGTGGTCCACGTGGGCCAACTGGCTCGCTTGGGCCGGTTCACGGCTCGTTCTGCGGTGTCTCCTGGCCTGAGCGAGCCTCCCGGCCCACGACCTGTCGGTCGGGCGGTACGGTCGTTGGTGTGAGCGCAGTGGCTGGCACCTACCTCGAACGGATCGTGAACGCCCACCGTGACCGGGTAGCGGCCGATCGACGTGACTTCTCCTCCGTTCGGGACGCCGCGCTCGCCGTGGCGTCTCCGGCCAGGGGTTTCGCCGCGGCGCTGCGTGCCCCGGGGTTGAGCGTGATCGCCGAGATCAAACGCCGTTCGCCGTCGAAGGGGCCGCTCGCGCCTGACCTTGATGCCGCCGTGCTGGCGTTGGCGTACCGGGACGGCGGTGCGGCGTGCCTGTCGGTGCTCACCGACGTCGACCACTTCGGCGGCTCCGTCGAGGACCTCCAGGTCGCCCGAGCGGCGTCGGGCCTCCCGGTGATCCGCAAGGACTTCACCGTCGGCGAACTCGATGTGTACGACGCCCGCCTGATGGGGGCCGATTGTGTGCTGCTCATTGCTGCGGCGCTCGACGACGACGAGCTCCTCCGGTTCCATGATGCCGCGACGAGTGTCGGCCTCGATGCCCTCGTAGAAATCCACGACGAGGACGAACTCGACCGAGCCCTCGCCGTCGGGGCAACGCTCGTCGGGGTGAACCAGCGCGACCTGCGGACGTTCTCTGTCGACCACGACCGGGCCCGACGCGTCGGCCGGGCGATGCCGTCGACGGTGGTCCGCGTCGCGGAGTCGGGTGTCCGTGGACCCGCCGACGCCGAGTCACTCGCTGAAGCCGGCTTCGACGCGGTTTTGGTCGGCGAGAGCCTGGTCACCCTCCGCGACCCGGCCGAAGGCGTGCGCGCGCTGCGCGGCCTTGGCTAGGCGGAGTGCTGGCCGGCCTGGGTCAGCTCACGTTGTTGGGTCGGGGTGTGTGCACCGGTGACGCTCGTCTGACCCGGTGAGGCTCAGCTGACCCGGTGACGCTTGTCTGACCCGAGACCCGGCAAGGGCGGCTGCTATTCGTTCTGCCAGTCGTAGGGGGCGTTGTCCTCGACGAGGTAGCCGGGTAGCGCGGCTGCGGCGGCGCGGGCATTGCGGATGAACGAGGCGACCTTGCGCGGGTCTTTCCGCCCGGCCGACGACTCGGTTCCCGACGCGGCGTCGACGCCCCAGGGTCGCACGAGGCGCACGGCGTCGGCCACGTTGAGGGCGCTCAGACCGCCCGACAGGATCAGCTTGCGGCCCTCGGGCAGGCCGTCCGCGAGTGACCAGTCGAAGACCTCGCCCGATCCGGGGTTGGCGTTGTCGAGCATGATCAACTCGACCGGATAGCGCTTCGCCTTGCCGATTTCCGGGTCGCCGGCGGCGAACACCTTGATGGTGACGCCGACCCGCCCCGCGACGTCGGCGGTCTCCGCGGCCGATTCGCGTCCGTGAAGTTGCGCTCCGTTGAGCCCGCAACGCAACACGATGTCGACGACGCGGTCGGGCAGGTCATCGCGGAACACCCCGAAGGTGATGACTTCGGGAGGCAGTCGCTTGACGATGTCGGCCGCGACCGTCGGAGCAACCTGGCGCTTCGAGCCGGCGGCGAAGATGAACCCGAGCGCATCGGCACCCAGCGCGACGCACAGCAGCGCGTCTTCTTCGTTGGTGATCCCGCAGATCTTCACGAAGAGCCCGTTCGGCGCCAGTTCCTCGGGGCGCAGATGTCCAGTCACCTACGTAGTTTGCCTGGCGAGAGCCCTTTCGTGCGGGACGTTTCTGGTCGCGTGCTCTACGGGCGTGTCGGCGGCCCGATTCCCGGGCATCGGGCCGGTGGCCCGCCGGTCCCGATGCGAGGCTGAACGGCGCAGGGCAAAGCGGCATCGACGATGTCGTTGACGGTCCGGCGGCGAACTGCGCTTGACTGGCACTGCACACGCGTCATGGCCTCTGGCCGGTCGCAGAACACGTTCTCGGAGCCGCATCCATGACTGACCTAGCCCAGAAACCCTCGATCTCCGCCGGAGGCGTGCCGTCGCTGATGGGCGATCCGACCGATGACGGCCGCTTCGGCGAGTTCGGCGGCCGCTTCGTCCCCGAGACGCTCGTCCCGGCCTGCGAGGAACTCGAGATCGCGTTCCGCGCTGCCTGGACCGACCCGGCATTCCGCTCCGAGTACGAGACGATCCTGAAGGAATACGCCGGTCGGCCGACGCCGGTCACCGAGTGCTTCCGGCTCTCGGAACGACTCGGGGTGCGGGTCTTCCTCAAGCGCGAAGACCTCGCCCACACCGGTTCGCACAAAATCAACAACGTCATCGGCCAGGCTCTTCTTGCGAAGCGGATGGGCAAACGCCGGATCATCGCGGAGACCGGCGCCGGACAACATGGCGTCGCCGCAGCGACGGCATGCGCTCTGCTCGGACTCGAATGCGTGGTCTACATGGGTGCCGTCGACGTCGAACGCCAAGCGCTCAACGTGTTCCGCATGAAGCTGCTCGGCGCCGAGGTGCGTCCGGTGCACTCTGGTTCGAGGACCCTCAAGGACGCCGTCAACGACGCCATGCGGGCTTGGCTCGCCGAGGTCGAGGACACCTACTACCTCCTCGGGTCGGTGATGGGCCCCCATCCGTACCCCTGGATGGTTCGGGAGTTCCAGCGGATCCTCGGCGACGAAGCCCGGGTCCAGATCCGGGCCATCCTTGGTGGGAAGGACCCCGACTACGTGATGGCGTGCGTCGGCGGTGGATCGAACGCCGCGGGCATCTTCGGCGGCTTCGTCGACACGAACGCCAAGCTCATCGGCGTCGAACCCGAGGGCGGCGCGGCGGTCGGTCACGGTGTGCAAGGGATCGTGCACGGCATGAAGTCCTTCTTGCTGCAAGACGAATTCGGCCAGGTGCTCGAAGCGCACTCGATCTCGGCCGGTCTCGACTATCCCGGTGTCGGTCCGGAGCACGCGCACCTTGCGACCACCGGCCGAGCTCGCTATGTGCCGGCCGGCGACAACGCGGTGCTCGCTGCCCTCGGCGTGCTCGCGGAGACCGAAGGAATCATCGCCGCACTCGAGTCGTCGCATGCGATTGCCGAACTGATCCGGGCCGCCGGCACCGGCGAGATCGAAGAAGGGGCAACGGTGCTCGTGAACCTCTCCGGCCGTGGCGACAAGGATGCCGACCAGGTGATGAACAAACTGGCCCTCTGCCGGTCCCGTCCTTGTGTGCCGGTGTGCGAAGGATGCCCGAGGCGATGAGCGGTCCCGCCACTTTCGAAGACCTGATCGGCACCGGCCGCATCGAGACTGCGTTCCGTGCCTCGCGAGACGCCGGGCGCAAGCTGCTCGTTCCTTTCGTGACCGGTGGTGTCACCGACGACTGGGTCGACATGGTGCGTGCATGCGCGGCTGCCGGAGCCGACGCGATCGAGATCGGGATCCCGTTCTCCGACCCCGTGATGGACGGTCCCGTCATTCAAGACGCATCGGTGCGCGCGCTCGCCCGTGGCGCCACGCCGCTCTCGGTGCTCGCGGAGGCCTCGAAGGCTGACGTCGGCATTCCGCTCGTGGCGATGACGTCGTACAACATCGCATTCCGCTTGGGACACCAGCGCTACGCCACGATGCTCGCTGACAACGGGTTCTCCGGAACGATCCTCCCCGATCTCCAACTCGACGAAGCCGACAACTGGATCAGCGTGGCCGCCGATCACCACATCGAGAACGTCCTCCTTGCTGCCCCGACCACACCGGACGATCGTCTCGCCCGCATCTGCGCTGCGTCGCGTGGTTTTGTGTACGGCATCGGCACGATGGGCGTCACGGGGGAGCGCGCCTCACTCGCCGCTTCCGCATCGGTGATCGCGACCCGCCTCAAGGCGGCGACCGATCGACCGGTGCTGATCGGCATCGGCGTCTCGAACGGAGAGCAGGCCGCCCAGGTTGCCGCGATTGCCGACGGAGTGATCGTCGGGGCGGCGCTGGTTCGACGGATCCTCGAAGGGCGTGGTCCCGAGGGTGTTGCCGCGTTCATCACGGAACTCCGCGACGCCATCGACAGTCTTTGACGGGGCGAAGCACCGCGGCGCAGTGGGGGCGCATCCGGACGTTGAACGGCTCGCCGTCGACGGTCGTGATTGTCCGATTTGGTGTTGATCGTCCGAAAGCGCTGCTCGGGCACTAACCTTGCCGATGTCCGACGCCGGTCGGCGCGTTGAGGAATGCACATGACTGACGACAACACGACTCCCGAAGAAGTTTCGGGCGTCGACGCTGCGGCCGCTCCGGTTGCCGAAGCTCCCGCTCCTACCCACGCCGATGGCGATCACCTCGAGGCGTCCGTCGCCAGCGATGTGGCCGCAGTCGCCGAGGTGTCCTCGCCCGAAGTCGCCTCTGCCGACGAGCCTGCTGCGTCAGGGCCTGCCGCCGAGCCCACCTCGGTGAGCGCCGTCGACCAGTCCCCGGATGCGGTCACAACTGCGCCGGTCGATGATCCGGCGACCGTCGAGCCAGCGGCGTCCGACACGACGGACCTCGTAGCCGAAGCCGCCGTCATCGACGCGGCGTCCGGAGAGTCGGGCGCCGCGGACGCAGAACCTGCCGCGCCAGTCTCGGAGCCCGTCGCCCCAGTCTTCGTGTACCAGCCCGGCGACATCGTCCCCGGAGTGATCTCGGTGGTCGGTGCCAACGGTATCGAAGCCGACCTCGGCGATGGCGCTGTTGCGGTGATCCCGCGCGCCGAACTGGTCGGCACCGACGAACCCGCCGTGGGCGACGCGGTCGAAGGCACCGTCACCAAGCTGCAGACCGGAACCGGTCGCTATGTGATCTCGCCCAAACGCGCCGCCCGCACGCGTGCGTGGGCCCGTATCACCGCCGCGCACGAGTCGGGCGAGCCGGTCACGGGAACCGTCACTTCGACCACCAAGGGCGGACTGATCGTCGATCTCGGCATCCGGGCATTCCTGCCGGAATCGCTGGTCGATGTGCGGCGCGGCACCAACCTGTCGTCGCTGGTCGGCCAAGAGGTCGAAGTCGTGGTCATCGAGGCCGAGCTGTTGTCGGGTGAACGTGCCGCGGTGGAACGCCGGGGCGAGAAGGTCGTCGTCAACCGCAAGATGCTGATGGGCAAGGTGCGCGATGCGCAGCGAGCCGAGATGCTGGCGTCGATCTCGGTCGGGCAGAAGTTCACCGGACCGGTCACGGCCGTGACCGATTTCGGCGCATTTGTCGATATCGGCGGCGCCGAAGGCCTGGTGCACGTGAGTGAGCTGGCCCACCGCCAGGTTCGCAAGCCGTCCGATGTGGTCAAGGTGGGCGACATCATCGACGTGAGCGTCAAGGAGATCCGCGGCGACAAGGGAAAGATCAGCCTCTCGCGCAAGGCCGCGCTGCCTAGTCCGTGGAAGGCGTTCCAGAACGTCCACCAGGTCGGCGATTTGGTCTACGGCACGGTCACGGGCACGGCCGAGTTCGGCGCGTTCGTTCAGGTCGAGGGCGAGGGTTTCGAGCCGATCGAAGGGCTCATCCACATCTCGGAGCTGAGCCGCTACCGGGTCGAGCAGGCCTCCGACGTCGTCGCGGTCGGCGAGGGCGTCTGGACCCAGATCCTGTCGATCGAGCCGGAGAAGCGCCGCCTCGCCCTGTCGCTGCGCCGCGCCCTCGAGGGCTGAAACGCCGAGCTGTCTTCGGGGCTTCTTGCCCCGAAAACAGCCATGCGGCCGCGTATCGGTCAGCTGTTCCCACCCGCCGTCATGATGTCGGTGGTGATGCCCTGCACGCGTTGTCGGAGTTCTTCGAGGGCCTCGGCTGTCTGCTGCAACGTGCGGGAGGTGTCTGGCCACGTCGACGAACGGAACTCCGCGGCGAGCACGCCGTCCCACACCTCAGGGTCGGAGAGGACCTGACCTTCGGCATTGAGTGCGGCGATCTGCTCCGCAAGTCCCCCCATCAGGATGGACTGCATGCGCGAGATGGCGGTTCGCCCCTGCTCGCTGGAAAGAACTCGAACGCTCACGTTCGCTCCTCTGCTTTCTGCCGTTCTCGGCCTTCGTCCGCTGCGGATGCAACACGACGTCGTTCACCGTAGGGAAGACGGTCTCGGCCGCCAAGCGGCCGACGCGCCATGACGCCGAAGGTCCGGGAACTCAGCCAAGCGGGTGTTCTACGGCATTCCAGAGCAGCCATCAGCGCCGGCTCGACGTCTTCACGCGTCGTTGCCTCCAGGGGCCGGTGATCGCCAGCGTTCGTCCGACGGCCTGCTGATTGACGAAAAGCCAACGACCGCCCGGTGAGAAATGAACGCCGCAGAGTTCCCCGCTCTCGCGATTTCGGGCAAGGCACAATGGTTCCCCATCCGCGCCGATAGCACCGATTCGGTTGGGGTCGGTGCCATCCTCGCACCACAAGACTCCACCGAACCTCGACACCGCGACGTTGTCCGGTCTCGAGAGGTTCTGGTGATGGGCAGTGTCGCGGCCTCCAACCGGGATGTGCGCCAACAGTGTCAGCGACGATGCCTTCGGGTCGTAGCGGAACACCTGGCCTTCGTGTCGAAGCACCGGTCGCGAGATCGACTCGTTGTATGACGACACGAAGGTAAGCGCGCCGTCGAACCACCACGCACCCTCGAGTTTCTCCCCGCGGGTGACGGTCTTGTCAGCGAACCGCTGTCGAAGGTCGACGGAGTCCTGCGGCACGGCTTCTCCTGCTGCGGCCGGAGTGGGTGTCCATCCGACGCCTCCAATAGTCGTGCCGACGGTCGTGATCTCCGCGAAGTTGTCGATGCCGGGCACCCGCATGGCCGACAGGCTTCCGCCGCGAGAGAGCGAGCCATACCGTCGCGAGCGGTCGGTCGGCTCGAAGCGGTAGAGCAACGCGTTGCCGCCGTTGTCCTCCGTGAGATACACCTCGCTCGTCTTCGGGTCAACGGCGGCGGACTCGTGATTGAAGCGACCCATGGCCCTGAATGGCACGGCCTGGGTCCGCTTGCCGATCGGATCGACTTCGAAGACGTAACCGTGGGGAACCCCGTCAATCGTGGCTTCGGTCTCCTCGCACGTGAGCCATGTGCCCCAGGGCGTAATCCCGCCGGCGCAGTTCCGGACGGTTCCGGCGAGCGCGGGTCGATGCGACGTCGTGGTGCCCGCTGTGGTCATGGTTATCAGCGTGACCCCGCCGTTGGCGTTCGGGTCATAGGTCGCTACGCGACGGTCGCCGTCGAGCATCGGCACACGTACTCCTTCGTCACGGCCGAGCTCGTGGTTGCAGGCGACGACGATCCGGCGACCGGACACGAACGACCCCATGGCGTCAGGCCGAGTCGGACACGGTGAGGCATCGTCGAGCGTCCGGTCCGTGGCGCTCAGCTCGACGTAGCGGAACCCGGCAGGGAGGTCCATCAGCCCGGCCGGATCGGCGACGAGCGGGCCGTACCCTCCGGCCGGGAAGCGGAACGGTCCCATCCGTGAGGGTGTCTCACCTGGTGCCGGCGCGGCATGCAGAAGTTGGGATCCCCAGAACGCCGCCGAGGTCCCGGCAAGGCCTTTGAGGACCGTTCGGCGGCCCACTGTCGGACTGCTCACTGTTGTCCTATCGGCATAGCACCCGCTTTACTGCACCGGTGCGGTCCAAGACGAGTCGACCGCAACACGGTCGGTCGGGTCGACGGCTCAGCGCGTGCGCCTGCGGCGGCCGATCCTCTTGACGCCGAGCGCTTCGGCGGCGTCCTTCTGGCGTCCATCCATGCGCTTGGCGATCAGCGCGCGGCGCTCCTGGAGTTCGGCGTAGGTGAGCGTGTCGACGTGGGCCTCGACGCCGATCGAGGCCTTGAAGGCGGTGATGTCGATCATCTGGGTGGACATGTCGATGCCGACGTCGCTGGCGATGCGCGCTCCATGCTGTGTGGCGAAGTGCATGGCGATCTCGGTCAGCGTGCCGAACAGATCGAGGTTGGGTGCCAGCGTGGCCATCGCACCGTCGAGGAACAGCAGGTCCTTGACGTAGAGCATCAGCTCCTTCGGCATGCTCGCGCCGTAGCCGAGGAGCGCCTTGGTGATGTTGCGGATCTCCATGATCAGCTCATCGGGCGTCATCTTGGTCGGGTCCTTCACGGGACCGTCGAGATTGAGGGTGCGGATCACCTCATCGATGTCGGTATCCATCGGTAGCGCACCCAGCTCGCACAGCGCCTGCACCTGCATGCGCACGTCGTTCATCGTGCCGGCGAGCATCAGGCGGAGGAACGCCTGGCGCTTGACCGCGTCGAGCCGACCGGTGATCCCGTGATCGAGCAGCGCCGTGGTGCCGTCGGGGAGCACCATCAGATTGCCGCCGTGCAGATCGCCGTGGAAGATGCCGTAGAGCATCGCCCCTTCAAGGAAGGCCACCATTCCAGCCTTGATCACGGCCTCGGTGTCGATACCACCAGCGCGCATACCTTCGGCGTCGTCCCATGCGAAACCTTGGAGTCGCTCCATGACGAGCACCCGCGGTGTGACGAGGGTCGGATGAGGACGGGGGACGACCATGGCCCTCTGACCCGAGCTGGCGAGCACGCGTCCGATGTCGAGCATGTTCTGGGCTTCGAGCCGGAAGTCGAGCTCCTCCACGATGGTCTCGGCGAACAACTCGACGAGCGCCGGCGGGTTGGCGAGCGCGGCGATCGGGATGCGGCCGATGAGGTGCGGTGCGAACCAGCTCATGGCCTTGAGGTCGCGGTGTACGAGCGAGCGAACCGAAGGGCGCTGCACCTTGACGACAACCTCTTCGCCGGTGTGGAGCCGGGCAACATGCACCTGGGCGATCGACGCGGCGGCAAGCGCAGTTTCGGAGAACTCGGCGAACACCGCTTCGAGGGGTGCGCCGAGATCCTCTTCTATGGTGCGACGCACTACGGCGAACGGCTCTGGTGGCACACGGTCGCGAAGTTGGCGGAACTCGGTGACGAGCTCAAGGGGAAAGATCCCCTCGCCCGAGCTGATGATCTGGCCCATCTTGATGTACGTCGGGCCGAGCTCACCGAACGCGATCCGCAACCGCCGGGAGATGCCGGCCCGGCTGACCTCGCCGCCCTTGGGCTTCTCCTTGAGACGCCACATGCCGAGGGCGAGGCCGAGGATGTGGGCGGTTCGGAGCAGACGGCGGCCCGGGGGAATCGTCCCGGGCGTGGTGAGCTGGGGGACCTGACGGCGCGTGGCTTCACGCACCTCGTCGAGCCCGGCGCGCCACGGCATGTCCGCCTCGACGACCACCCATGGACCATTCGCCGTGAACGCGAACTCGACCGTGTCGGATGCGGGCGCTACTGCATCGGCCGCATTCGCGGTCCCGCCCGCGTCGACGGCGGTCGAGGGAACTGCCATGGGGTCGTCGGAGGTGGTTCCCGGCGCGGGACGCAGCACGGTAGGGGGAGAAACAGCCATGTCTTTACGCTACCGGCGTGGTCCGGTTACCGGGGCATCGTCGGGCCTGCGGAAACGTGACGTTTGGCCCACCCGGTCGGCCGGTCGGACTCCTCGTATCAGCGTGCTGCGGCAGCCAGGTCAGTAGTCGATGCCCCGTTTGGCGGCGATTCCGGCATTGTATGCGTGCTTGGTATCGGCCATAGTGGTCACGGTGTCGGCGGCATCGACGAGCGCAGCGGGAGCGTCCCGACCCGTCAGCACGACGTTGACGGTCTGCACTCGACTTCTGATCGCCTCGACGACCTCATCGGTGCTGATCCAGCCCCACGTCATGGCGTAGGTGATCTCGTCGAGCAGCAGAAGTTCGTGCGAACCGGTTCGAAGGGTCTCGGCCGCGGAATGCCACGCCTCGACGGCGAGTTGCTTGGACGACTCCATGTCGGCGGAGTCCCAGGTGAACCCGTCGCCGGCCGACCACCATTCGGCGCCGAGTCGGGTGAGCATCTCCTCCTCGCCGGTCCTCCACTCGCCCGACTTGAGGAACTGGATCACCCGAACCCTCCAGCCCCTCCCGAGCGCTCGCAGAGCGATCCCGAACGCGGCGGTGGACTTGCCCTTGCCGTTGCCGGTGTTCACCACGACGAGCGAAGGAACTCGCCGAAGCTCGGTGCGGATGGGGGACTCGGTAGGCGGTACATCTTCGCTGGCTGGCACCATCCCAGTGAAGCAGGTGCATGGCGGTGTTCCACCCCACGCGCATTCACACTCTCGTAAACGGCAATACTCGATGCTTCGTGGGTCGGGCGTCCTTCATTCATCGAGAACTCGGCCGGTATTTCGCCGCTCAGCAATTCCTCACGCGTTTGCCGACGCCGTCATGGACTCCGCACGAGGACGGCGAGCTCACCGCCAGCCTGAGATGGTTCGCCGTTGTCGGCGTGCTCGTCGGAGGAGGTGTTGGTGGAGCAGCGGTGGCGCTGCGGGAACTCGTTACCCCGACGTTCGCGGCGATCGTCGCAGTGGCCGTTGGCGCAGCGCTCACCGGTGCCTTCCACGAGGACGGGTTCGCCGACACCTGCGACGCGTTCGGCGGGTACACGATCGAACGCCGACGCGAGATCATGCGCGACAGCCGCGTCGGAACGTTCGGGGCGCTGGGCCTCGTCGCGCTGTTCGCGGCGAAGGTCAGCGCGCTGGCGACAGTCGCATCGACGGAATCGTCGTGGCAGGTCGTCGCCGTCTCCATCTGCGCACATACGGTTGCGCGGGCGGCGACGGTGCTGGCGATCCGAGTAGTGCCGGCGGTGCAGGACCCGACCTCGAAGACGCGGCCGTACCATGCCACCTGGACCACGGTCGGTTTCGCTCTGCTGATTCCGACGATCCCCATCGCGGTTGTCGCGCTGCGGTGGGATGCCGCCTTCGTCGGGGGTGCCGTCATCGTGGTGATCGAAGCGTCGCGCTGGTTCTTCCGACGGTTCTCGGGGGGCGTGACCGGCGACGGTCTGGGCGCTATCAACCAGGTCGCCGAGGTGATCGTGTGGGCGGCGGCCGCCCGATCGGCGCTCGGCCGGTAGAACAGATACCGTTCCCGCCGCCCCACCGCGAACCAGGAGTCCTGACATGGCCAGTCCCGAAGCCGACGCCTTCCACGAACTTGTCCGCCAATTCCGAGACGCGACGATCGGCACGTCGGCCACCCTGCCGAGCGTCGAGCACATGCGAGCGGGAGCCGAGATGACCATGGCCATGGTCGGCGTGGCCCCGACGGACGTGGTGGTGACCGAACGTCAACTCGCCGGCCGCCGTGCCCTGCGCATCGATCACGTTCGGGGGAGCGCCCCCGGCGTCCTTCTCTACCTTCACGGAGGCGCGTATGTGCTGAACAGCATCGAGTCCCACCAGAAGCTGGCGTCGGGCATCGTGAGTGCGTCCGGTGTCGGGGCCGTGGTGTTCGACTACCGGATGGCCCCCGAACATCCCTTCCCGACTGCGGTCCACGACGCGCTCTCCGCCTATCGGGCTCTGCTCGACGAAGGAGTGCCCGCCTCCTCGATCATCGTGTCGGGAGACTCCGCCGGCGGAGGACTGAGCGTGGCGCTGCTGGTGTCGATCCGCGATGCGGGCCTGCCCCAACCGGCCGGGGCCGTGCTGCTCTCACCGTGGACCGATCTGGAGGGCGTCGGCGAGACCATGGTGACCAACTTCGGCGTCGACCTGATGGTGCAGCGCGAGACGATGTTCGCCATCGGAGCCATCTACCTCAACGGAGCGGACGTGCGATCACCGCTGGCCAGTCCGATCTACGCCGACCTCCACGGGCTTACGCCGCTCTTCATCCAGGTCGGCGGTCACGAGGTGCTGCTCGACGATTCCACTCGTCTCGCGACGCTGGCCGCCCACGCCGGCGTCGAGGTTCGCCTCCACGTGTTCCCCGAGATGCAGCACGTGTTCCAGACCGGCCTCGGCCAGCTTCCCGAGGCCGACGCTGCGGTCACCCTGATCGGTGCCTACATTCGGGAGAAGCTCAACGTCGCCAGCTGATGGTCGGGCCGCTGTCCGGATTGGCTCAGGTCAGACGAGCTCGGAAGCCCACGGCGGATTTGCGCCGGCCCGGCTGCACGTGATCGCCGCAGCGCGGGCGGCGAAGCGCAGCATGTCGGTGACCTGATCGTCGCTGAGCGCGGCGAGGTTTGCCCGGGAGAGTGCGTCGTGGTTGGTCAGCCAGGCCAGCATCGCTGCGTTTGCAGTGTCACCGGCTCCGATGGTGTCGACGACCTCGACGCGTTCGGCCGGGACCGGGACGGTGTCACCATTGCTGCGAAAGGCGAGCAGAGCATCGCCACCGCGGGTCAGAACGATCACGCCCGGTCCGGTTCGGGCCAGGACAGCCACCCGCTCGATGATGTCGTCGCCCGGCCAGAGCGCCTCGATGTCGGCGTCGGAGACTTTGACGAGGTCGGCCGCGGCGATCATCCGCTCGATGCGTCCGCGGTACGTATCCAGGTCACCCACCAGTCCGAGGCGCACGTTGGGATCGAGCGCAAGGAACCGTGTGCCGACGGTGCGTTCGCGGAGAAACAGCGCTTCGAGGGTCGAGCCGGATGGCTCGAAGACCAAGGCACACGTGCCCATATGCAGCGCGCGTACGGTTTCGTCGAAGGCCGGGAGCATCTCGGTGGTGAGCCCCGGATCGGCGGTGCCGTAGGCATAAAACGTGTAGGCCGCCCCACCGGACGGGTCGATGTTGGCGACGGCCAGCGTGGAGAGGTCGACGGTGTCGATGACCATCCCGAGGTCGACCGCGGCGTCACCGAGATGGCGGCGTAGGAGCGCGCCGAACCGATCGCTCGAGAGTCGTCCGAGAAATCCCGTCGGGATCCCGAGTCGCCCGAGGCCGACGGCCGTATTGCACGGACCGCCCCCGGGGTGGGCGTCGAAACGCCCCGGTTCGGAGCGTGAGGACGTCAGGTCGATCAGAGCCTCTCCACACACGACGATCACGGTCGGCGAGCGTAGGCGCGAGGGCCGGATACGGTGGTCAGTCCACGCAACTTCGCACCATGACTTCTTCTCCCCGCCCCCACGACGTCGTTGCCACGACACCGCACCTACTCGTCTGCATCGGACCGAACTGCAGCGCCCGCGGCGCCGGCGAGATGTTCTCGAAGATCTGGGCCGGTCTCGAACGCGACGGCTTGGCGTACTACAAGTCGAACGGGTCGGTCCGGTGCACGGCCACCGGTTGCCTCGGGGCATGCGGCGAAGGTCCGACCGTGGCCGCGTACCCCAACACGGGTCCGCCACAGTGGTGGATCGGCATGACGGTGGACGAAACCCTCGCGCTGGCGCGTCGCCTCCACGACGGCACGACGCCGAACGCGGAGCCGACTTCCACGTAGATCGCCCGCCGGTTGCCGCACCCGTCTCGACGACTGACCATGCGGCCCGTGAGGATGGTGAGCCCCACCGGACCCTGCTCCGCTCAGCCGAGGGCGGCGAGCAGGTCACGCACGAGGTCGTCGGTGTCCTCGAGCCCGCACGAAACGCGCAGCGTGCCCTGGGAGATGCCGACGGCGGCGAGTTCGTCCTCGTCGAGACCGGCGTGCGACGTGGTCGCCGGGTGGGTGAGGAGGGTCTCCGGGCCGCCGAGCGAGGTTGCGACGACGGCGAGCGCCGAGCGGTTCATGAAGGCCGCAGCATCGTCGCGACCCCCGGCGAGGTCGAATGTGAGCAGACCACCGTGCAGGCTCATCTGGGTGCTCGCCAGACGATGCTGCGGATGCGACGGAAGTCCCGGGTAGCGAACCCAGTTGACTTCGGGACGCGATTCGAGCGCTGCCGCGATCCTTAGTGCGCTTTCGGACTGCTGGCGGAAGCGGACGCCGAGGGATCGAAGGCCGCGCAGCGCGTTGCTGGCGTCGTACGGTGACGCAACGGCGCCGAGCATGATGTTGTAGCTCCACAGCCAGTCGACCACCTCGCGCTCACCGCTGATCACACCGAGGCACGCGTCGTTGTGGCCGGCGATGGCCTTGGTGGCCGAATGCATCACCATGTCGATCCCGGGACGGTACGTGTGCTGACCGATCGGTGTGGCGAACGTGGCGTCGACGAGCTTGATGGGACCGGTCAGCGCGGCGAGATCATCGAGGTCGACGAGGTCGAGGTTCGGATTGGCCGGGGTCTCGGCGAGGATCAGCGTGGTGTTCGGGTGCTCAGCCAGATGTGCCGCGAACCCGCCGGGTTGGTGGACATCGACCAGGGAGTAAGAAATACCGAGGCGCGTCGCGACGAGGCCGAGATACTGCAGCGTGCCGCCGTACATCTGACGCTGCGCGATCACGTGCGAACCGGTCGGGCAGAACGCCAGGACGGCGGCGCTGATCGCGGCCATGCCCGACCCGAAGGCCAGTGCCGCTTCGGTGCCTTCCAGTTCGGCCATTGCGTCTTCGAACGCGCGCACGCTCGGGTTCCCATGGCGTGCGTAGAACTTCGGCTCCCGCGGTTTGCTGGCGATGCGGGCGGCTTCGAGCGGGGTGCCGATCTCGAACGTCGTGGACGGCCAGATGGTGGGGGCCAGGGCACCATCGGCGCGACTACGGCCGGCGGTCACCGCAATCGTCTGGGCGGCGCGGGTGATCGGCGACGCAGCGGATTCCCCCTCAGACACGGCAGTCGAGGCTACTTGACCGGTGCGGTGCCTCCGCTGACCCGGTTCGCCTGCCACGCTGGAAGGTGTGGAACTGATCCTGCTGCACGGATTCGACGCGACGCCGGCAGACCTGGCGGACGTGGCCGAGTCGCTCCGGGCCGCGCTGAACGGGTGGGCGGTCCGGACGATCGCCGGCCCGGTCGACGTGGGCGGCGGGCGGCACGCATGGTGGAATGACGGCGATGCCTGGTATCCCGATGCCCGTCACACGCTGGGCTGGATCGGCGGGCGGGTCGGCTCTGGTCCGGCGGTCATCGCCGGCTTCTCCCAGGGAGGGGCGCTCGCACTGGCCTGTGGGTTCGGTGGTGCGGATGGTGCGCCGGTTCAGGCCAACGTGCGGGGCGTCGCATGCATCGGCGGCTTCGTGCCGGACGAGGTGGTGATCGGGCCGAGCGACGTCGCCCTCTTCGTCGGCCACGGCGTCGCCGACGATGTCGTCGACGTGTTCCACGCCGAATCGCTCGGGCGGGTCGCGGCACGTCACGGCATCGCCTGCGAGGTGACGCTCCATGAGGGCGGCCACGAATGGCCCGAGTCGATCACCGACTCACTCGGCGCCTGGTTACGCGGTCTGGCCTGACTGGTGGGGAACGGACTGGCGGCGAACCCTGCGTCCGTCAGCGGGTTGAAGGACCGGAGAACGCCGGTGTCTGATTCTTCAAACCCCCTGGGCCACGAGGTCGTCGAGCCAGAGCCCTTTCGGTTTCGCCTCCCAACCGGTCTGCTCGAAGAGTTCATCGGGAGAAGGCGACAGGGCGGTCAGGATCACCCTTCGACCGTAGCGACCGGGTGTGGGCTCAGCCCACTCAGCGCGGCTAGACCGATAGCCATGACAGCGTTCTTCTCGTCCCGCTCCGCCGGAGACCCACGATGACATCGCTTCGCAGCCTTTGGGCCAACGGCGCGACGACTCTCGGGGCCTGGTTGTCGACGCCTTCGAGTGTCGTCGCCGAAGCAGCAGCCGGTGAGGGTTTCGACTACGTCTGCATCGACGCGCAACACGGCGCGATCGACTACCAGACCACGGTCGCACAGCTCCAGGGCATCGCATTGGGCGGTTCCAACCCGGTTGTCCGGGTGCCGTGGAACGAGCCCGGAATCATCGGCAAGATGCTCGACGCCGGCGCTCAGGGCGTGATCGTACCGATGGTCAACACCGTCGCCGATGCCGAGGCCGTCGTCCGCGCATGTCGTTATGCGCCGCTCGGTGCACGGAGCTACGGCCCGACCGTGGTCGGCCTCCGACACGCCGACTATGTGGCGTGGGCCGCCGAGAACGTCGCCGTCATTCCGATGATCGAGACGGTCGAGGCCGTGCGCAACATCGACGACATCCTCGCGGTGCCGGGCATCGACGCGATCTACGTCGGGCCGGCCGACCTCTCGCTCACCCAAGGACTTCCCCCACGGAACAACGACGACAGTGTCCAATTCACCGAGGCGCTCGAGCGCCTCGTGTCGGCCTGTCGAAACCGGGGAGTTGTGCCGGGCGCGCACTGCGTCGGTGGCGTGGCGCAGCGACGCGCCGAGCAGGGGTTCCGGCTTCTCACCGTGTCCAATGACCTTGTTGCGATGCGTCAGCGCATGGCGGCTGACCTTCGCAATGCGCGTTGAGCCGTCATCGTCGCCTATTCATACGCTCACGTACGACAATGGGTCACACTCGTCGTTCGTCAGCGAAACAGCGAGAACATGGCGATGGCTGCGGCCGTCGCGACATTGAGTGAATCCACATGATCTGCGATCTGGATGCGAACCCGACGTGAAGCGGCCGAGAGCGTCGGCGCCCGAAGTCCATCCGTCTCCGACCCCAGCAGCACAGCCACTCGTGCTTCCGGCGATCTCGGCAGCAGGACGTCCTCGATCCCCACGTCGCCGCTCGGTGTCAGTGCGATTGTCGTGAAGCCGGCCCGGTGAAGGGTCGGTACGAGCTCGTCTGCTGCAGCAACACGCGTCCACGGCACATCGAGCACCCAGCCCATCGACGTTCGGACCGCCTTACGGAAGAGCGGGTCGCCGGCGTGCTCCGACAGCACGACGAGATCTGCGCCGAACGCCGCCGCATGACGGAACACCGACCCGACATTGTCGGGGTCGACGACGTCTTCGAGCACCACGACCCGTCGGGCTGATGAGAGCGCCTCGACCGGATTGAGCGGTGACGGTCGGCGAGCGATCGCGACGACGCCCCGGTGCAGTGCGAAACCGATCGCTTCGTCGACCACAGCGGGATCAGCGATGATCACCTGCGGAGGTCCGTCGACCCCGTGAGCCGTCGCGACTGTCGCCGCGATGCGGTCCCATCTCGACGGGGTGACGAGCACCGCTTCGATCGCCGTTCCGAGCTCGATCATCCGTTCAAGCACGCGTTCGCTCTCAACAATGAAGTTCCCGAGGTTGCGCTGGGTCGCATCCTTGAGCTGGCGGAAGGGAGCGAGCGCCGGATCGTCCGCTGCTGACACCACGTGCACATCACCCTCCGGGCCCTTCATCGCTTCAAGTGTCGCAGGCGATGCGACCTGCACGTCGGTTCAGGACTCGGCATCCGTTCACCGTGAACACCCGCCATGTTTCCGGTGGATTTCGTTGTCCCATGCCTAGCGGCGAGCACTCCGTGCGCATACGATCTTTGCCGTGCGTACTCTTCACGAACATCGCACCTCTCGAACGGCGGTTCCCGACGGAACAACGCACGCTGAGGTCGCCCTATCCACAATGGCACTCGGTTCTCCGTTCGCGGTGAGCAGATCGAGATCTCGACTCCGATGCGGAGCGGTCGCCCTGGTCGGCTTGGCGATGGCCGCGGGTCTCAGCCTCCCGGTGTCCGCCGAGACGACCGAACTGCCGCCGTTCATCGTGCCGCCGTCCACTGCAGCGCCGACAACAGCGGTACCCACCACATCGCCCCGCACAACCGAGGCCCCGGCGCCGGTCGTCACCGAGCAACCCGCAGCTCCCCCGACAACTGTGGCTCCCCTGGCGACGACACCTCCGGCCGAAACCACGCCCTCGACGCTCGCCCCGAAAGCGGCCAAGAAACCGAGGGCGTCGACCGCGGCGGGAGGGCTGGCGAACCCCCGAGCGGCCGGCGCGGTGAGCATCGAGGTGAGCATCGCCCGTCAGGTGATGACCATCCGCAAGGGTGGAGCCGTGTGGAGGACCATCAATGTCTCCACCGGCTCCGGGCGGCGCTACTGCGAGAAAGGCAAGTGTGGTGTGGCGGTGACCCCGCGCGGGCGCTACCGCATCTACAGCCGGGTCTCCGGATGGAAGACGGCCGCGCTCGGCAAGCTCTACAACCCCCTCTACTTCAAGGGTGGCTTCGCGATCCACGGGTCCGGGTCGGTTCCGCGGTATCCGGCGTCGCACGGATGCGTTCGGGTCTCGGTGGCGAACGCCCGGTGGCTGCCGTCGGTCATCCCGAACGGTACCCCCGTCCACATCTTCTGAGCGTTCAGCGCCCGGGTTCCTCCAGCAGGGCCCGGGCGATCTGTACGGCGACGACTGCGTTGTTCTCGGCCAGAGCGAGGTTCGCCGGGATCGAGCGCCCTTCGGTGACGACTGCGATGCGACCGAGGACGAAGGGCGTCAGGGCCGCGCCGCGGACGCCTGCGGATGAGGCTGTTGCGAGTGCGTCTTCGATGGCCGTGGCGATGTCGGCAGCGGGAATCTCGGCATCGACGGGAATGGGATTGGCGACGACGACGCCCCCCACCAGCCCGAGTTCGAGGCGGGCCCGCAGGACGGCGGCCGCCACCGCCGGGTCGTCGATGCGGCGATGCACAGCGATCCCGCTCGTGCGGCTGTAGAACGCCGGGAACTCGTCGGTGCGGAACCCGAGCACCGGCACGCTCAACGTGTCGAAGAGTTCCGCGGTCTTGGCCAAGTCGAGGAAGGCTTTCGCCCCGGCCGTCACGACGATGACCGGATGGCGGGCGATAGCGCCGAGATCTGCACTCACGTCGCCGCTCAAATGGTCATCGCGGTGGACCCCGCCGATTCCGCCGGTGGCGAACACCCGGACACCCGCAGCCGCGCACAACGCGACGGTCGCCGACACCGTCGTCACGCCGACGTCCCAGCCTTCGGCCACAGCAACCGACAGATCGCGCTCCGCGCACTTTTTTGTTGCGCCGAGCAGCCGCTCATAGTCCGACGGGTCGACCCCCACATGGGCCTCGCCGTCGAGCACCGCAGTGATGGCGGCGACGCCGCCGCTGGCCTCGATCGCCCGCACGCAGCGGTTCAGGACTTCGGCGTTGAACGGCACCGGCAGGCCGAGTGTCGACGAGATCGTGGACTCGAGCGCGACGACGGGGCGCCGGTCGGCGAGGGCGGCCTGGACGGCAGGATGGATGCGCAGCACAGGCCGAGGTTAGGCGTCCGCAACTCGACGGCTGCGTCCGCGAGGGGATCCGCCACCACACGTGCGAGGATGAAGACGTGCAGTTCGGAGCGCGTCGTCTGGTCATACTTGCCATCGTCGGATTGCTCGCCGGAGGGGTCTTCGGGTTTCTGCGGGCGAGGAGCACCTCCGATTCGTCGGCGTCGAGCGTTCCTGTCGCCTTCCTCGGAGGCGTCGTGCCCGGCCTGTGCATGATGGAGACGCAACTGGCGGCCGGTCAACGAGGCGAAGCGTCCAACACCTTCTGGAACGAGGTTCACCTACCGGCGCACGCGCTCGGTGCGGCACTTGTCGAGGTCGACCGCACGGAGGCGGCTGCGTTTCAGCGGTCGAAGCTCGCCGTCGAAACCGACCTGGCCACGCTGGCGCCCGGCCTGGTCCGCTCGGTCGCGTCGTTCGAGGCGGTGGCCAGAAACGCGCTCGCGATCGTTGGACGACCGGTGGCGGCGCCCTGCGCATGAGCGGAGGTGTCCGCTCGGCCGCCATGCGAACGGCGGCCGTCGTTGCGTTGTCCGTTGCGTTGCCCGCTGTCCGCTCGGCCCGCGCCGAAGCGCACTCGGCAACGAACACTCCTGCCTCGAACTACGTCTCACGGGTGCTTGCCGTTGCGCCTCCGGCGGAGGGCTTCTCGGTGAAGGTCGTCGAGGCCGGAAACCGTCTCGAGGTCAAGTGGCAGAGCGGCCCGGAGATCGTGATCAATGACTACGACGATCATCCGTACCTTCGCTTGGGCCCAACAGGCGCGTTCGAGAACCCGCAGTCGAACGCGGTGTACCTCAACGCCGACCGACAAGGGGCCACCACCATCCCGTCGGGCCTGCGCCCCGACGGACCACCCGATTGGCGCAAACTGTCCGGGTCTCCGGTCGTCCGATTCCATGACCACCGGGTCCACTGGATGGGTACAGCGCCGCCGCCGCAGGTCGAAGCGGCGCGAGGACGCGAGTACCTGATCCAGACCTGGGAGGTTCCGATCACGAGAGGTACGGCCACCTTCGTCGTCTCCGGGGACCTGCGCTGGGTGCCGGGGCCGTCACCCATCGCGCCACTCGCGGCGGCCGGGGCATTCGGATTGCTCTTGGTAGGTGCAGCCGCCGTGTCCGCGAACCGTGGACACCTCCCACGTGCGCTCATGCTCTTCAGCGCGATGCTCGGCACCCTCGTCGTCGTTGACGCTGTTCATCTCTTCGGCATCGCCTTCGGCGTGAAGGGAGGGTCAGGTTTCGGACGTGTCGTGTCGATCGGGTGGGTCTCGCTCGCAGCGTGGGTCATCGCGATTCTGACGATCGTCGCGTTGGCGCGGAGACGGATGGATGCGCTCTATGTCGGCGTGTTCGCTGCCGGCATCGTGACGCTGGTCGGTGGCCTCACCGACATCGGGGTCCTCTCGTCGAGCAGTCTTCCGTTCGCGTTCCCGAACGGCGTTGCCCGCGCCTCGATCGCCCTCACCCTCGGACTCGGCATTGCCACAGTTATCACCGGTGTGATCCTCACCGGGAATCTCGGCCGCTCCCGTCAACATCCCGCCGAGCCCGGCGGCCCGGGACCGCTCGACGTCAGTCCGCCGTAGGGCCGGTCCCGGCGAGGTCCATCGTCTCGTCGCCCGGTGCGGGGAGGATCGCCTCCTCCACCGGGGCGAGCGGCAGCACGTCGGCCACGTAGCGATCAATCGCCGCGTCCATGCCGACGTCGTGTCCGGCCTCTTCCGAGAGGTACCACCGGTGCTCGAGGATCTGGTGGTACGCCTCTGCGTCGGCGAGTCGATGCCGGAGCTCTACCGGTATCGCATCGATGGTCGGGTGGTACACGTTGGTCAGCCAGTCGTAGGCCGCGAGCGCGTCGGGGACCCGTTGCCCCCGCTGTTCGTCGAGGGAAGCCCGATGGCCGTCGAGGTCGCTCAGCAAGCGGCGGGCCTGGTTCTCGTCGACGTCGAGTCCGGTCAACTGCTGTAGTCGTCGGCGGTGGTGCCCGACTTCGACAACCCGGGGGACGAATCGGATACGACCATCGTCGGTGGTGCGCAGGCGGTACTCCTCGACATCGAAACCGAGCTCATTGAGGCGTCGCGTCCGCGCCGCCATGCGATGACGGTCGCTCGGGCGGATGATCTCCTCGTACACGATCTCATTCCATAAGCGCTCATAGCGATTGCGGAAGTCCTCAGCGAGCTCCATCGGATCGAGCTCATCGTGCAGACGACCGGCGGCATCGAGGTCGAGTAGTTCGCCGCCGATGTTCTCGACGGCGATCTCGAGATCATGTGCCCGCTGACCATCGCTCAGCCGGCCCTCCTGGATCCGTCCCGTTTCCGCATCCACGAGCCACGAGCTCAACGAACCGGCATCCCGTCGGAAGAGCGTGTTCGAGAGCGAGCAGTCACCCCAGAAGAAGCCTTCGAGGTGGAGCCGGACCAGCAGCACCGCCATGGCATCTTCGAGCTGATCGCGGAGATCGGCGATCGGGCGTCCCTGAAACAGGTACCGGTACGGCATCGAGAAGCTCAGATGCCTCGTGATCAGCGCTGCACCGAGCGGGGCTCCCAACTCGCTGTCATCGGCCGGATAGCGATGATCGTTCGGGGCATCGGGATCGCTACCGTCCGCCGTACGATTGCGGACCACTCCGACTGCCTCGACGACCGGCAGCCCGCGCCCCTCGAGATCGCGTAAGAGGTCGTACTCGGCGAGCGCCACTCGGTCCTCGGTCTCCTTGACGGCGTAGACAACTCCGCCGTAGTCGACGAATCGCACCACGTGACGAGAGAGACCCCGGGCGACATCGACCAGACGCGGGGTCCGCCAACGGCGCAGCGACACACCCCACGGAAGATCCAGGAAATCGGGATGGCCGTCGCGTTTGACGATTTCCAGGGTCACGGCTCTCATCATGGCGTTGATCCAACACCGCTGACGCAACCGCCCGGAGCGCGAAGAACCCGGGAGTCCTGCGACGGGCCGAGTGCATCTTCGCAAAAGTTCCTGTGACATCGAATGGTGTTCATTGGTTGTACTTCGGCGCATCATCCGAAGGATCGATGTAGCAGAAACTTCCGACTCAGCGCACCAGTGGCGCCGGCGGGTTTCTCCGATCGTCTCTCGTCGGGCCGGTACGTGGCGTAGCGTTGTCGGCCGTGGCAAACGAGAAGCGACAGCGTCAAGACTCCCTGCGAGCACAGAAACTCGCCGAGGCGAAGGTCATCGAGGGCAAGCGGCGCGCACGGGCGACCCAGAAGAAGATTGCCTACGTGGTCGGGGCGCTCGTCCTCCTGCTCGTGATTTTCGCGTTGCTCACCCGGGGCAACACGGAC
>JANOJN010000194.1:0-22710 GCA_031418775.1 Acidimicrobiia bacterium
CGAGCACAGAAACTCGCCGAGGCGAAGGTCATCGAGGGCAAGCGGCGCGCACGGGCGACCCAGAAGAAGATTGCCTACGTGGTCGGGGCGCTCGTCCTCCTGCTCGTGATTTTCGCGTTGCTCACCCGGGGCAACACGGACAGCGGCGCCGACACCACGGTCGCCGCCCCCACCACCACTACGGCGGCCCCGACCACCACGGTGGCCCTGAGCATCCCGGCGGCGATCGCCACCAAGCCCACGGTCAGCGTTCCCGCCGGTCCGCCCCCGAAGGCGCTCCAGAAGACGGATTTGATCGTCGGAACGGGCACGGAGGTCACGGCTGGGTCGAACGTCACCGTGAACTACGTCGGGCTCTCCTGGTCGACCAAGGAAGAGTTCGACACTTCCTGGGGTCGGGCCCCGTTCAGGGTCGAGAACGTCGGCCAAGCGGCCGTCATTCCGGGATGGAACGAGGGCCTCGTCGGCATGAAGCAGGGCGGTCGCCGTCAACTCGTCATCCCCCCGGAAAAGGCGTACGGCGAGGCCGGCCAGGGGGCCAAGATCGGTCCGAACGAAACCCTCGTCTTCGTCGTCGACGCCATCGCCGTGACGCCGAGGGCCTGAAGTCGGTCCGTCCGGGGTCCCGGCGGCGCGGTTCGAGCCCGTATCTCGCCGGTGCGTGCCGGCTCAGGATCGACCCGCCGCCGACCGGTTCACCGCCCCGGCGCGTCGCAGTCGGGGGAGCGTGCGCCTGCGCGGGTCCGATTTCGGCAAGCATGAGCGGTAGTGGCTCCGACGAACCTCACCGAATCGGCGACTGCCGATCTCCGCACCGACCTCGCCGCGGGCGAGGGGCCTGAGCCAACCCCACGTCGGCGCCGCGCTCCGAAGTCGCCGCTGCGTCGGCGCATGACCAGGACGCTGCAGGTCATCGTCGCCGTCTTCCTGCTGAACTACGTCGTCCTCCCCCAGATTGCCGGCTTCGGACGCGCCGTCAAGCAGCTGAGCACGGTAAACGCTGCGCTGCTCCTGCTTGGGGTCGGACTCGAGCTCGCGGCGTTCTTCGCCTATTCGAAGCTGACCCAGGCTGCGCTCACCCCGTCGCACATCACCGCGCCCACCCTGACCCGCATCCAACTCGCCACCAAGGCCGTCACGAACGTCGTACCGGGCGGAAGCGCCGCCGGCACCGCTCTCGGCTACCGGCTCTTGACGCTTGCCGGCGCCGAACCGTCAGCGGCGGGCTTCGCGCTCGCCACGGCGGGTCTTGGATCCGCGGTGGTACTCAACCTGCTGCTGTGGTCGACGCTGCTCATCTCCATCCCCATCAGTGGGGTGAACCCGATCTATGTCTCGGTCGCGCTGGTCGGCATCTTCGTCCTCGGCGCATTTGGCGTGGTCGTCGTGTTCCTGGTTCGAGGGGCCGAGCGGGCCGACCGCATCGTCCAGGGACTCGCCCGGCGCTTCTCCTTCGTCGACCCTGCGGTCGTCAGCGGGATCATCCGCCGGCTCGGCGGCCGCATTCGTCTGCTCGCCACGAACCGCCGGACACTGCTTCGCCTCGTCGGATGGTCGTTGGCCAATTGGTTGCTCGATGCCAGTGCACTCTGGGTCTTCCTGCGCGCTTTCGGCGTTAGTGTGCGCCCGGATTCGCTCATCGTGGCGTTCTGCATCGCCAACGTCCTGGCCGCGATTCCCATCACGCCCGGCGGGCTCGGGGTGATTGAGGTGACCCTGACCACGATGCTCACGTTCTTCGGTGTTCCGTCCGCCACTAACGCAATAGCGGTGAACTCCTACCGACTCGCGGCGTACTGGCTGCCGATTCCACTCGGCGCCGCGGCGTATCTGAGCCTCCGGGTCGGGCCTTGGCGCGTCGACCGGAAGGCGTCGCTTCGTCGCCTCCGAGACGAGGCCGGACCGATGGTCGACACGGGCGAGAGCGTGTACGACTGGATCAACCGCAACACCGCGCAGAACAGTGCTCCGAGGGTGGTTACCGTTCCGGGCGGCACCGTGATCATCAATGCCCAACGCGCGGCCGAGGTCGGCGACGCCGACCAGGTATCCACGATCCCGATGGCACCGATGGCACCGAAGGCGCCGACGCCGGCGTCGATGCCTGTCGTGCCCGACGATCTGCCCGAAGAGCTGTCCTGACGCGACGATGCCCGGTCGCCGGGACCGGGCATCGTTATGAAGGCGTTGTGCGGCAGAACGCCTCCCAACTCACTTCGGAGGTGTTTTGCCCCCATATATGGGGGCAACCTCTCTCCCAACGTCAGTCGACGGTGAGCTCGTTGTGGGCCGGGGCTGGCGGAAGGGCGTGGTCGGGGGCGGCGGCGCCACCCCACTGGTGCAGGGTACCGTCGGCGCCCACGACGACCAGTGAACCCGGCTTGGGAAGCTGCATCTCGAGCTTGCCCTGCGATTCGTGGGCACTGATCGCGGCGTCGTGGTAGCGGTCGTAGACGAAGCGGAACTCCGGCGTGTGATACCAGCTGCCGTCCACCGCAGGACCCTTGGCGCCCGAGAAGATCGCCTCGATGTCTTCGCCCGAGATCGTCTTGTGCTCTTCCAACGCATGAGCGATGGCCAGCACGAACAGTTCGTTCTCCTGCACCAGCGAGAGCGCTTGGGCATAGAGGTTCTGCAGACGACGCTCGACGCGCTGGTCGAAGTCACCCTTCGACGACTCGCCGGCGACCAGCTCGGTGAAGCTGGTGAACGAGTCACCCATCGCCGAACGGCCTTCCATCCATCGGGCGGTCCCGGTGGCGCTCCCGAGGTCGCCGCCGACTCCGACGGAGTTGTCTCCCCGGAAGAAGTGACGTTCCGCGGCGAGCGAGGCGAGCGACACGATGATGCGGTTCTCGTTCTCTTTCCGCCACGGAAAACCGGGCTCCTCCATCGGCACCGGGCTGACGAAGCCACCGACGTTTCCGCGGGGCTCGATGGTGGCGACGTCGATGATGTAGCGCTTGTAGAGACGCACCATCGCGACCGCGTGTCCGGCCTCGTGGACGGCCACCGCATGGCGCTCGAGGGCCATCGGGTGGACCTCGTCGGGCATGCCGTGCACCTTCAGCGCGCGGGCGGCGAGCACGTCCGGCCAGGTCACCGTGTCGCGACCTTCGCGGAGCGCGACGATCAGCGATTCGTTGACGATGTCCTTGATCACCGCGCCGCTCGCGGCCGACGACATCAACGCGAGCCGCTTCACCTGCTCGGCGGTCACGACGTGTTTGACCTTGCTGAAGTAGCCCTCATAGGTCCGGATGCGACCTTCCATGGTCGGGTAGTCGACCTTGAAGATGCGGTCGAGACGCCCGGGGCGAAGCAGCGCCGGATCGAGAACATCGGGGGCGTTGGTGGCCATGATGGTGAGGATCCGGTACTTCGGCGGCTTCTTCGACGGCATCGTCAAGAACTTGCGGATCCGGCGGGCCAGGAAGCCACGTGGCTTCTCGAGACCGCTCATCTCGGTGAGCAATGACTGCAGGGTGCCGCCGCCTCCCATGCCTCCCATGCCACCCATAACGATGCGAACCTTGTCAGGCAGCCGACCCTCAGCGGGCGCGGCCATGGCTGCTGCCTGATGGTGATCGTGCATCTCGTAGCCGTAGGTGCGGGCGGCGAGGCACTGATAGCCCTCGACGACCTGCGGTGTGGGCTGACGTCCGGCGACGGCCGAGCCGCGGTTGCCGAGGACGTCGGCTTCATCGAAGAACACGATGACGCCGCCGTGGCGCAGGGCGAGCTTGCGAAGCTTGCGATAGAGACCCTTGACCTTCAAGATGCCGACACCCATGAACATGTTCTGGAAGGCGCCCGGGTCGACGAAGACGTAGGGCTTGCCCGTCTCACCGGCGATGGCTTTGGCGATGAGGGTCTTGCCGGTACCTGGCGGGCCCCACAGCAGGATGCCTCCGGGAACGTGGCCGCCTTTGGCCTCGATCTCGTCGGGCTTGTCGAACATCGCGATGTTCTCCTTGACCTTGTCGAGGACTTTGTCCTGGCCCCACACGTCGGCGAAGCGGGTCTCGACCTCCTCGGGAAGGAGGATGTCGGTGCCGCCGCGGCTCATGAACCAGAAGATCGCCGCGAACTGGCCGACGGAAAACAGCAGCGTCATCATGATCGTGAAAATGAACGGGAGCCGCGTCTCTGCGCCGAACATGATGCTGACGATGCGCGACGGTGCATCGTTGATCGCTTGCAGGAACGACACGTTCCACGTGGCCGAAAGGATCCAGAAGATCACGGCCATGATCATGAGCGACTTGACGATGCGCTGGAGACGGAACCGCAGCCATGGATTGCGGCGTGACCAGTAGCGGTCCCAACCGCCGAACACCTTGTACGACCAGAAGTGGTTGTAGCCCGCGGTCTTCTCCGAGACGAGGTAGTGGACTTGGCGAAGCAGTTCGACTCCGGCCAGGGCGATCAGGAACCCGCTATTGCTCCAGACGTGTCGCAGCGCTCCGTTCCAGGTGACGTAGGGGACGTCGGCGTGGTACTTCGACACGAGGAAGCCGAACAGCACGACGAACCCAACGATCAACTTGGCGCGATCGAAGAACAGGAGCTTGCGCCGCACCTTCGGTACGACCGATGGGGGAGGGGTGTAGGGGATCACTGTCGGAAACGTGGGAGAGGTCATCGTGGTTCGCTCATTTCTGGACGGTGAAGGACGAAGAGATCTTGCGGGCGGTGTCGTAGTTCGCCTTGAAGCACTTGGAGCCGCACTTCATGGTGAGGACATAGAGCTTCGTTGTGTCGCGGTTGGTGAAGGCCTGCTGGTCAACCGTGACCCACTGGGACTCGCCGATTCGCTGGTTGAAGCGAACCTTGACGCCACGGATACCGTTCTTGCCCGCTTCCTCGGAGTACGACACCAGTTCAACGTCGGGATTGCCGTCGTTGAACTCCGACACCGGATCGAGGCCGGCGCTGGCGCCGAACGGATAGGTCCGCAGGGTGGTGATGTTCACACCGTTGCGAAAGCTCGGGGTCTGGGACCAGTCATTGTTCAACGTGTAGACCGCCACCATCCCGACCAGCGAGTTGGGTCGATCGGCGTCGAAGTTCTCGATCCGCGGCTTCTTCGCGCTGTCGAAGACCACCACCCAGTTCGCCGGGTTTCGGCCGATTCCGCCGATGCGCTCTGCGCTCTGGTCGAGCTTGTCGACCCGGTAGGGGTTCGCCGTGAACCGCTTGAAGGTCTTGGGGATCTCGACGTAGGTCCGCTCCTGGCTGTTCACCAACCAGTTCGCGTTGTCCGTCTGCTCGGCCGCGCAGGCCGAGAGAACGACACCGCTCAGCGCCACACCGACGATGGCGGCGATGCGCCTCATTCCGACGCGGTCCCGGTGGTGACGAGCTTGCGGGCGCACGGCACGCAGGAGTACGAGATCACGCCGTCGACGACGCCGAGCGGGATCATGGACTTCTGCAGCACATCGGTGCCGCACGACGGGCAGGCGACGATCACGCCGACCTGTTCGACGGGGGCGGCCATTACCGGCGGATCCAAAGAGTGCGGGACATCTTTCGAATGTAGACCGCCCCGCGTGACAACTTCATGAGGGTCATTCCTGTTGACGGGCCGGTGATCCTGCGGAAACCTCCCATTCGGTGTGCCGCCTGAAGTGGCACCGGTGACGGTGGTCACAAGTTTCCAGCTCGTGCGACGATGGTCGTATGGAGATGCACTTCGCCACGATCTGGGAATCACTCGCCGACGCGATCGGCGACGCCGACGCCGTCATCCAAGGGCCGCGTCGGCTCAGCTGGACCGCCTACGACGACGAGGCGGCCCGGTTCGCCGGGTTCCTCCGGGCGCACGGGATCGGCGGAGAGACCAGTACTCCGGTGCACGGGCAAGCCAAGCTCGGCATGTACCTCTACAACTCACCGGAGTACCTGATCGCGCAGTACGGCGCGTTCAAGGAGCGCCTCGTCCCGATCAACGTGAACTACCGCTACCTCGACAACGAGCTCGCCTACCTCATCGACAACGCCGACATGGAAGTGCTCGTGTACCACGCGTCCCTTGCCGATCGCGTGGCCCGGGTGAAGGACAAGGCGCCGCAGGTGAAACTGTGGATCGAGGTCGACGACGAAGGCGGCCAGGCGCCGCTCCCCGGTTCCCATGCGTGGTCCGACGTGATGACCACCGAGCCGGCGTCGCGGATCACCCGCTCCGAGGACGACCTCTACATGCTCTACACCGGGGGCACCACCGGCATGCCCAAGGGCGTCATGTACCAGATGGGCGGATTCTGCGGCGGGCTCCTGCTGGGCTACCCGATCCTCGCCCAAGTGCCTCCGCCGCCGAACGCCGCGGCGATCGCGCCGTTCGTCAAGGCGTTCCGGGAAAAGATCGGGGGCACGCTACCCAAGGCGACCCCCGCATGCCCCTTGATGCACGGAACCGGTGTGTGGCTCGGCGCGTTCCTTCCCGCGCACCTCGGTGCCGCTTGCGTGCTCCTCGAAAGCCGCAACTTCGACGCCGACGAGTTCTGGCGCGCCGTCAGCGACGAGAAGATCACGATGGCCGTGATCGTCGGAGACGCATTCGCCAAACCGATGGTCCGAGCCCTCGACGCCGCCGCGGAACGAGGCAGTCCCTACGACACGTCGGCGCTCAAACTGATCATGTCGGCCGGCGTGATGTGGTCGAGCGAGATGAAGGCCGAACTGCTGGTGCACGGCGACTTCGCTCTGGTCGACGCTCTGGGCTCGTCGGAGGCGTCGATGGGCATGACGATGACCAACCGCCAGATGTCCACGGAAACGGCGAAGTTCACCGCGAGCGAGACCACCAAGGTGTTCATCGGGGATGCCGAAACCGGCGTGATGCGGCCCGTCGTGCCCGGCTCCGGTGAGGTCGGCATGGTCGCCGCGGGCGGCAACACCCCGATGGGCTACTACAAGGACGAGGCCAAGTCCGATCGCACGTTCAAGATGGTCGATGGGGTTCGCTACTCCTTCCCCGGTGACATGGCGCTCATCAACGCCGATGGATCCATGACGCTGCTCGGACGTGGTTCAAACTGCATCAACACCGCCGGGGAGAAGGTGTTCCCCGAAGAGGTCGAGGAGTCGGTGAAGCGTCACGAAGCCGTGTTCGACTGCCTTGTCGTCGGCATGCCCGACGAAAAGTTCGGCGAGCGCGTGGTGGCCGTTGCATCGGTGCATACGTCGGCCGCCGGAGTCGATCCGTCGGAGCTGATCGCCCACGTGAAATCCGAGCTCGCCGGGTACAAGGCACCGAAGCAGGTGCTCATCGTCGACGAAGTGAAGCGCGCCCCCAACGGCAAGGCCGACTACGGCTGGGCCAAGGAAGTGGCCACGGCCGCGCTCGCCCCCTCGTGACCGACCGGCTGCACTTCGCCAACATCTTCACCGAGATCGCGCAACGGTTCGGGGACGACACAGCGCTCCAACACGGGGGAGCGACGTGGACATGGTCGGCGTTCCACGACGAGGCGGCACGCTTCGCCTCGTACCTTGCATCGGTCGGTGTCGGTCCCGATGACCGGGTCGGACTACTGCTTCATAACTCGCCGACCTACCTGATAGCGCACTACGGAGTGTTCCTTCGCCGTGCCGTGCCGGTCAACGTGAACTACCGGTACCTCGACGACGAACTCGCGTATCTGGCCAACGACAGCTCGATGACCGTGCTGGTCACCGAACGCGGGTTGGTGGACCGGGTGCGGACGATCCGGCCACGTGTCCCGTCATTGCGACAGGTGGTGATCGCCGGTAGTGATGACGACGCGATCGATCGCAGCACCGAAACAACGTGGACTGACAGTCTGCGCACGTACGATCCGTCGGCGATGTTGCGAGGGTCGGATAAGGACATGTACATGCTCTACACCGGCGGCACGACCGGCATGCCGAAGGGCGTCATGTTCCGCATGGGCGACTTCGTCCGGCGAAGCCTCACGGGATACCTTTACCGCGGATGGGACGTGCCGACGGCGGAGACGCTGCTGGACCACATCAGCGCGCACCGAGATGCCGGGGACCGACGCGTGAGCATCCCGGCGTGTCCGCTCATGCACGGCACTGGCATGTGGCTGGGCGCGTTCTACGCCCACCTCATGGGCGGCAGCGTCGTCACTCTGGAGAGCAGGTCCTTCGACGCCGACGAGCTCTGGCGGACGGCATCGTTGGTAGGGGCCGATGCGGTCACCATCGTCGGCGACGCGTTCGCCCGACCGATGTTCGACGCCCTCGACCGGGCCGTCGGTGAAGGCCGTCCCTACGACCTCTCCGCGCTGCGGATCATCCAGTCGAGTGGCGTCATGTGGAGCGCGGAAGTCCAGACCGGATTGCTCCGACACCTCGATGTGCGCCTGGTCGACTCGATGGGTTCGACCGAGGGGGCGATGGCCAGACGTATCGTTACGAGGGGGACGCCGATCGAGACGGCACGGTTCCAACCGCTCGCCGGGACGAAGCTCATCGCTGAAGACGGCACCGTTGTTCCGCCCGGCTCGAGCGAACCCGGACGCATCGCTGCATGCGCCGTGGTGCCGCTCGGCTATTTCAATGACCCGGAGAAGTCCGCGGCGACCTTCGTCGAGATCGAGGGTGTGCGTCACACCATGGCCGGTGACTGGGCCGTGTGGGCAGACGACGGGACACTGGTCCTGCTCGGCAGGGGCTCGCACTGCATCAACACGGCCGGGGAGAAGGTGTTCCCGGAAGAGGTCGAAGAGGCGATGAAGCGCCACCCCGCCGTGGCCGACTGCCTCGTCGTCGGCCTGCCCGACGAGCGCTTCGGCGAGCGCGTGGCTGCCGTGCTGTCCCTCCATGAGGGTATGGCCGTCGCCGATCCCGACGTCGTCTTGCACGACGTCAAGCAGTGGCTGGCCAACTACAAGCTGCCGCGAACGTCGGTCATCGTGAGCGAGGTGCGTCGCGCCGCCAACGGCAAGGCCGACTACGGCTGGGCGCGCCAGATACTGGGGTCGGTGTAATACGCGCGCATATTGTGCTTCTCGTGCGGACCCCGGCGAGCGGGCCTCGCGAGCCGGCCTCGGTCAGCCAACGACCTTGCGGCCGATGATCTCCTTCATGATCTCGGTCGTTCCTCCGTAGATCGTGGTGATCCGGGCATCGACGTAGGCGCGCCCGATCGGGTACTCCTGCATGTAGCCGTAGCCGCCGTGCAACTGCAGGCAGGTGTCGACGGTGCGCTTCTGCAGCTCGGTGCACCACCACTTGGCCATCGCCGCCTCTTCGACGGTGAGGTCGCCGGCGTTGAGCTGCTCGATGCAACGGTCGACGAAGACCTGCCCGATCTCGACCTCCGTGGCGATCTCGGCCAGGCGGAATTTCGAGTTCTGGAACGAGGCCACGGGCTGACCGAAGGCCTTGCGATTCTTCGTGTAGTCGACCGTCCAGTCGAGCGCAGCGCGCGCAGCAGCAACGCCGGCGACGGCGATGGAGAGCCGCTCCTGAGCCAGGTTGCGGACGAGCAGAGCGAAGCCCTGTCCTTCGTCGCCGAGGCGGTTGGTGACCGGCACGCGCACGTCGGTGAAGAACAGCTCGGCCGTGTCCTGGGAGTGCATGCCGATCTTGTCGAGGTTGCGTCCGCGGGTGAACCCGTCCATCCCGCGTTCGAGCACCATCAGGGTCATGCCCTTGTGCTTCTGCGACGGATCGGTCTTCACCGCAGTGATCACCAGGTCGGCGTTGATGCCGTTGGTGATGAAGGTCTTCGAACCGTTGACGACATAGTGATCACCATCGCGCATCGCCGTCGTGGACATCGACGCGAGATCGGAGCCGATGCCCGGCTCGGTCATCGCCACTGCGGTCACGAGCGAGCCGTTGCAGATACCGGGCAGCCAGCGCTGCTTCTGCTCCTCGGTGGTGAGCTCCAAGAAGTAGGGGAGCGTGATGTCGTTGTGCAGGGTGATGCCGAGTCCGGCGCCACCGGTGCCGGCGTACATCAACTCCTCGCCGATGATGGCGTTGAAGCGGAAGTCGCGGGTGCCCCCACCGCCGAAGGCTTCCGGAGCCTGCAGGGCGAGGAAACCATTTGCCCCAGCGGCGGCGAAGAGCTCTCGCGGAACGATCCCGGCCTGTTCCCAGGCGAGGAAGTTCGGGGTGATCTCCTTCTCCACGAACCGCCGGAACGCGTCGCGGAACATCGCGTGCTCGTCGTTGAAGATCGCCCGTTTCACGGAGCTACTTCTTCTTGTCTTCGACGCGGTCGATGTGGATCCCACACGCGCTGAACTTCGTGTTCTCGCCGAACCGCACTGCCTTGAACGCTTTGGACGATGTCTTGAGCGGATCGCCGAAGATCGCCGACTTCGCGTCCTTCTTCACCGCAGCAATTCCGGCATCGAACTGATCGAGGAGCGTGCTGATGGTCTTCTCGTCGCCCCGTGGGCTCGGGATGTCCCGGAGGCTGGCGCTGAGCTTCTCCAGCTCCGGCACGGCGATCGCGACGGTGAACTTCGCGACGGCCTCGGGAAGGGCGACGTCGACCTTCTTGAGGCGCCCGCCGCGCGTGGAGAGTGCCTTCTCGGTCTCGATCTTCTTCGATTCCGTGAGGAGCTTCACGTTCGAGGCGGCGCAGAGCTTGTCGGCCTCGGCAATGTACTCGCCGAGATCCTTGGGGAGCTTCTGAGCGGATACCGGCACGGCGATCACGCTCGCGGCGACGCAGGCAAGGGCAACGGCGACGGGGGCACGGCGGGAAAGTCGAAAACGCACGCAGATAGGCTACTGCCGACTGTCCACGGGGCGGTTGCTTCCCGTGAGGACGACGATGACCCGGGGTTCGCGCCGACGGAGCGCTCGAAACGGGGCGTGGTCCGATAAGACTGCACCGCCGTGTCGCCCGTGCCGCCCTTCTCCGTGGTTCCGTGTTGCCGTTGAGCGAGGGTCCCCGATCGGTCACGGTGAGCGCGCCGGTCCGGACTGCCGACGTGGGCGGGTGGACCGATACCTGGTTCGCCGTGCGGGGAACCGTTACCAACGTTGCCGTCGAGCCGGGGGTCGAGGTGACCGTTCGGGCGATCGACCTCCCGGTCGACCACGCCCGAGTCATCGTCGACGACCTCGGGTTCGATGCCATCGTCGATGCGCGAGACCCGCAGGCGGCCACCGATCCCTTCCTGGCGATGGCCGTCGCCGCTGCTATGCCGGCCCAACCGGTCGAGATCCGGCTCCGGTGCTTCGTCCCTCCCGGCAGCGGACTCGGAACCTCCGCCGCGGTGAGTGTCGCGGTGATCGGCGCGGTGTGGTCATTCGAAGACCGCGTGGTCGATCCGGTCGTGCTCGCCTCGGCGGCCCACGGTGTCGAGACGTCACTCGGTCTCCAATCGGGCGTGCAGGATCAGCTCGCCGCGGCGTTCGGCGGTGCCCGCCGCTACGACATCCGCTACCCGACGCTCAGGGCCGCGCACGTTCTCGTCGACGATCCCGCCGAGCTGTTCGACGGTCGGCTCCTCACGGTCTACCTCGGCCAACCGCACTCCTCCTCGGAGGTGCACGGCGACGTGATCGCCGAGCTGGAGGCCGGCGGCCATCGGGCCGCGCTCGACGACCTCCGAGTCGCCGCCATGAACGCGGCCGCGGCCCTCTCTCGCCGTGACCTCCCGGCGTTCGGGCGGGCCATGCGCATGCACAACGACGCCACCCGTCGCCTCCACGAGCCGATCGTGTCGCCGCTTGCCGACCAGGTCGGCGCCATCGCCGACGGATTCGGCGCGCTGGGATGGAAGGCGAACGGCGCCGGCGGACAAGGCGGCACCGTGGCCGTCCTGGCCGGTGCCGATGCGGATCAGCGAGCGGCGCTCATCGCCGCGATCGCCGCCCATCCGGGCTGCGAGGTGCTCGCCCTGCGGCCGACCCGCGCCGGATGGGCGGTGCACCGGTCCGCCCACCCTCCGGACTTCAGCGAAAACGTTGCCAACGATGAACCGGGCGGCGCCGCTTGGCCGTAGCAAAGGTGAGCGAGCCGCTCGCGTTGGCCGAGATGCCGTGCCATCGTGCGACTGCCGATGGTCACACACGTATGGGTTTGACCATGCGTGCGAAAGGATCCCATGACGCGATCGTCAGGTTGAAGGATCTGGTGTTGAAGACGGTGCCCCCAGGTCGAGTCCCAGGTACTGCTTCGCGTCGGCAAGGAACTCGGACACAAATGGCCACTGGTCTTCCTCGCCCGGCTTCGGCGACTGGGCGAATCTGGCGGTGTCGTCGTGCGTTTTCGCGAAGCTCCATGCCGAGTACGCCTGCCGCTTGTACGTGATGTTCTCCGGCTGGAGCGTGTGGGCACGCTCGAAGTGATGCAACGCCGGGGCGGAGAATCCGTCGGTGGACCAGAAGTGCTGCGCGAGTGCGAAGTGGGCGGCAGCCTCGGACACTTCCCGAGTGCGGGGGTGCGACGCGGCGATCACCGCCTCAGGCGTGAGAACCCATTCGCTTTCGGCTCCCTTCCCCGACCAATCACGGACGCGATTGCCGTACCACTCCGGATCTGTCGTGCCGCGGGCCATGATCTTGAACATCAAGTTGGCGAAGGGGTCGTCGGTCGGCTGCGGTGCGGGAGAACCGCGTTCGGCGGGTCGCACGATGGTGCCGGTCTCGTCGATCCACAGAACCTGCGGGATGTTGGTGACGCCGAACAGCGCGTCCATCTGGTGCGAGGCGTCGAGCAGAGACGGATGCTCGGGCCGGGCCGCTCCGACGATGGGCCGGAGCACCTCGGCGCCGCCCATCTCGAGGCCGACAGTGATGATCTCGACACCTTTGCCGTGTACCTCGTTGCGCAGTGCCTGCCACCCGGGCAGGTCGTAGCGGCAGCCTCAATACGGGGCCCAGGAGGCGAGCACCACCTTCTGCCCGCGAAACGACGACAGCCTGACCTCTTCGCCCGTCAGCACGTCGGGCAGGCACAGGTCAGGTGCCGTGGCCGTGGCGAGCGAGCGTCCGCCGATGCTCTCGGGGCCGATCGACCACAAACCGGCCTCGGCATCGGCGACGATGGCCATGCCCAGCCGATCAGCGGTCGCGACGAGGTCGAATCCGCCCGCCGAGCCCGCCGAGCCGGCCGAGCGGTCGAGCGGCACGCACACGTCACCCTTGCAGGCGCCCTCGGGCTTGATCTGCCAGCCGGTCGCCGCTTCGAATGAGCCAGCGTCGATGTCGAGTCGATTCACAATCACCATGCGAGGCTACCGAGTCCCACACTCGCGGCGATCGCGCTGCACGCGATCACGAGAGCATCGGGCTGGCGCCGTGCGTGCGTCGGCCACGCGCAGATCGGCGGGTTTGGCGCGCACCTCAGCCCGAATGACGCGCAGATCGGGTCGGCCCAGCCGTTCGACCGCCCTTCTTGGTGAGATGTGCGCGTGGGGCCGAGGGTCTTTGGAGGCTGAGTAGGTCCCACCCCGAACGAGACTCCAAATCCTGAGGAGGAACGTGGTGTCGGGCTCGCAATGCGACGGGGCCGCAAAGCATGCGGGACTTACGTGAGTCGATAGCCGATGCCGCGAGTCGTGCCGATGCGGTGCGCGTCGGAACCTGCTTTCACGCGCAGTCCGCGCACGACGACGTCCACGACATTGCTAGTGCCGTCGTAAGCAGCAACTCCCCACACTTCGGCAAGGAGATCAGCTCGACTGACCGTGGTTCCGCTCCGGCGTGCGAGCACGGCCATCACGCCGTACTCGAGTGGAGAGAGCTGCACGCGTCGGCCGCCGAGAGCGACCGTGTGATCGGTTGGATCGAGGAACGGTTCCTCGGTGATGCCCAGCTCCGCGGCCGCGAGCTGGGTGAGCCAACCGTCGACTGAATTGCACCCGAAGTCGAGTGCGCCGAGATGATATGCGTCGGGTCCGATCATTGCGGGACCGAACGTGGTGAAACCAAGCACGATCAGGGCGTCAATGAACGGTGCGGGATCATGCAACGTGGTGTACACGCGGCCGAGGTGCGGACGCATATTGAAGTAATCACGCTTCACGTCAAGCCATGCTGCTGCTTGGGCGCTACTCGGGCCATCACCTCCAGCGGCGGTGGTGAGCCATCGTCGCAGCACCACCGTCGTCTGTCCGAGGGGGAGCGGATTGCGGGCCGCATGCGATGCGAAACCGGCGAGAACCGGGTCGACACGTTCGAGCGATTGCGGTATGTCGCGCCAGGCGGCGACGATGGAACAGCCGACGAGTGTCCCCGTCCGATCGCGCACGACACGAACAGAACTCGGAAGTCGGTCGAGCCAGTGGTCGAGAACCGCGGCTGACTCGGCAAGATCGTGATTATGCCAGAGGGAACGTAGGGCGTCGGCGTCTGTTGCTTTGCTCTGTTCCACGCTGTGAGCGTGTGCGGTCGTTGGAAAGAATGCTTCGCGCACAACCGGATTGTCGATGAGGAAGAGCACGTCTGCCGTTGACCGGGCCAGTTCGTGCCGCGCTACCGCCCGTGTTTCTGACTGCAAATGACGCCAGGCAGCTGAACGGTAGCGGCGAAACCGCTGGGGATCCACGGCCCGCAATCGCTCCGAAATGACGAGATGCACGGCATCATGCAAACGCAAGCCATCTGGAGTCGCATCGATGACAGCGAGGCCGCTCAACTCGTCAAGTGCGCCGTCGCAGCGATCCTCGCCCAGCATCGCGGCGAGCACACCTCGAGTGATTCGGCGCGGCACAGCGGCAGCGTCGAGGATCTCGCGCGAACGGTCGTTGAGACCGTCGCGGAAGATGCCAGCAAGAGCCTGAATGACCCGTGGGCCGGCGTCGTCGTCGGGAAGTTCACCGCCTGCGAGTTGTGCCTCGATAGCGAGTCGCAACGCGAGCGGATGGCCGCAGCAAAGACGTTTCATCGACGCTGCGACAGCGTCTGGTACTCGGGCCTTGCGGAGGAGTTCGTCGACACTTGGCTCGTCGAGCGGCCCGAGCGGGACTACTTCAAGGCCGCCGTACCGGCCCCGCTCGGTTGCCCATTCCAGCATTGGCGGCTCGCGTCCCGCAACGACGACACGCGCCGCGACTCCCAGCATCGGCAAGAGTTCGTTACGTAGCCACGGATCGGCGATTCGGAAGACTTCGTAGGTATCAACGAGCAGTACGTTCGGGCGATCGTCGGGGCGATCCCAAAGTGGATCGGCGCGTCGAAGGGCATCGAGAAACCCTTGCTCTGTCGGCTCGATAGAGCGGCAGTCGATGGTGATGACGACCGCACCCTGAGCTTCGCAGGTCGCTCCGAAACGAGAAAGCAGCGACGACTTCCCGATGCCAGCGACACCATAGACAAAACAGACACGGGGTCCCGCGTCGTCGAGTATTCGAGATAAGAGGCCGATCTCCGCAGCCCGTCCCACGACCGTGGGCACCGTCAAACGATCAGGTTGACCCTCGCTGACGGACGCGTCCATGGCTGTCATGATCGCGCCAAACTCAGGCTGACGCTCCTACGAGTCCCCGAGTGACAGCGGTCGGCGCGGCAAGCACGCCAAAGCGGCGAACCGATATTGCCGCAAGTTCCTTCATCGCACCTACTCGGGCGAAGAGCTCTGACGTCAGAAACGCATCGACGGCATCGTTGGCCTCGAAGGTGTACACGCCGCCGTACACGCCGGCACTCGAGTCGGCGAGCCAGACCTTCGTGACGAGACCGGGTACCGCCGCAAACGCGGGCGCGATCTGGTCGCATACCGCTGCATAGTCCGCCTCGGTGATGCCGTTGAGGTTGAAGTTGATGATCAGCAGTTCCATCGGAGGTCCTCTCAGTGACTGCGAGCGTCCATCGCCAGCGTTCTTTTGAGCATGCACCTGACGGAGCTGCGAAACATGAGGAGTTCATGAGGACCATCAACCCAGACGCGAGCCTCACGAGTCTGCGGGCAGGCGGTTCGAGGTATGTCCAAGAGCGCCGATCGCGAGAAACTGGAACCGACTGCGTGAACAGGAAAGCGCACGGCGTAGCCGCCCCACGCGACCAGCTCGGAGTTCGGCAGGGCGCACGACACCGCACGTGACGGGCCGAAGTCGAGTGGCTCGACAGACCTGCTTCAAGCGTCGGGTAGAACTAGTTCACTCCGTACCGTCCGGGGGGACGGAGCGAACGACAACACACGCTGAATACCTGGCGAAGTGACCGCACCGAACTTCTGCCTGCCCGAGCGGAGTGGACCAAGCAAACGTTGCATTGGTTCGCTAGAGGAGACCTTTACGGGGGGATTAGTTGTGGAGAGTGCCGGTCAGTTGCGCTTCGATCGGACCGCCTTGTCGAGCCGCACTGACCTCTCCCGAGCCTCGGGCCTTCTTGTACTTGCCGGTACCGCTCGTCACCTCGTACGTGCCTGAGAATGTGAAATGACTGCCATCCGTCGCACACAACGTGCCGGAGATGTCGAACGAAGCCGTGCCGGGGTTATTTCGGTCGAACGTCAGCACCGTCGTGTGCGAGTCAGCGAAGCAGAACCGCCGAGCGGGATCAAAGCCAATGAAGTCGAACTGCGTAATCACCGTCGTAAGGCTCGCTTCGCCGCGATTCGTGTTCGCCGTTCCACATGTGTCGAACAGGTCGGGAACAACCGGGACAGAACATCCGAGGGAAACGTAGTCCTCGGTGAGGGTCGCTCGGAATCCGTTGCTAGCGCTCGCCGCTGTCGGTGCGGAGAGTAGAGCTGCCGACAAGACCAAAGCCCAGAGTCGACACTGTCGAGCCAAACGCGACATCACAACCCCCAATGGCTCGGGCAACGGCGCCCAACGAGTCAGATTGTTAGCGCACGCCGATTCTCAATCGGGCGCTAGAAGAGACTTAATGCAGCTCGCGACGTGCGTGCGGAAAGAGGACCGCCCAAACGCGTGATGCTTGCATTAGGCAGTCCGAGTTTTTTCAACGACTGAGCAGAACCCGGAGAGGCCGTCCGGGCCGGGGAGCTCACCCCGTGTCCTTCGAGCTGGGTGAGCGATCCTAAGACGGTCGATTACACACGGCTCGATCAGCTTCCCCGGGCGCTCGTAGCCGGCCGATACAGAGCGGTGAGATCAGGCGGGGAAGGTGTGCGAAGGGTCGGAGCCCCGTAAGCGTCTGGCGGCCGTTTTGTCTCCCGGCCACATCGACGGCGAGGATGGGACCATGAGCGACCGAGTGACGTGCGTGATCGACGGGGGCGTCGCCGACGTCCGCATGAACCGGGCCGAGAAGATGAACGCCATCGACGGTGCAATGTTCTCCGCATTGGTCGAGGTCGGGGAGGCGCTCAAGACGGACTCGTCGGTGCGCGCCGTCGTGCTCTCCGGTGAAGGCCGAAGCTTCTGCGCCGGCCTCGACTTCGGGAGTTTTCAGGCGATGGCCGGAGGGCGCGGCGAGAGCGTGCTCCCCCAGGACGGTGATCCCGAGGACCCGTCCCGGCTTCCCGGCCGGATCACCCACGCCGGTCAGCAGGCCGTGTGGGTCTGGCACGAGCTTCCGGTCCCGGTCATCGCCGCCGTGCACGGAGCCGCCCTCGGCGGTGGCTGCCAGATCGCCCTCGGTGCCGACATGCGCTACGTGTCGCCTGACGTGCAGATGTCCATCCTGGAGATCCGGTGGGGCCTGATCCCCGACATGGCCGGGACGCAATTGCTGCGCGAACTCGTCGGGCTCGACAAGGCCAAGGAGCTCACCTTCACCGGCAGGATGGTCGGAGCCGAGGAAGCCGTTCGTATTGGCCTGGCGACCCGCATCGCCGACGACCCGAGAGCCCTCGCCCTCGAGACGGCGGGCGAGATCGCCGGACGCAGCCCCCATGCAATCCGGGCCGGGAAGCGCCTGCTCAACAACGCCGGGCACGTCACGACGGCCGAGGGTCTGGCGGCAGAACGCCGGGAGATCCGCGCCTTGATCGGCTCGCCGAACCAAGTCGAGGCCGTCAGCGCCTGGTTCGAGAAGCGTCCGGCGAACTACACCGACCCGTCCTTGTAGGCGGCCGAGCGCCGGGAGATCCGCGCCTTGATCGGCTCGCCGAACCAGGTCGAGGCCGTCAGCGCCTGGTTCGAGAAGCGTCCGGCGAACTACACCGACCCGTCGTTGTAGTCGCCGCCGTCAGCAGCGGGTTGCGGCGACCCGCAGGACGATCCGATCGAGCCGACGGGAGTCGATCCGAAGACCCGCCCGCTCGAACATCTCGACGGTTGCGTCCGCCGTCGGGACGGTGATGCCGCTCGGAGCGAGGAGTCGTTGGATGATGCGGCCGCGTCGTGTGGTCGCGGTGGTCAGGCTCATCGAGAACACCGCTCCGCCGGGCCGGACGACCCTGGCCATCTCAGCCACAGCCGTTGGCTGGTCGCCGATCTCGTTCAGTGACGCACCCATACCGGCGCCGTCGAGACCGCCCGAGACGATCGGGAGGTGCTGCGCCAGCGCCCGCACGGCGACGATCGGGAGATCGCCCGCCCGGTGGATCACGCGTCGGAGGAACGGTCGGCTGTGGTCGATGGCGATGACCGTGGCGCCACGGGCGGCCAGGGAGCGGGCATAGAGGCCTTCCGAGCAGGCGACGTCGACGAACACCTTTCCCGCTTCCGGGCGGAGCGCGTCGGTGAGCTCGTGCAACTCCTCCTCGTTGGGGAAGCTCCGACCCGACAGCAGCGAAAGGGAGCGGACCCGCCAGAGCCGCTCGTAGAGCTGCGGCGTAGGTGGCGTGATGTTGCTGATCTGGGCGAGGGTCTTCGGCCAGGTGTGTTCCCCCATCGCCTGCCAGACGCGTTCGACGACCTCGGTCGCGCGTCCGCACGACGCGCAGATCAGCGAGCCGTCGTCGATCCGCTGGTCGTCTCCGCGGGCGATGGTGGCGGCGCTCACGGGTCCACCTCCGCAGAACGGACAGCGGAGCAGCGGGAGGAGCGAGTGCAGCACAGACCGAGTCTTGCTGGTCGTGAGCGCTACGAGTTCGACTGCTGTGCTCGCGGTCGCCCGTCGCCGATTGTCACACCGCTCCGGGCAAGGTGGTGTCCACACACGCTTCCCCGGGCGACCAATCGCTGCAGGCTCTGCGGCCACACGTAGGAGGTCGACCATGTCGACGACCATCACCATCCAGGGAAACATCGCGAAGGAACCGGTTCTGCGGACGACCGGCTCCGGCACCCCCACCTGCACCCTCTCCGTCGCCGTGAACCGCAAGGTGCCGGCCCGCAACGAACCCGGATTCGTCGAGTCGGTGTCCTATTTCTCGGTCGTTGCCTACCAGCAGTTGGCCGTGAACGCCTGTGAGACGTTGCGGCGTGGCTCGCGGGTCGTCGTGACCGGTCGGCTGGACCAGCGTTCCTGGGAAACAACCGGAGGGGAGAAGCGCAGCTCGTATGAGTTGGTCGCGGAGGACATCGGCGCGAGCCTGCGATGGGCGACGGGGCGTCTCACCAAGACGGTGTCCGGCACGGCGGCTCCGGTGGTGGTCGGACTTCCCCTGCTACCCGCCGGAGCCCCTCGGACGGCCGAGCCGACGATCACGGCCGACCGGGTCCCGGCCTGAACCCGCGTGTTGGCCCCGGGCCGAATGGGGGGAGCACGCCCGCGGCCCGTAAAGTGCCGGGCCGGTGTTTCCGGTCTACCGGCAATGCCTTCGCACCACCTCCTGACCTCCGTCTGTCGTGTCGCCACGCGACGACGACTGCCTCGAAAGGACCCTTGTGAGCGGCTGGAACTTCGCCGAAGTGCTCGAAGCCATAGCGGCACGGATTCCCGACGCCCCGGCCCAGGTGGCCGGTTCGCGTCGCTTCGGCTGGGGGTCGTTCAATGCCCGGGCCAACGCGCTCGCCGACGATCTGCTCGCCGCCGGACTAGGGGAGCAGTCGAAGGTCGCGGCGTACCTCACCAACGGACCGGAGTACCTCGAGGTCTATTTCGCGGCGTTCAAGGCCGGTCTGGTGCCGGTGAATACCAACTACCGCTACGGGCCCGACGAAATCCGCTACCTGTTCGACAACTCCGACGCCGAAGCGGTCGTGTTCCACGCTTCGTATGCCGAACTGATCAACGGCGTTCGCGCCGAACTGCCGAAGATCAAGCGTTGGTACGTGGTCGATGACCCGGGCGCCACGGCCGGCTCCGGCGCGGCAGCGGCACCCTGGGCCGTGCCGTATGAGGACCTGGTCAGCGGTTGGACGCCCGACGGTCCCGATGTCCGTGGTCCGTGGGGGGTGAGCGGCGACCACCTGCTGTTCCTCTACACCGGTGGAACTACGGGCATGCCCAAAGGCGTGATGTGGCGCCAGGACGACCTGTTCAATGTGCTCGGTCAGGGTGGCCAGCCGCTCTTCGGGTTCTCGACGGTGTCGTCGATCGACGAGTTGGTTGCTCGCACCCTGGGTCCCGGCCCGGTCATTATGCCGGCATGCCCGCTCATGCACGGCACCGGGCAGTTCACTGCACTGATCGTGCTCGCGCTCGGCGGTTGCATCGTCACCAACACGAACCGGTCGTTCGTCGCCGAGGAGTTCTTCGACCTGGTCGAACGGGAGTCGATCAATTGGGCGGTGATCGTCGGTGATGCGTTCGCCAAGCCGCTCCTTCAGTCCCTCGACGCCAACCTCGGCCGCTGGGATCTGAGCAGCCTCCGGATGATCTCCAGCTCCGGGGTCATGTGGAGCCAGGAGACCAAGGACGGTCTGCTCGAGCACCTCGGTCACGTGCTGCTCGTCGACTCCTACGGCTCGTCGGAAGCGGTTGGCCTCGGTGCCTCCACGTCGTCCAAAGGGAAGTCGGCCGGAACGGCGAAGTTCCAGCTCGGTGCCACGGTCCACGTGTTCACCGACGACAACCGGCGGGTCGAGCCGGGTTCGGAGGAGCAGGGGTTCGTCGCCATCAGCGGCTACGTGCCGATCGGTTACTACAAGGACCCGGAGCAGTCGGCCAAGACCTTCCGGGTCATCGACGGGGTCCGCTACTCGATTCCCGGCGACTTCGCCACGGTCCAGTCCGACGGGTCGCTGCTGTTGCTCGGGCGCGGGTCGGTGTGCATCAACACCGGCGGGGAGAAGGTGTTCCCCGAGGAGGTGGAGGAGGTGCTCAAGGTGCACGAGCTGGTCGAGGATGCCGTCTGCGTCGGGGTCCCCGACGACCGCTTCGGACAGGTGATCTGTGCCGTGATCCAGCGATCACCGCTCTCGCTCGCTCAGGGAGAGTTCGACGAAGGGGCCGTCCTCAGTTCGGTTTCTGCCCGTCTTGCCCGCTACAAGACGCCGCGGCTCGTGGTGGTCGTCGACACCATCGGCCGATCCCCATCGGGCAAGGTCGACTACAAGCGCCTCACCGACCACGCCCGGACGACCCTCGGGCGTTGACGGCACAGCGTTGCCGCAGTTGTCAGCGGGCGCCGGTTCGCCTGCCGGTGTCAACGAAGCAGCAGGAACGACGCGACCCGTTCGCCGATCATCACCGCAGGGATGTTCGTGTTCGCCCGCGGAATCTGGGCCATCAACGACACGTCGGCAACCGTAACGCGATCCAGACCGCGCACCCGGCCCCGGCTGTCGCAGACCCCTTCATCGCCCGCGCCCATTGGGCACGTTCCTACCGGGTGGTAGTAGTGCACGACCTCGCGGCGGATTGCCTCGTCGGTGCTCGTGTCGGTCACCGGCGGCCCCAGCACCGAAGCCAACGCCGGGTGGTCGAGCAGGTCCTGGGCCATGACCAGTCCCTCGCGCATCACGGCGATGTCGTGCCCGTCGGGGTCGGAGAGGTAGGCATGATCGATCCTCGGTGCCGTCGTCGGATCAGCCGACACGATGTCGACGCGGCCGCGGCTTTGGGGAGTCACGCACGCCACCTCCACCAGCGCATTGCCGCCGGTGAGCGCCGTCTGCGTCGACGCGCACACCGGATAGAGATGGATGTCGAAGATGGCGTCGGTGGCGAGTGACGAGCACACCTTGCCGAGCGTTTGCTCCTCCGGGAGAGCACCGCGCGAAGCGGCCTCGTCAAGCCAGGACTCCAGGAGGGGACCGATGCGCCGGTCGGCATGGATCATCGGGTGATCGTGCAAGTTCGCGCCGACACCGGGTTGGTTGACCAAGCAGGCGATACCGGCCTGGCGGAGCCGTTCCGGGTCACCGACGCCTGATCGCTGGAGGATGGCCGGAGTCCCGTACACGCCGGCACTGAGCACGACGCGCTCGGAGCGAACGGTGAGCACTTTCCCGTCGCGCCTCCCGAACACGGTGACGCCGGAGGGTTCCTCGACGAATCGGTCGACGAGGACGCGATCGACGATGGTGAGGTTCGCCCGGTGCCGGACCGGGTCGAGGTAGGCGAACGCGGTGTTCCAGCGGACCCCGTCGACGATGTTGACCGTTTCGAGCCCGAACGATTCGTTGGCATCGAGATCGCAGAGATCCGATGCGATCGTCCACCCCTTGCCCGTTGCGGCCTCCAGGCAGCGAGCGTGGAACGGCCCGGCTTCGTCGGCCCGGTACGCCCGGACCCGCATCTTCTCGAGGACGGTGGCGAAGACCGGCCGCAAGACGTCCGTGCGCCACTCCGGCAACGCCCACGCGTCGTAGTCCGATGCGTGTCCGACCGCGGCGATCGCCCCGTTGTGGGCCGAGCATCCGCCGATGACCCGGGCTCGCTCGAACGTCCACGGTGTCCGGCCCGAGACCGGTCCCGACTCGTAACCCCAGTCATGCGACAGAGCGATGGCGTGGGCGTCGAGGAGGTCGGCCGGCCACCCGGTCGGGGATCCGTCGCCGG
>JANOJN010000195.1:0-16601 GCA_031418775.1 Acidimicrobiia bacterium
GCCAGCTGGCTCGCTTCGGCCAGCAGACTTCGGTTTTCCCCACGAATCCTGGCCCGAGCGAGCCAGCTGGCCCAAGTGATGTTGAACGTCGCCAGGTGCCGAAGCGCAGCGGAGGCGGGGCCCTACCGAACTCACCGCGACCACCTGACACGCGGGCCGTGGGTGAGCAAGGACAGCGAGCGAAGCGAGTCGTCCGAGCGAACCCCGAAGAGGCCACGTCGCCGGGTGCCGAAGCGCAGCGGAGGCGGGGCCCGGCGACAATTGAACTCAGTGGTATTCCTCGCCGCCGGAGACGTTCATGGACTCGCCGGTGATGTAGTCGGCGTCAGACGAGCAGAGGAACGCGCACGCCGCGGCAATGTCAGAGGGTGTCCCGGTTCGTCCGATTGGTATGCGCGCTTTCATTGCTGCGATATAGTCGTCGACCGACTGGCCGCCGAGGGCGGAGAAGTGCGAGTTCTGCCAGGCACCCAGGCCGGTGGTCACATGGTTGGGACAGATCGCGTTCACCGTGATGCCGTGCTGCGCGAGTTCCAACGCGGCGGAGCGGGTGAACCCGACCACGCCATGCTTCGACGACGTGTAGGCGCTGGCGTTCGCAAACCCGCTCTTCGACGCCTGCGAGCCGATGTTGACGATGCGTCCACCCTGACCCTCGGCGAGGAGCTGTCGGGCGACGTGTTTGGTGCACAGGAACATGCCCTTGAGGTTGACACCGAGCACTGCGTCCCAATCGTCGGCCGGCGTGTCGACGATGAGCGTCATGAGATAGCCGATGCCGGCGTTGTTGATGAGGAAGTCGACCCGACCGAAGGCTTCCACGGTGTTGGCAACCATGGCCGCCACCTGGTCCTCGATGCGCACGTCGCACGACTGGGTGCGGACGCTTGCGCCGGTCTCCGCACGGATCGAGTCAGCGACCTTCTCCATCTCCTCACTCGTGCCGATGCCGTGTGCCGGGAAGCGGTCGCCGTCGAGCGTCCCCTTGTCCGTGAGCACGATCGACGCGCCCTCCGACGCCAGCCGACGGGCCATGGCCTCGCCGAGACCCTTGAACCGGCCGGCACCCGTGACGATCGCGACCTTGCCGTCGAAACGACCCGTCACGCGAAGGCTCCTCTTCCGGTGGCGGTGAATCGGCGCGACATCCGCTGATTCATCAGGCGAACGCCTCGCCGAGCATGAACACCGCATCGGCGAGCTCGCCGAACCTGGCGGTGATCTCGCCCATCGCCGGGGAACCGCCGATGTCGGCGCCGAGCTCGTCCATGGAGGAGAAGTCGATCACCTCGACGTAGCGGTAGGGCGCCGGGTCGTCCGTGCCCATCACACCGGACATGCGGAACACGCGGAAGTCCGACACGCTCTTGAGCCCCTTCACGGTGGGGACGTCGAGGGTGGACGCGAAGGCCTCATAGTCGGCTTCGGTGACGCCGGGTTTGAGGTTGAACAGGACGATGAGAGCAGCCATGGCGATGTGTCTAGCAAACCCCGGGCCACCGCCGCCTTCCGGGCGGGCCGGTTCCCATTGCCGGTTCAGTCCGCCATACTCCACCCATGGATACCGGACATCACGAACCCTGCCAGCGTCGCGTGCGAGTCGTGCACGACGGCCTCGTTGCGGTTGACACCACCGAGGCGATCTACGTCTGGGAGCATCCGTACTACCCGTGGTGGTACGTACCCACGGCCTCAGTGAAGCGCGAGCTCCTCCCGGCTGCGGCGATCAGCGACGGTATCGGGATCGACGGATTCACCCGTATCGACTGGAGGGGCGTCGACGCGTGGTTCGAGGAAGACGAGGAGGCGTTCGGGCACCCTCGCGATCCGTATCACCGCGTCGACGTTCGAGACTCGAGCCGACACGTGCGTGTCAGCATCGGTGGCGTGGTCGTGGCCGAGTCGAACCATCCCCGGCTGCTCTTCGAGACCGGGCTGCCCGCCCGGTACTACCTACCGAAGCTCGAGGTCCGCATGGATCTGCTCATGCTGACGGCGAAATCGTCGGTGTGCCCCTACAAAGGTGTGGCCGAGTACTGGTCGGTCGCCGAAAACGGCACGACCCATCCCGACATCGTCTGGTCATACCGAGATCCCATCCCGGAAGCGTTCAAGATCGCCGGGCTCGTCAGCTTCTACAACGAGAAGGTCGACATCGAGGTCGACGGCCACCCCGTCAGCCGCCCGGTCACGGCGTTTTCGTAGCCGGCTCACCGAGCTATGGCGCTTGGGCCAGGAGCGACGAGAAAGATCGATCCCCGCCGGCCCAAGCGAGCCATTCGGCCCACGAGGTGTCGTTTTCACCCGGCCGAACGCATCAGGTGCGGTCGAGGAAGGCGCCGATGATCTTGTCGAAGCGGAGCTTGGTGTCCTTGCCGGCGATCGCGTGCGGGAGGTCTGGCCACAGCTCGCCGGTGGCTCCGGGGATCCCGTGTTCGAGCGGGAGTGTGTTCGACGGCGGTGTGATGGCGTCGGCGCCGGCATGCACGAGATGCGTCGGGCAACGGATCTGTCCCAGCCGGCTGAGCACGTCGTGGTCGAGACACGCCTGCACCAGTCGCTCATGGGCCGAGAGGCGACCGCGCAACTCACCCCAGGCGCCCCTCGCCCCGAGGAGTCGGCTGCGGTTGGCGTCGTAGAACGCAGGGTCGAACGACAGACTCGCCGCCATCGTCTGAAACGCCTCGAACCCAAGCTGACGGTGCACTTCACGGAACAGCACGAGCACGTCGGTGAGACGGGCATCGGGCCGGGCCCAGCAACCCGTCATGAAGAGACTGCGGGCCAGATCGGGTCGGGAGATCGCCACCTCCTGGGCGATGCACGCACCCATGCCGACGATCCCGATCAGATGCACCGACGACCAGCCGACATGATCGCAAAGCGTCGCGGTGATCTGGGCGTATCGACGCGTCGACGGCTGGTGCGCCCCATCGAAGCCCGAGTCGCCGATCCCGGGGTAATCCCACACCAGCACCTGGCACCGGTCGCGTACCGCCTGCGACACCTCGGCAATCGCGCCGTGGGCAAACGTTCCCCCACCACCCATCACCACGGCCGGAGCAAGGCCTGGGTCGCCGTGCACCTCGAACCAGATGTCGGTGCCGTCAATGCAATGCAGGGGCATCTGCCTATTCTCGTCGACGTCTGGGCAATGACCGAGCCCACCCGATGCCTTGGTCCAAGCTCGTGGCATGCAGATCTCCGCTTCGGATCACTATCGCAGCGCAGCGTTCAGCCTCGGCGGGACGGGGCGATGAACAGCGCACCCCGCGTCCTCGTCACCGGGCCCATTCCCGGGCCCGCGCTCGCCCTGCTGCGCGAGGGAACGGTCGACGGCAAGAGCGTTGTCGTGGACGCTTGGGAGGACGGCAACGAGCCAATGCCACGCGCTGATCTACTCGAGCGTTCGCGTGGGAGTCACGGCATCGTATGTCTGCTTACGGAACGGGTCGACGTCGAGGTGTTGCACGCGTCCGGACCACAGCTCTGCGTGGTGGCCAACGTCGCCGTCGGCCACAACAACCTCGATGTGCCGGCGATCCGCGAACACGGAGCCGTAGCGACCAACACACCGGGTGTGCTCACGGACGCCACTGCCGACATCGCTCTCGCCCTGATCCTGATGACGACGCGTCGTCTTGGCGAAGGCGAACGGATCATCCGCTCGGGTGAAGCGTGGAAGTGGGCGATGTCGTTCCATCTCGGCACGGGCATCGCCGGCAAACGCCTCGGCATCGTCGGCATGGGAGCGATCGGCCAGGCGCTGGCGCGGCGGGCCCGGGCGTGCGGGATGACGATCGCGTACAGCAACCGTCGTCCGGTCGACCCCGACATTGCGGCCGCGCTCGGCGCTTCGTTCGTCTCGCTCGACGAGCTCGTGTCGACGAGCGACGTCGTGTCGATCCACTGCCCGCACTCCCCGGACACGCATCACCTCTTCGGCGCCGACCTCCTGGCACGGATGCGGCCCGATGCGTTCCTCGTGAACACCGCCCGAGGTCCGATCGTCGACGAAGCCGCTCTCGTCGACGCGCTCGAGCGGAGGATCATCTCCGGCGCCGGGCTCGACGTGTTCGAACAGGAACCGTCCGTGCACCCCGGGCTCGTAGCGCGGGAGGACGTGGTGCTCCTTCCCCACCTCGGTTCGGCCACCGTCGAGACCCGAACCGCGATGGCGGTGCTGGCCGTTCGCAACTGCCTCGCCGTCCTCAACGGCGAGCTCCCGCTCACTCCGATTGGTTAGACCGCCCATTCGCTAGGTGAACCCATTCGCTAGGCGAGCCCGTTCGCCGTTCGCCGATGGGGTCACCCCTCGATCGTGGGCCAGCTGGCTCGCATGGGCCGGCACAGCTCGAAAAGATCCGCCTCTGCTGGCCCGAGAAAGCCTCCCGGCCCACCGGGTTCGTCTACGCGGCGTTGACCGTGGTGGTGGCTCCGGGACCGGCGGTGGCTGCCGGAGTGGGGCGACGGCGCAGCGAGACGTCGGAGCACTCGACGCAGGACGACTCGGGGAGCACGCCGAGGCGGACCAGATGGCCGTACATCCAACAGCCGAGACAGAAACCGAGGCCGGCTTCGAGCGAAGCGGCGAACACCAGGACGGCCATGGCCACGACCGCGACGGTCGGAGCACCGGCGAACCAGCCGAGCACCGCGACCGACGACACGACGAGGCCAATTCCCTGGGCGAAGCGCTTCGGCGAGCCGGCAACGGTCTTCGGCTCACCGAGGCGGGGAGCCACAACGTGCACGGCAAGACGAGCGAGGGGCGAGAACGTCGGGCCGGCAATCACCCGGGCAACGAACCCGAAGGCCAGCGTGAGCAGCAGAAACGACCAACGAAACGCCAGGAACAGCACGGCCTGTGCAACCACGCCGGAGGCAACGACCCGCGCCGCCTTCTCATTCACCGTCGCCGGAAATCGGAGCCATGTCGGACGCATTCCTTCATCCTATAGGCAATTCCCGACCAAAACCATCGGCTTTCTCCCGCCGGCTCTCTCACCCACCCGTCCGAGCGCCAACGAAGACTCGGGCGACCGACGACCCGAACCCACGCGCAGATCGGCGGAATTCGCTCACACATCGGCCGAATCGACGTTCGGGCGGGCGATGTTCGACCGAGGTGCGCGCCGAACTGGATGATCTGCGCGTGAGTGGGCGGGCTGCGGCGCCGCCGGGGGGAAACGTCGCGGGCAGGGTTACGTCACGCCTCGGCGAACTGCTTGGTCAGCTCGCGTTTCAGGAACTTTCCGGCAGCGTTGCGGGGCAGCGGCTCATCGATGACGAAGACCTTCGTTGGCACCTTGAACGACGCCAGCTTCGTGGCCACATGGGCCTGTAACACCGCCGGTTCGAGCGTTGCGCCGGGAAGCATGTGCACGGCGACAGCGACCTCCTCGCCGAGACGGGGATGCTCGAGGCCGAACACCGCAGCTTCGTGGATGCCCGGCAGTTCGTAGATCACCGCTTCGATTTCGGCACAGTAGACGTTCTCGCCGCCGCGCAGGATCATGTCCTTGGCGCGGTCCTCGATGTACAGGAACCCGTCCTCGTCGAGCCGACCGATATCGCCGCTGATCAGCCACCCGTCGACGATCGTCTCCGCAGTGGCCTCGGGCTTGTTCCAGTAGCCCCGGATGAGGTTCGGGCCGCGAAACCAGATGTCGCCCCGCTCGCCCACCGGAAGAGGCTGGCGATCCAGCCCGCGGATCTCGAGATCCATGACGGGCACCCAGCGGCCGGTGCTGGTCGGGTGCTCGAGATAGTCCCGGCCGCGATTGCCCGGGCCATAGGCGTTCGTCTCGGTCATGCCGTAGCCGAGCACCGGACCTCCGCCCTTGAGCGAGCCTGCGACCTTGCGGACCAGCGCGGCCGGCGCCGGTGCGCCTCCGCCGCCGACGTCACGAAGCGACGAGGTGTCGAACTCGGCGAAGCGCGGATGGTTCACCAGGTCCCAGCTCTGCGTGGGCACACCGGTGAAGTTGGTGATCCGCTCACGCTCGATCAGTTCCAGCGCTTTCTCCGTGTCCCACTTGTACATGACGACGAGCTTCAGGCCGCCGCCGAAGCACGAGAGCATCACCGGCACACAGCCCGTGACGTGGAACAGCGGCACGATCAGGATGAACGACGGCTTCGACGCTGAAGGCGGCGCGGCACCGGGGCGCAGCGACTCGATGACCCCACGCATCTGGAAGGCCATCAGCGCCTGGCAGATCGCCCGATGCGTTGACACCGCGCCCTTCGGCCGGCCGGTGGTGCCCGACGTGTAGAGGATCGTGGCGTCCATGTCGGGCGTGACGTTCACGTTCGGCGCGGGGGTTCCTGGAACCACCGCTTCGTCCCACGCGAGCACGCCTCGACGCGGCGACTTCATACGTACGCCTATCATCTTGATGCCGAGCCGATCGCAGGCGGCGAAGCCCCGGTCGAGACGCTCGTCGTCAGCGATGAGCACCGAAGCACCGGAATCCTCGAGCGCGTAGGCCAACTCGTCCTCGGTCCACCAGCTGTTCATCGATACCGAGATTCCACCGGCGGAGATGATCCCCGCAAACGCCATGATCCACTCGGGATAGTTGCGCATGGCGACGGCGACGCGGTCACCCGGCTTGATCCCGAAGTCGTTCACCAACGCAGCAGCGAGTGCGTCGACGCTCGACATGACCGCGGAGAACGGGTGGGTTTCATCCTCGTAGACGATGAAGGGATCGTCGCCGTTGGCCCGGCCCCGTTCGAACACCTCGCACAACGTCTTCGGTGCATTGACGAACTCCTTCGTTGCCAGTCCAGCGAGATCGACCATGGCGATCTCGAACGGGGCGCCGGGTGCCGTCAGCTGGGCGGCGACGGCATGAAAGGTCTGGGCGTAGGTCAACTCGGACGCGGGCGCTGTTTCATTCACGGCAGACGAGTCAAGCACCGGCAGCGGCCTTTGAACGGACTACCTCGACCGGCCGACGAGCGTCGTGCTCGGTGTGGTGGCAGCTACACCCCCGCGGTAACTGGCGGGCGAGCCTCGTGCTCGGTGTGATGGCCCTCCACGTTGACCTTCGGCAGCAGTCGATCGAGCCACTTCGGCAGCCACCAGTTCCTGTTGCCGAGCAACTCCATCGTGGCCGGCACCAAGAGCATGCGGACGATCGTGGCGTCGAGGAGCACCGCCATCGCCAGACCGATGCCGAACATCTTCACCGTCCGGTCGTCCTCGAACACGAACGCCCCGAACACGACGACCATGATCGCCGCTGCCGCGGTGATCACCCGGGCCGTCATCGCCAAGCCGTCGGCCACGGCCGAAGCGTTGTCCTTGGTGCGATCGAACTCCTCCTTCATGCGAGAGAGGAGAAACACCTCGTAGTCCATGGAGAGTCCGAACACAATGGCGAAGAGCATCATCGGGAGAAACGGCTCGATCGGCCCGCCCTTGCCGACGCCGACGATCGACGCACCCCATCCCCACTGGAACACCGCCACCACGACGCCATACGCGGCGCCGATCGACAACAGGTTCATGATGACGGCCTTGAGCGGCACGAGGAGCGACCGGAACACCACCATGAGCAACAGGAACGACAGGCCCAGCACGGCGCCGAAGAAGATCGGAGTGCGGCCGGCGAGATAGCCCGAGAAATCGATGTTCGACGGCGTCGAACCGGTCACGAAGGGCTGCAGCGACGAGTCGCCGACGGCCGCCGGGATCACCTCGTCACGAAGCCGGTGGACGAGTCCTTCGGTGGCCTCGTCCTGCGCCGAGGTCTTCGCCACGATACGGATGAGCGCGGCGGTCGGCGCGGCCTCGTTATTCGGGATCGGCGGCGAGGCGAAGGCGACGTTCGGGTCGGCACTGATGGCCGAGCTCACCTTGCCGAGCAGCGCCATGTCATCGGCACCGGCAACCTCGGTGAGGACGAGCATGGGCGAGGAGAAGCCGGGGCCGAACGACGCGGCGATCGTGTCGTAGGCGACGCGCGCGTCGGTGCCCTTGGGAAGGTTGCCCTCGTCGGCGAATCCGAGGCGCAGTGACAGCACCGGTGCGGCGAGGAGCCCGAGCGCGAGGAGCCCGAGGACGGCCATTGGCCAAGGTCGGTGCTGGACGACCCGGCTCCAGCGGTACCAGATCGTTTCGCGAAGGGGCTTCTCCGCCCGGTGCGGCAGCTCCCGGCGAAGCGCAGGGACGAAGAAGCTGGCGATCAGCGTCACGACGATGCCGATCACTCCGATCAGACCGACGACGGTGAGCTTGACGCCGAGACCGAGGAACGCAAGGGCCAAGAACGCTGCAGCGATGATCCCCCGCCAACGGGTGATGCCGACCCGCGCCCCGGCGAAGCCGAGCAGCGCAGGAAGCAGGGTCATCGTGGCCGCCAGCACGGCAAGAACAGTGACAGCCGCGCCGGTTGCGAGCCCCTGGATGAACTTGAGACCCATCAGCCACATGCCCATCACGCTGATGACCACGGTGACGCCGGCGAAGACCACGGCGCGTCCCGCGGTGTCCATCGACTCCACCGTGGCGTCTTCGAAGGACAATCCTTCGCGCAGGTTGTCGCGATACCTGGTGAGGATGAACAGGGCGTAGTCGATGCCGACGCCGAGGCCGATCATGATCGCCACGAACGACGTGAAATCAGGGATCTGGATGACTCGCGAAAGCAGCACCACGATGCCCGAGCCGACGAAGATTCCCGACAGTGCAGTACCGATCGGCAGACCCATGGCGAGCACGGAACCGAAGGCCAGAATCAGGATGACGACGGCGAACGCGAGACCGATCAGCTCCGACGCCGGAGGCTCGAACGCGGCGAACGACTGGCCGCCGAGGACGATCTCGGTGCCGTCGATCTCCGGAATGGCTGCACGGATCGTCTTGGCGATTTTCGTCACCCGTTCCTGGCCGACGCCGCGTGCCAGGTCGACGTTGGCGTACGCCACCTTGCCGGCATTCCGGCCAGCCGAGGCGATCTGCCCGGCGCCCTCGGGTGAGAACGGCGACGCCACCGTGACTTTCGGGATCTTGGCCACGGTGGCGAAGAGCTTCTCCAGCGGCTCACGCACCTTCGGGTCGTCGAAGCTCGAGATCGTCTTCACCACGAGCTGCCCACCGAACCCGTTCGAGTCGATCCCGAAGCCTTTGCGGAGCACATCGAAGCCCTTCGTGCTCTCCGTCCGCTTCAGTCCGAACTCGGTCCGGTAGTTCGGCCCGACGGCACCCTGGGCGGCACCGATCGCGACGAAGGCGACGACCCAGAGCCCGAGGACCAGACGACGTCGACGGAAGCAGAACCGAGCGAGGGACGCAAGCACAAGCACCAACTCCTGAGGGGGACGGATCGGCCGAACGGCGAGCCGCCCGACAACGTGACCCTCGACGGTAGCCAACCGGTGTGACACTCCCGCGCGCTCCGGCAGGAAACCTGCCAAAGGGACCGTCAAGGACCGGATCCGAACCAACTACGTCATTCCCCAAGCAGCGACCGTCCGCCTCCGCTCAGCTGCGGACCGTGAACCTCTGACACGCACGGGCACCGGCGGCGTCAATGACGCACGCCTCGTGGCGGCCGGTCACGGGACGCCACCAACCGCTGTCAACCGGCGCCGTGTTCACCGTGAACCAGTACGGCGGCGAACCACCGATCGCCCGGAGAGCCAGTTCCTGCGCCAGCGAACGTGACGGATCGAGCACGTAGACGCCTCGGCCGCTCGGCGACAGCACGCTCAGCGGCGCAGAGGGTGGCGTGCGCGCCACCTTGCCGCCTGGCTTCTCCGCCGAAACCGGGCCCGAGAAGAGCGGGTCATCGGTGGCCGACGGAACCCTCGTCGGGGGTCGGTGGTCAGCGCGCACCCACTCTTCGACCCGCTCCGTGCACGACGAGCGGTGGCACACCGAGGCCCGTACCAACCCGCCCGGGGCCTCCGGGAGAAGGGCTCGCGCCGGATCGTTGCGAAGCCGCTCGTCGGCAGCCAACATGACCGCCCGGAACACCGGGCCGGCGCCGGTGACACCACTCGCCCGGCGCAGCGGCGTGCGGTCGAAGTTGCCGACCCACACGCCGACCGTCACCCGCCCCGACGAGCCGATCACCCAGTTGTCGTGGAAGTCCGACGACGTACCCGTCTTCGCCGACACGGGAAAGTCGAACCGCAATGCACTCGATCGGCCGAACGCCGGCGAGCGCGCCTCGTTGTCGGCGAGCACATCGGTCACCAGGTATGCCGCCTGGCGCGACACCACGCGTTCGCCGGCCTGAACAGGTGCCGGCTCGCGTATCACCGGCTGCAAGGAGCGGCCGCCGCGGGCGAAGGACGCGTACGCCGCAGTCAGATGAAGAAGATCGACCTCGGCCGCGCCGAGTGCCATCGAGAGCCCGTAGGTGGAGTTCGGCGGCGCGATCCCCGATCGCCGAAGGAGTGCGGCAAGGTCGTCGGGACCGTGCTCGGCGAGAACGCGGACGGCGGGGACGTTCACCGACTGGGCGAGTGCCTCGCGCAGCGTCAGCTGACCGCGGAAGCGCTTGTCGTAGTTCCGCGGACGGAACTCCCGCGACGCACCGGTGGCGACGAACGGAGCATCGTCGACGAAGTCACCCGGGCCCGCACCTTCGTCGAAGGCCAAGGCGTAGACGAACGCCTTGATGACGGACCCCGTTTGCCGGGGTTGGCGAACACCGTCGATCATGCCTCCCCGGTCAGCAGTCAGGGCGCCGGACCATCCGCCACTCCCCTCATAGGCCCGGATCGCCCCCGTAGCGTTGTCGAGGACGACGACGGACACGTTCGCTGCTCCGTAGGACGCCAGCAGCTTGCGCTGATGGGCAGCGATCCCGGCGACATCGGCCTGGAGCGCGGCGTCGATCGTGGTGACGATCGGAGAACGGCTCTCTGCGCGCTTGCTATCCGTGTGCTTACTATCAGCGCGCGTAGTACCACCGCCTGGATCGTCGCCGGAGCCCGGACACACCACCGACGCACAGAGAGATCCGTCGCGGATGGCTCGGACGAAGTGCGGCGCGATCGGGGTGGGCATCGACGCGGAGACCGCTATGAGTTCGCGACGCGCCGCCGACTCCTCGCGCTGCGAGATTGCTCCCGCTCGGCGGAGACGACCGAGGATCCAGCGCTGGCGTGCCACTGCGGCAGTCGGATTGCGTCGTGGATCGAAGCGCGACGGCCGCTGCGGAAGCGCCGCCAGGTAGGCCGCCTGGGCCCACGTGAGCTGCGACGGCGAGATGCCGAAATAAGCCTGCGCGGCGGCTTCCGCCCCGACGACTGCACCGCCGTACGGCGCTTCCGCCAGGTACGACGACAGGATCTCTTCCTTGCTGAAGCGATGCTCCAGCCGCACCGCGTACAAGGCCTCGCGTGCCTTCTCGGCGATTCCCCGATCGGCCCGGCCGTTCCGCGCCGCGGTCCGGCGGACCTTGACGAGCTGCTGGGTGATCGTCGATCCTCCCTGCACCACCGCCCCGGCACGGATATCGGCCGCGACGGCTCGCCCGACCGCAAAAGGATCGACACCGACATGAGACGCGAATCGCTCGTCTTCCGCGGCGATGGTCGCAGCGGCGAGCCGCGGAGCAAGACGGGAGAGCCTCAGTCGGGTCGACGTTCCCTTCGCCCATGTGCTCGATGATGCGAGGCCGAGCACCCGCGCCGACACGGCATCGAGCGGGATCCCGTTGCGGTCCACCACGGCGACCCCGATCGACGGCGCCCGCACGCTGGCCGGGACCGGGCCAAGTCGGACGAGCGAACCCGTCAGCACGACGACGGCCACACCCAACGCCCCATTCCGGGCGCGGCGCGGCCACGGCCGACGGCGACCGACCGGGCCGAGCGGCTTGCCCACACGCTCGTCCAAGGCCAACGCCGATGCCGACGAAGCGGACAAGGGAGAGGACAAAGGGGAGGGAGAGGCGGTGTCGGTCACGATCCCATTCCCGACGCTGATCCGAGCCGACCGGCCGCTCAGGCCTTCGGCGCGGTCACCGTGACGACGGTGGGCGCCGAGCGGCCGTAGACGCTCGCCCGGTACATCTCCTCGGCGTGAGTGGGCGCGGCGACGAAGCGTCCGGGAGCGGTGGCCCGGGCCGTGTAGGTGTAGCGGAACGTCCCGGGCTCGAGCTGCGTCGCAAACAGCAGCACCCGATCATCTCGCACCTCGGTGTGATCGACACCGGCGTACTCAGCCGGGACGACTCCGTCCGCGAACTCGACGCTCGGGCTCGACCCGGTGTCGTCGCTGCCCTCCGTCGATCCGATCGCGGTGGAAGCCAACTTGACGTCGAGTGCCTCGAAACCGGCCGGGAGCGCGTCGTCGACGACGACGTTGCTGCGACGGTCAGGCGTGGTGACGATCAACTCGACCGTCACCAGGTCGCCGGCGGCGAACGTCGTCGCCGGCTTCCCGAAGATCGACTTCACGCCCTTATAGGGGAAGTACGAGCGCTCGATACTGAACCCCTGGTTGCGGGCCTTGAGTGTCTCGGCCGGAAGGGCGTAGCGAAGCTGCGCCGACCAGTGAAGCGTGCCCTGACCCTTGGCCGTGGCCGTCAGCGGGAAGCTCGCGGCTCCGAGATCACGCAACGGGAACTGCGTCGACACGATGTCGAGCGACGTCGGTCCGAGCTTCTCGGTCAGGGCCACTGCGCCGGCCTTGACCAAGGCATCGATCGACGGCTTCACCTTCTCGCTGAACCGGGCGATGTCGGTGAACGAACGGAGCACCGCCCCGTTGCTGTAGGTGTCGCCCCACGTCCCGTTCGTCCGCTTGTTCAACAGCCATCGCGACATCGGCGCGATGAGGGGATGGTCCGGGTCGACCTTCGTCAGCAGTGACAGCAGGTCCGCGGTGGCCACGATGGAACCGGAGCCCCGGTACGAGAACCACGAGCCGTACCAGTCCTCAGGTGCCTCCACCGACGCCTCGTCGCCGTCGAGTCGGACCGAGGCGAGCAGATCACGGAACAGCCGTTCCGGGACCGTGCCGGTGTCGCCTGCGGCGAGCATGGCATCGAGCAGCGCGACCTGCTCGGTGTAGGGCACCGAGTCGTCGGCGGCGAGTTCGTTGGCAAGCGTGGTCACGAGACCGCGCTCCGGTCGACCGGCTCGGGCGAGCACGGCGGCAACGGTGGCTCGCGCCGAAGTGATATCGGCCGCGCCTTCCTCGCCGTCGTCGGTGGTGAGATCGCGCACCTGGCCGCCGAGATGATCACGGAGCTGGGCGATCATGCCGGGCGGTGTCCGGAACTTCGCCGCCCGGGCTTCGAGGAGAAGGTCGAGCACCTTCGCGGTGAGGAACGTGTCGCTGACCTCACCACCGGGCCAGTACGACAGCCCGCCGTCGTCGGCCCAGTATTGGGTCAGCTTGTTCAGCTCGGCTTGCACCCGCGACTTGAGCGCCGCCGGAGCCAACCCGGGCAGCTCGTAGCGGCCTTCCAGCGATGAGAGGGCCAAGATCACCTTGAGCCGCGACGAGCGCTGCTCCAGACATCCGTACGGGTAGTCGACGAGCGACTCGACCGACTCCTGCAACCCCGCCAGGTTCGACGACGACACCCGCAGCGAGAGCCCTCCGACGCCGGGGATGGCACCGGTCGGCACCTTCACCGTCTCGACCGGGCTCATCGCCCCGGTCGCCGTGGCCTTCACCTGTCCGGATGTGGCGACGGTATCGAAGCGCTGCGTGAGCAGCACCGGTATCGATACCGCCGCGGCGTCCTTCGTGCCGGGCGCCGAACCGTCGCCGAACGTGCCTCGCAAGGTCAACGCGGCGTCGCCGAGCTTCGTGGCCCGCAGCGTGAATCGGACCTCCGTCGGCGATGACCCCAACGACGGGAGCGTGATGCTCTTCGGTCCGTCGATCGTCAGCGGGCTGTCGGCCGGAAGGTCGAGGGTGAGGGTGGCCGGCCCGGTGGCGCCCGAGAGGTTCTGGACCACGGCTCCGGCCTCGAACCGGTCGCCGATCGACACGAAGCGGGGCAGCGCCGGCCGCACCTGAAAGGGGGTCGAGATCCGCAACTCGGAATCGTCGGAACCGAACCGATCGGCACCGCTCGTGGCGACGGCGATCACGCGATAGGCCGTCAGCGACTGCGGCAGCTTCAGCGGCACCGTTGCTTCGCCGTCGTCACCGACCCTCACCGACGCCGACCAGGCGGCGAGGATGCGGAAGTCGGTTCGCACGCCGTTGCCGGTGTCGTCATCGCCGCCTCCGCCGCCGGGCTCGGGCGAGAACGAGGGCGCCTCATCACCTTTCTCGGCATCGGCGAACTCGTCACTGCCGACACGCACTAGACGCATTCGGCTGTCGCTCGTCGTCACGTCGAGGTTGCGCTGTTCGTAGAAGGCGGTGAGCAGATCAGGCGTCTGGTAATTGGTGAGCCGGAGCACGCCCTCGTCGACGGCCCAGAGCGTGACCTCACCGGATGCCGGCTTGCCGTCGGCACCGACGACCTTGACGGTGGCGGTGCCCTGGGCGCCCGGGAGGTACTCCTTGCGGTCGGCCGACACGGCAACCTTGAGCTTCTGCGCAGTCGGGGGCACGGGCAGGTTCACCGAGCCGGTGAGCACCGCGGGTCTCCCACGGTCACCGTCGGTCGAACCCATCGGTTCCGTCCGCCCCTTCGTCAGCGTGATGGACGCGTAGACGTTCGGGGTGAACTCGGCGGCGATCGGCACGTCGATCGCGGTGGCCGAGCTCGTCACCTCGAACCTCCGTGCTTCGACCACGCCGTTGCGCTCGAGGGTCAGCAGACCCGACGCCTTCGTCCACGGGGACTTGATAAGGATCTTGGCCGTCTCGCCGGCGGCGTAGGAATCCTTGTCGGCGACGAGTTCGACGGTCGGCGAGTCGTTGTTCTCTTCCCACGCCACTTCGCCGGCGCCGATCACGTAATCGATCAGACCGGATTCGAGATAGTTCTTGCGAGTGTCCGAACCCGAGACCCGGATCTCGTAGGTGCCCGGCTTGTCCGGTGTGAACTTGACCAAGCTGGCCGCGTCCGCCGTCGTGGTGAACTCCTGCGAGCCGATCTCCTTCTCGCGCCATTTGCCTTCCTTCACCCGGTCGCCGTTGGACGACACCCGCTCCACCGAGACCCAGTCCCACCGGACGAGCTTCGCTGTGCCTTTCACCGAGCCGACCACCGCGCCCATCGGCGTAGCGGCCACGATCTCTGCGGTGAGGACCTTGCCGGCACGGGCGAACGAACCGGTCCGGCGGACGCCGAAGCTGAACTCACCGGGGTAGACGATGGTCGTGGCGCGAGCGGCGAAGGCCTGGCGGCTGACGTCGGAGACCTCGGCCTCGAACGTCACTTCGAGCGGACGGTGTCGCCGGGTTTCGACGGGAAGTGAACCGGTCGCCGTCGTGACACCGCCGGCGCCGATCGTCTCCGGGAGCGAAGCATTCGTGAGCTCGTTGGGAGAATCGGGCGCGCACGTGTCATCGACGTCGTAGAAGCACTGGTAGTCCCACGAGAACGAACTGGGATCGAGCCCCTTGACCTTGACCGGTGGGGTGGCATACGACGTGTAGATACCGACGTCCCAGCGGACGGACCCGTCGCTGAGCGGGGCTCCGAAGAGGTAGCGGCTCGTCGCCGTGGCGCTCAGATCATCACCGCGGATGGCCTGTGCGCCGGCCTTCGTGTCGACCACGAAGTCTGGGCGTCGGAACGACGTGACGAGGAACGACGCGTAGGCACCCGGGACGTTCACGGAGTACACACCCTGGGATGCTCCAGCGGGAACGGTGAAGGCGAGGTCGAACGATCCGGCCGGTGACACCTTCACGGATCGCTTGACGATGCGCGCGCCACGACCGTCCTGCACGGTCACCGGGAGATCCGCGACGGACTTCGGAAGCGCGCTTAGCTTCTTGAGTTCCTCCATGCGGAGGACACCCTTCACGTGCACACGGTCGCCGAGCCGGTAGACGCCGCGGTCGGTGAACATCGAACCCTTCAGCGTGGCACCCGGTGTGAGCTTGGCGTCGAGGGCGAGACGCTCCTTACGATCGGCGAGCTCCTGAGCCGACGCAGAGCTCTCGTCGAACTCGTAGGAGTAGTCGTCACCCCATGTGCGCCACCGCGTCTGGGCATATGCGGTGTCATCGGTTCCGTCGGTCTTGGCCTTGACGATGGCCACCAGGTCACAGGAACCGCACGCACGATCAGGATGCGGCGGTGCGGTCACCACGCCGTCGGTATTCGTCTTGCCCGACCAGTAGGAGGCCTTGCCGTCGGCAAAGAGCGAGACCGACACTCCCTCAACGGCTTCGCCGGTGGACAGCGACGTGACGGCGACCACGACGTTCGACCGCGAGGCCTTGAGCGTGACGCCGAGGTCGGTCCGCTGCACCAGCATGGCCTGCCAGCCCGTGGCGCCACCCACGTCACGATCGCGTCGCGACCCGAGCGTCACGAACGGTGTGCCGTTGCCGTTGTAGCGCGAGCCCGGGACGATCGCCCCCGGGCGAACGGCGACCAGGAAAACCCCACGTTCCTTCCTCGCCGTCCCCTCCCTGGCCGTCGCCTCCTTCGCCGGACCACCGAGACGGACCGATTGGATGCCCGTCTGATCGACGGCCGTGC
>JANOJN010000196.1:0-14585 GCA_031418775.1 Acidimicrobiia bacterium
GCGAGACTCGCCGGGACGTCGATCACGCCGGCACCGAGCCGGTCGGTTCGACCCGCTTCGATCGGCCGGTGAGGTCCGCTCACGCGCGACGTGCTCTGGCGATCAGCCTGAGCGCTGCGTCGGCTTCCGCTCGATCAGCGATACGCGGGCGAGAAGGGAGGTCGCGTGCGCGACGATGTTGCGTTCGTCGGGTGTTGCCTGATCGAGGCACTCGCGGAGCAGGTTCCCCGGCTGCGGAAGGGCCGTGACCGAGCAGTTGGCGGGCGTTGCTCAACAGCGCTGCGCTCGGAGCCTCTGTGGCCGCACAGATTCCCCCGTGATCGCCCGGTGACCCTCGTCCCGGTGGGATCACCGCGGTGGTCCACGAACTGGCCGGTGATGCGAACGGACACCGCGCTGGTGGGCCTCACCTCGACGAACGCCGTCGCCGGCTCTCCGCCAGACAGAAGCGGAGATGCCGCCTGCCCGTCGCGCGTCGCCGACCCTCGAACGCCGACAAGCTCCGAGGGGTGGCGGGAGTCTGCGAGGAGGCCGAGCGTCTCGAACCCGACGGATCGCTCGTCGTCACGACGATGCTGATTGGCGAACGCCATCTGCAGCCGCGACCGCAGCGACGCAGGTGGTTCGATCCGGGCGACGACTTCGGCCGCGTCGAGGAACGATTCGATCCACCTGACGGAGTCGAGGGATTCATCGTCGGCGAACGGGACCGGGGCGTCGGTGATTCCCGCGCGACGGGCCTCGGTCCAGTCGAGGAGGCGTCGGAACTTCGGATCGTAGAAGGCGCTCATGGTGTCTCGAAGGTGACGAGTGAACGGAGACGCTGGAGGCATCGAGCGCGGGTCGGTCCGATGCTCCCGACGGGTCGGCCGGTCGAAGCCGCGACTTCGGCGTACGTCGGCCGCTTCGGATCGAGGTAGAGCGACGTGAGCATCGTGCGGCACGGCTCGCCCATTCCGAGCAGGCGTTCGTAGAGCTCGAGTGCGCGGTCATCGGGCAGCGCGCCGCCGGCATCGAAGTCGTCGGGCTGGGCGGACCAGGGGGACCACTTCTGGCCGGCCTTGACGATCAACTGGTGTCCGTCGCGCCGAAGGGCCGCGTCCTCGCGGCGTCTGCGCTCTCGTTGACGCCACGCGAGGCGACGGGCCACGCTGGCCAGCCAGGCGCCGACGGATGTTCCGGTCTCGATCACCGGCAAGGCGGAGATCAGCGCTTCGAAGGTGGCCTGCGTGACGTCGGCGGCGTCCTCGCGGCTCAGTCCTTCGCGGACGGCGATGGCGAACACGAGACGTTCGAAGCGGTCGATCAGCACTTCCCACGCCGAGGAGTCGCCGCTCTGGCAGGCGGCAAGGAGGAGCTCGATGTCGAGGGTGCCGTCGGATTCGTGCCGGCTGAGCTGGGTTTCCATGGCGATACCTCCCTTTCCGCCCGATGACGCGGCCGACGCCGCGCGATGGTGAACGGGGGCTCGTGTGCCGAACCTTCGTTCACCGGCGGGAGAAAGCTTCGCAGTGAACGCTCTCCGTGAGAATGAGCCGTTCGTCTCAATCTTCCGGGCGGTCGCCGATCATCGACCGGCGGTCGAACCCGAGTGTGCCATCCGCCACATGCTGGAAGACAGGAAATAACGTGTGCATATGACCGTCTTCGTCAAGGCCCTTTGGCTGATGCTCCTCGCGTTGATTCTGTACTAGGCCAGGGGGAGGAAGCGCCCCCAACGCGACCGGTCGTCGTACCGGTCGGTGACGACGCTGTTCCTGCGGGCCAAGGCAACCGTGCGTGACGCAGCCGTGATCCATCGGTACTGCTTCGACACATTGTCCGCGTGCCTACGAGTTCGTCCGATCGCTGATGTCGACACGGTTGGCGTTGAGGATGAGGTTGGCGACGAGGCCGGTCCATCCGGTCTGGTGGGAGGCGCCGAGACCGGCGCCGGTGTCACCGTGGAAGTACTCGTGGAACGGCAGCATCGAGTGCCACACGGGGTCGGTGTGGAACTTGTCGTACGCACCGTGCACCGGTCGGCGTCCGTTGCCGTCTTCGAGGAACAGCCTCACGAGGCGGAGACTCAACTCGTCGGCAACCTCGGCCAGAGTGCGCATGGTGCCCGAGCCCACGGGATGCTCGACGGTCAAGTCGTCGCCGAAGTACCGGGCGTAGCGATGCAGCGATTCGATCAGCAGGTAGTTGACGGGGAACCACACCGGACCGCGCCAGTTGGAGTTCCCGCCGAAGAGGCCCGAGGTCGACTCGGCCGGCTCGTAGTCGACGGTCGCGGAGAAGTCACCGGCGCGCAACTCGAAGGGGTGCCCGTGGTGAAAACGGGACAGGGCGCGAATGCCGTGCGGTGAGAGGAACTCGGTTTCGTCGAGCATGCGTCGGAGTAGTCGCATCATGCGATCCGGCGAGACCACCGCGAGCAGCCGACCCTCGCTGCCCCCCAACTCGTGCGTGTGCATGATGTTCCGGGCGAACTGGGGCTTGTGCATCTCGAACCATCGGAGGTTGGCGGCGAAACGCGGCAGCTTGTTCAGCGTTGCGGTGCCGAGCGTGGTCGTTGCGGCGAGCGGCAACAGACCGACCATCGATCGCGCCTTGACGAGCTGGCGTTCACCTGAGGCGTGCCGCAGGACGTCGTAGTAGAACCCGTCCTCGTCGTCCCAAAGACCACGCTCGTGCAACGCGGACGCGATGTAGGCGAAGTGCTCGTAGAACTTCGACGCGAGATCCTCATAGGTGTCGTCGTGTTCGGACAGCACCATCGACATCTCGAGCAGGTTCAGGCAATACATGGCCATCCACGCGGTGCCGTCGGCCTGCTCGAGGACCCCGGCAACCGGTAGCTGGGCCGAGCGGTCGATCGGCCCGATGTTGTCGAGCCCGAGGAAGCCGCCTTGGAACACGTTGTTGCCTTCGGCGTCTTTGCGGTTGACCCACCACGTGAAGTTGAGCAGCAGCTTGTGCATGATCCGTTCGAGGAAGGCGTAGTCGGCTCCGCCGTCGATCTCGAAGACGCGGAGCGCGGCCCAGGCGTGCACCGGAGGGTTCACGTCGCCGAAGGCCCACTCGTATGCGGGGAGCTGACCGTTGGGGTGCATGAACCATTCGCGACACATCATCAGGAGCTGCCGTTTGGCGAAGTCGGAATCGACGTGCGCGAGGGCGACGCAGTGGAACGCGAGATCCCATGTGGCATACCAGGGGTACTCCCAGGTATCGGGCATCGAGATCACGTCGGCATTGTTGAGGTGGCGCCACTCCTTGTTTCTGCCGTTTTTCCGCCCTTCGGGCGGGGGTGGGCCGGCGGGGTCGCCGTCGAGCCAGCGCTCCACGTCGTAGTGGAAGAACTGCTTCGACCAGAGCATCCCGGCGAAGGCCTGCCGCATCACCATGGCCTGATCAGCGTCGACCGTGGCGGGCGTGAGGGCCGCGTAGAACTCTTCGGCATCGGCTTCGCGATCGCGCATCGTCGCGACCCACGATTCGTCGATGCCGGCATTCTCTCGGCTTAGCCGCAGCCGCACCTCGACTGTCTGTCCCGGGGCCACGCTGAGGTGGTGCCAGAACGCCGCCTTCGTGCCGACGCCATCCGGGTTGATCGAAGCGCTCCCATGGATGACATGGTCGCCGATCCCGTCCTTCGGAAAGACCGGTGCGTCGTCTTCGCCGGGATGGAGTCCGAACAGCCGGGCCGCGTTCGTGTCGTTGTCGCAGACGATCGGACGGGCCACGGCGTCTGCGGTGAGGAACATCCGGCCGAGAACCGGATGATCGGCAATCACCTGCTGGCCACTCACGTGGAGTTGACCACGTTCGTAGCCAACGACGTCGTCGAGTCCCCACGACCACGTGTTGCGGAACCACATCGTGGGCAGCGCGTCGAGGTCGGCGGTCTCCGGTCCACGGTTCGTGACTTGAAGGCGGATGCAGTAGTCGTCCTCTGCCGCTTTTGCATAGGTGGCCTCGATGTCCCAATACCGGTCCTCGTCGAACGTGCCCGTGTCGAGCAATTCATACTCGGCCTCATACTTTGTACGCATACGGTTCTCGTCGACGAGGCGGGCATAGGGAAACTCGGCCTGCGGATACCAGTAGCGCCATCGCATGAACGAATGGGTGGGCGTGCTGTCGAGATACCACCAGTACTCCTTGGCATCCTCGCCGTGGTTGCCCTCGTTGCCGGTCAGCCCGAAGATGCGCTCTTTCATGATCGGATCGCGCCCGTTCCAGAACGCCCAGGAGAAGCACAGGATCTGGCGGTCGTCGCTGAGCCCACCGAGGCCGTCCTCGTTCCAGCGGAACGCTCGGCTGCGGGCGTCATCGTGGGAAAAGTACTCCCAGGCCGTCCCGTTTTCGCTGTAGTCCTCGCGCACAGTACCCCAAGCCCGTTCGGCCAGATACGGCCCCCAGCGTCGCCAGCCGTGACCATCCTCGGCGAGTCGGCGGCCTTCGGTCGTACCGTCGGACGGCCTCATCTTCAGGTCTCCGGTCGCGTCGTGTGATCGATCCATGCCCAATCGTCGCCTAGAAAGAGCAACCGTTACATCTGCGCTGTGCGGTTCCTGAGAACGGGATTGCGAGGGGGGCGTCACGAATCGCCGGGAACGGAGACGACCAACCATGCCCAACCTCGCCGACCCTGACCTCCCATTGCCTGCTGCGCTGACCTTCACCCCTGCGGACTGCTCGTCGCTGGAGGTGGCCTCCGCTCGGGAGTGGCTGCTCACCGACGGCCTCGGCGGATTTGCCATGGGAACGGTCGGGGGGCTCCGTACCCGTCGGTATCACGGGCTTCTCGTCGCCGCCACGCAACCGCCGATCGGCCGCATGATGGGTCTGGCCTCGCTCGACGCCTCGCTGATCCTCGACCGTGGTCGGGTGTCGCTGGCGACCCACGAGTGGTCGGGCGGCTCGGTCTCGCCGAAAGGACATGAGCACTTGGTGTCGTTTGCCGTGATCGGGGGTGTCCCGCGTTGGCGTTGGCAGGTCGAAGACGTCGTGATCGAACGAGAAGTGGCAATGGCGTATGGCAGCAATGCGGTGGGCATTTGCACCGTGTGCTGGCAGCGCCAGGACCGGTGACTCTCGAGCTCGAAGCGCTCGCGACGTGGCGCGACGTTCACGGGGAGCGCCATGCGTCCAGCGATCCGGACGTGATGCGGCGAGCGGACGGCTGCACCTTCGAGGACCACTTTCATCTGCGCGCAGATGGATGGCACCCTGGCGGGGAGTGGTACCTCGGCGCGTACCACCGGGAGGAAGCCGCGCGGGGTCTGGCCGCGACCGAAGACCTCTGGCTGTGCGGCAGCGCCCGCGTGACACTCGATTCGGGCTCGGCCCACGAAACAGTCGCGTGGTCGGGCGCGTATGGTGGTGGCAGTCCTCACGGCGCAATTGAGCTCGTCAACGCCGCCAGGGCTCGCTACGCCTCTCTGACGGACCAGGCCGGTGTTGACGAAGTCGGCGGGGCGTTGGCCCATGCAGCGGACCAGTTCATCGTGCAGGGCTCGGGCGGCCCCACCGTCGTCGCCGGCTATCCGTGGTTCGGTGACTGGTCGAGAGACACGATGACGTCCTATGTGGGCCTGTTCCTCGACACCGGTCGGACGGCTGAGGGCAGGGAGTTACTCGTTGCTGCGGCGGGCTCGCTATCCGAGGGAATGCTGGCGAACACCGCCGACGTGGGTGGCACCGAGTACAACACCGTCGACGCTGCGCTGTGGTTTCTGCACGCGGTTGATCGCCACCGAACTCGTGTCGCTGGCGTCGGAGACGGGCATTCAAGCGGGAGGGGCGACCTCGGTATCGAACTGCTCGAGTCGCTGCTGAGCGTCATCGAGCATTATCGCGACGGAACGCGATTCGGCATCCGCATGGACGAAACCGATGGGCTCATCACACAAGGTGCCGACGGCTGGGCGTTGACATGGATGGATGCCCGCCTCGGCACGTACGCCGTGACTCCACGCGTTGGGAAGCCCGTCGAGATCAATGCTCTGTGGATCAACGGGATCGCCGCAGTCGTCGAGATCATGACCGCCAACATTGCGCAAGGAGTTCATGGCGCCGATCCCCGGGTCGCCGGTCTCCGCGCCCTCCACGCCAAGGCAACCGGCTCGTTCATCGCTCGCTTTCCACGACCTGACGGCCTCGGTCTGTTCGACGTCGTGGACGGGCCTGACGGCGACGATGCGTCGATCCGTCCGAATCAACTCCTGGCGGTGTCCTTGCCGCATGGACCGTTGAGGTCATCCGGCGTAGGCAATGTCGCGAGATCCGTCGTCCTTGCATGCGGGCCGTTGCTCACCCCGCTGGGCCTGCGATCGTTGCACCCCGATGACCAGCGCTACGAGGGTCGCCATCGTGGCGACACTTGGGCCCGGGACCACGCGTACCACCAGGGCACCGTGTGGCCATGGCTCATCGGCCCCTACCTCGATGCGTGTGCTGTGGTCGGTTCCCCCACCGAGCACCTGCTCGACCCGCTGCTGGGCCACCTACGCGACTGGGGCGTCGCGTCGGTGTCGGAGACGGCCGATGGCGACGCACCGCATGCTGGGACCGGGTGTCCGTTCCAGGCCTGGTCGGTAGCTGAGCTCATCCGCTCGCGCTCGTTGGGTCGGGACTGACCTGGGCAGCTGAGCGCGTTGGGTCGGTGGAGCGGCAGCATCATGCGTATGTCGCCGTCCGGTCGCCTTGGATGCGACCCGGGTCGTTCTCGCGCTCATCGTCTGTCGTTTCGGGAGCGGGCCGTCCGGTGCGGCAGCGGGCTTGGCGTAGACGCGCAAGGCATGCCTCGCGCGCTTGCGCGATCTCTTCTCGGTCGGTTCGCTCTGCTGATGTTGCTGGTGGTGGCCAGGGCTCGAGGTGTTCGTCGTCGACGGTCCAGGTACCGTCGGGTTGTCGGGTGATGTTGGCGCCGGTTTCGTGTCGATGTGAGTGGTGTTCGTTGGTGCACATCAGTCGCATGGCGGCGATGTCGGTGACGCCACCGTTGTCCCAGGGCGGGTCGTGGTCGGCGTCGCAGCGTGACCATGTTGTGGTGCACCCATGCCATGCGCAGGTGCCTCGTTCACGGAGTGCCAAGGCGAGTTTCTGGAGGGGCGATGCGAGCCGGCGGGACCTGCCGAACTTCAGCACGGCACCTTCGGCGGATTGTATGGCCGCGTAGAGATCGGTGCGGGAGTCGTCGATGAGGTCGATGGCATCGTCGGTGGTGAGTGGGCCGCCGCCGAGGATCTGGGCCTCGAGTGTCTCGGCCTGCACCGTGACGATCATCGCGGTGCGGGCGGTCGACGAGGTCGCGGGTGTGGTGTTCAGAACGAGAGAGACGAGCGCATCGGCGAGACGCCGTTCTCGCGGCTCGTCGTCGTGACCGCCGGCGACTTCTGCGCGATCGGGGTGGGCGGCGCGCCATGCGGCGTCGCATGCTTCGCTCACCGCCGCCTTGACGCGCTCGCCGTCGAGGGTGGGAAGGATTCCTCGGAATCCCACGCAGCCGTCGTCGGCCTTGAAGAACCGCAGTGAACGGGCGGCTCGCTGACGGGCGCGCCAGCCGTCGGAGTCCTTGGCGATGCGGTAGCGATCGACGGTCTTGGCGAACTCATCGGGTGACTGACTCGGTGCCAATTCGAAGAGTTCGGCGGCCTCGGTCGGGTCGGTGATGGGGGCGAGCTTGCGGAGGTGTTCGCCGGTCACGTGGCCTTCGGCGAGAGCGTCGTCGGCGCCGGGGATTCGGGTGACCACATCGGCGAGCTGTTCGGCTTTCGCTGCTTCTGCCGACGACATGCCGAAGCCGCGGGAAAGCGTCGCTTTGGTGTCGCGCCCGGTTTCGGTCTTCATCACGCCAACGAGAACTGCCTCGGCAGAGGCGAGTTCGCCACGCAGCCTTCGTAGCTCGCGCAGCGCAATCTTCGCCCGGCCCACATCCCAGTGCGTGGCGGAGATGCGGGGCACGGAGAGACGCTTCAAAGCCCCTATCTGTTCATCGACAGTTCTGGTCACGGACCCAGTGTAGAACATACGTTCGTAATTGTCAAGTTCTTTGTTCGGGTTGTTTTCCGCAGCCTCGGATCGGCCGATCGGCCCGATGTTGTCGAGACCCACGAACGTCGGCGGACCCTCGTAACGCCCCGGACTGAGCGTCAAGCGGGCCTCGGGCTCACCAGCGCGGTTGCACCGCACCACGTGAAGTTCCGCTGATGACTCAACGTGGATCGCTAACGGTGGATGGGATCGAGCTCGGTCGGTTCCGGTTTTGGGGGCAGTCGATCGACGAACGTGACGCGGTGTTCGCCCGGCTGCGGGCGGAGCAGCCGGTCGCCTAACACTCGCGCCTGGATTCATTGCCGGGCACGCCGCCGGGTAGGGGCTTCTGGTCGGTCACGAAATGGGCCGACGTGCGCGCCGTGAACCGCAATCCGCGGGTGTTCTCTCCGGTCGACGGGATCCGAATGGATGACAGCCTTAACCCGGAGACGAATGAGTTCTTCAGTTCGATCATCGTGATGGAGGACCCGCGTCACGCCAAGCTCCGCATGCTGGTGCAGAAGGGCTTCACACCTAGCACGATCGCCGCGCTCGAAGAGAGCGTTCGAACGCGCGCCCGCACGCTGGTCGAGGCTGCCCGTGAGCGTGGCGGTGAGCTCGATCTCGTGGAGCATCTCGCCGCGCCATTTCCACTCCAGGTGATCTGCGACATGCTCGGAGTCCCGCCGAGCGACGAGGCACAGATCTTCGAGTGGACGAACCTCATCAACGGAATCGGCGATCCCGAGTTTGGATACTCCGTTGAGTGGCTCACCCGTCTCCGCGACTCTGGGGCACTCACTCAGGCAGAGTTCGACGCGGAAATGCGGCGGCTAGGCCGTTCGTGAGCGGTCGGCACCGCTTCCCTGGTTGCCGATCCGGAGTGGGTACTCGTCGGCCCGGAGGGTCCGGACCGACAGCGTTGAAATGTTGGCGCTATCTTGTCGCGAGCCCGGATCTTGAACCGGTTTGCTTGGAGGAGAACAAATGGCCTCGGAGGACAAGATCAAGGAGGGGGCCCAGCCGTTCCTCGAGCCGGGAGAGGAGGTGCTCGCCGCCTTCGTCGCCCGACCGCGCGGTTGGACGCAAAAGACAGCCGGGTCGATGGCCGTCGGTGCTCGTCAGGCAAGGCAAGCGGGCGAAGCCGCCGGTAAGGCAGGGTTCGAGCTGGCCAGTCCGATGGCGCTGGCGGTGACGCAACGGCGATTGCTGTCGATGGGGATGGGCGCCCAGGTCGGTATGGGCGTCGGCGGAGGGGTCAAGGAGCTCCTCAGTGCTGTGCCGCTCAGCGAGGTCGACTCGATCAAGGTCAAGCGGCTACTCATCGGCAAGGTCGTCGAGGTCGGCGTGCGTGGGCAGACCTTCAAGCTCGAGGTCGGGGCGGGAGCGAACGCAAAAGGACTTGCCGAGGCCTTCGAGCGATCGCGCGGGACCTGACCAACAGACCCATCTTCGAACAAGTGGCCTCACCGCTGCGCTCTGGACGCCGCGTACCTCATGTAGCGAACCATCACTGCATATCGGCCCGAGCCTTGCGGTTGGCTAGGTGCGACTACGCGGCGAAGCCGTTTTGGTTGAGGTGGTCGAACAGGAAGCTGGCGACTTCGAAGCCGCAGCCATGTGCTGCGAACGTTCACGTACTCGAATACCGACCGGGCAAACTACGAGGGGCGAGTGAAGGTGACGTGCACGGTGCCGCTCTCGGCGGTCTCGGTGCGTACCTCGTAGCCGTCCTCGAACCCGCGAAGATCGCTCCACAAGTTGATTCCGCGACCGAGCAGGATGGGCGCGATCGCGACGTGCAATTGGTCGACGAGACCGGCTTTGAGGAACTCTCGCACGGTGCTGACGCCGCCCCCGATTCGCACGTCTTTCCCGCCGGCATCAGCGGTGGCCTGTGCGAGCGCCTCATGGGGGGTCGCAGCAACGAAATGGAACGTCGTGCCACCGGACATGTCGATCGAGTCGAGCGTGCGGTGGGTGAGCACGAACACCGGCACACGAAACGGTGGCTCGTCACCCCACCAACCCTTCCAGTTCGGGTCGTCGGGGAAGGTGTGGAAGCCGAACATCCCTGCACCCATGATCTCGGCGCCGACCCCTTCGAAGTACGCCGCCGCGTAGCGGTCGTCGACGCCGGTCGTGCCCTCGCCCGAGGTGTCGTGGAAGACCCGCTCACCGAACGTCCGCGTGGCGGCGTAGGCGGCGGTGAGCTTCGTCCAGTCTTCCCCCATCGGGTTGTCCGGCGTGCCGCCTTCGGTCGTCGCGTAACCGTCGAGCGAGATGTTCAGGTCGACTCGTACTCCCATGAGCAAGTTCCCTTTCCAGAGTGATCAAGCAGGGCAACGCATTACACCAGGTGAACCTAGGGCGGGCATCATCGACAGAATAGGCAGGCTGAGTTTGACTCGCAGTCGCGGGGTAGGCCGTCCCGGCCAGTGGCGCGGCCACCAACAACAGGACCGACACAGCTAGCTCGACTTTTGGTCAGACGTCGATGATCGACACCCGTCGTTTGGCGGCGCTTGCGAGGCTTTCGATGTCGGTTCGGTCGGAGGTGGCGACCGCGGTCCCTCGGCGCAGGCATGTCTCGACGACGGCCGCGTCGATGGCGCTCACCGAGCTTTGAGTGCCGGATCGCAGGGCGCCGGCCCGTTTGCTTCGTTGCTCGTCGAGGGCTTCGATCTCGCATCCTTGGAGCAGTCGGGCGAGGTTGGGTTGGCGTGCGCCCCGCCAGGCTTCAACGACGCACCCGGCCGGAACAATTGGCCGGATTCCACGTTGCAGCGCTCGGGCGTGGATGGCCCAGATCCGACGGTCGTCTCGATCGGCGGCAATGAGCGCTCCGCTGTCGTACGCGAGTCCCAGCGGGTACTTCATTGAATTGGACTCGGCCATCAGTGGCGACCGACAGCGGCGCGGTCGAGGATCGCGTCGGCTTCGGCCAATTCGGCGGCGGTGAGCGCCCCGTTCGCCTTTTCCCAGGCCCGAACGGCCTTGAGTCCCTTCCTGGTCGATAGCCAAAGGTCAGCAGCCTCGGCGAGGGTGGCCGACATCGTTCGTCCGTCCTCGGCGGCCTCGTGTTCAAGGCGCTCGAACAGCTCGGCGGGCAGGGAGACGGAACGTTTCACGACGGTCGACATGACCCTATGGTACGACTACGGTACGACCAAGGCAAGGGACGGAGCGCTCCGTTCTCACTTCTTGCTAGCGCGAGGACTTTCACTGGCCGGCGACGAACGGTCACCAGCGGTAAATCACGGATAGTGAAAGTACCTGTTCGGCGACCAATTCTGACGATCACTTGAGGTCGGGTGACGGTGAGTCGGCCTGTAGGCGGGGAACGGATCAACGAGGCCTCTGAGCAGCGGAAATGCGCGTTTCTGAGGGCCCTAGTCCTCAGCTGGTCCTCAGCTCAACGGTGACCAGCGGCCTCCAGCAGTCTCTGCCGGCACGTCCGCGGTGAGTCCGTGGCGAAGTTTCCGGATGACGGAATGAAGGGCGGCCGCGTGGGCGCTGGGGTGCCGGGTTAGTCGGCGAGGTAGTTCCGAACGAGGGCGACTTGCTGGTTCAAGGATCGGCTCACAGCGCTGAAGTCGGGGCACTCGCTACCGAGGTAGTCACTCAGTTCGTTCGCCCAGCGGGAGCCGTACCAGCTGATGCCGGTTTCCCATCGCTCAAAGAACCTGCTGGGTTCGAGGCCCTTGTGTCGGGCCTTTTGTTCGAAACGATGCCATGCAGCAATGAGGTCGGTTTCGCTTCGAGCTTCTAGCAGTGTCCACAGGTCGTAGACGTCGCGGCACTGGCGTCGTTGGATGACGCAACGCAACTTCTCGGCGCAGATTTCGGTGAGGGTGTAGCAACGAACACGAGCGGACTCAGGCAAGTCCCGCCACCCAACGACGAGCGGCAAATCGGGGTGTTCGACCACGAGTTCGTCATCGGCTAAATCGAGCTTGATCGAGCGTGGCTTTGCTGCGAGAGGTCCCACATAGGCGATGCGCCCGGTATCGCCATCGACGTCGAGTTCGAGCAGGGTGGCGCCAATCCGGTCGCGACACAGGCTCAAGGCATCGGCGACGATGTCGAACGCGGTGGCGGTAGAGATGCCGAGCAGGGAGTAGTCGAGGTCCGCTGAATAGCGGTAATTCTCGTAATGAACGAGCCGAAGACTCGTGCCGCCCTTGAGCACCATCGCGTTGTCGGCACTCGCAGCGATGTCGATTGCGACGTGAGAAAGGATGTAGTCGCGTTCGGCAGTCTGTGCGTCGACGCGATCTCGTTGTGCTTGTTTCGTCACCTCTCCGCGCCCGATCATCGGTGGACGACCTGGAGAAGCTCGTCAACGGGGAAGGGCCAACGCACGTTGGTCTCCGTGTCGATGGGTCCGTCTGAGCGGTCGTCGGTCGGGTCGAGCATGAGCATGCGGGTGGGTCGAGGTTCCAGCTCAACTGAGTCGAGTTTGCCGAGTTTGAGCAGGCGGTCGAGCGAGACCAACCGTCGCAGCGCCGCGTCGAAATGGAGCATCCCACTCAGCTCAACAGTCACGGCCGGGTTGGGCGACGAGGCGGCAAGTGCTTCGGCGACGACGGCGATGCCGCCGACGCGGCGCGGTGTCTGCGCAGACTCAAGGAGCGCCCGTTCGATCGTCGAGACCATCGATTTCGACTGGCGTTGTGTGCCGAGGTGAATCGTTGACGGTTTCTCGATGATCGACTCAAGCGGTCTATCGCCGAGCGTCTTGACGAAGAGCCTCCGCGTGACAGCAACCTGCACACGTTGCCCTGGGCGGGTAAGGAGCCCATGTTCGGTCAAAGCAGTTCGGAAACAGATTCGGTGATCGCGGTCGCCGACGGCCAAATCGACTGCCTCGGCCAAGCGGTCACTCGCCAGGGAAGTGACCCCGAGTTCGCCCAGCGGCCGCAGCAAGTAGACCCCGCGGCGAACCTTCTCGACGAGGCCGTCGCGTGCGAGTCTCGTCAAGACATTGGAGGCGGCTTGTGCACTGAGGCCAAGCCGCACGCGCACCTCGTCAGCGGAGACCTCCCGACGGCCCTCGGCCGCAAGAGCATCAACCAGCTCGACACCCATTGAGGACATATGATGACTATACACGTTTAACGTGAATAGACATCATCGGCATTACGCAATGGAACGGAGGAGTCAGGTTTCGTGGCGGTCGGCTGCCGTTCGACGTCTGATTCGACGAGAGTCGCCAAAGCAACTCTGATCGACGCTGCGACTACTGGGTTGGCCGGTGCCGTTTGGCGAAAGGACAGAGACACTTCGACCTTCGCTGACGGGCGTCGTGCGTAGCGTTCAGGGGCTCGCGCCAGCCGTCGGGGAGTGTTCCTGGTCGGGCACGATCGCCGGCACGGATCGATCTGGGTGTTTGCTACGGGTGCCTACAGGATAGCGAGATGGTCGTTGGTTGCAGCAGTTGTCGTCGGCTTCGGACCCCTCACCTCCCGACTGGAGCGACCCGACCGAGTGGCTCTCCCGGCTAGCGAACCTCGGCACCGATCGCGGGCCGAGCCCGTACCATGACCCTGCGCCGTAAAGGAGGCGACGATGGACGTCGAGCATGACGAGACGGTTGATCTTGTGGTCGATCTCAACACGATGGACGAGACCGGCCTACCGTGGGCGTTCCTCGACGAGTCACCCTGTCCGGATCGTGTTCTGCCGGGCGCGTACGTCGTTGCCGGTTCGGGTACCGCTCGAGCCGTTGCACTCGTTGTCGACATCGTCGACGGGATCGTGCACGTCCAGCCGAAGCGCGGCTCCGTGGCCAGCAACCTGCTGCTCCTCACCGCCCATCGCATGACGTCGTAGGGCTGCAGCGAGGCTTCGACTGCCCCCCGAGGCTCCTGCGAGCACTAACGGAGCGAGCTCGGGCGAGAACTCTGTGCGCTTATGGTGTTGGCGATGATGTACGCCTCGATTGTCGATTGACGGAATCGGATCTTGCGACCGACCTTCACGTAGGTGATGCGCTTTTCGCTGACGAGGCGGTTGATGAATCGCTGCTCCACGCCGAGGCATCGTGCCGCGCCCTCTTTGTCGATGAGCGGATCGGGGTCGAAGAGTTGCTGTTGTTCGGGGTGTCTCGCGGGTGCCTTCGGTGTCGTGCGGGCCTGTGCGGACATCGCTTCCATACGCGTTGTCATCGCGGCCACCTACGTCCGTTCAACACCGCCGTGAGTCCGGCGACCGAGATGACGATGCGACCGCGGATCCGGATCGATGGAAGCGTGCCGTCGCGGACGGCCTCGTACGCCGTCCTGCGCGAGATGCCCAGTATCCGGGCCGCTTCCGTCACCGAGATCGTCGGCGGTCCCGGCGGCCCGTAGGTCACATTCGCAATGTCGTCGAACGTCGGCCACTCGGCTCGCTCGTCCCTGGGGAAGCCGTGGTCGATGGGGCGTGGGTGCGCATGGTTTGGCATACCCGCACATTCGTCACGCACCAGCTGAATGCGACACGAGAACTTCGGTCGAGGGCAAAAGGCCGCCGGACGAGACGGACGAATCGGAGGTTCCGCAGGAACCTCTGTG
>JANOJN010000197.1:0-4480 GCA_031418775.1 Acidimicrobiia bacterium
CGACGTGACAGGGCCACCGGCAAAGAGACCTCGGCACATCGTGATGAGGTCACGGACCGCGGAGAGGGGCCTGGAGCGATCGACACCGAGGGGTCCAAGCGTGAGGCTCCCACCGGCTCCGACGCCGAGGAACGCCCGACCGTTCGAGAGCTCATCGAGACTCGCGAGCGCGGCCGCCGTCGTGGCGGGATGGCGGGTGTAGGCGTTGGTGATGCCCGGACCGACTTCCACCCGGTTCGTTGCCAGGGCAATCGCGGTGAGGGTCACGTATACGTCGCGGGTGGCCAGCCCTTCGTCGTAGACCCAGCACCGGTCGTACCCGAGTCGTTCGGCGAGAACGGCGAGCCCGACGATGTCCGCCACCGGAGCCTCCGGCATCAGGTTCACGCTCGTGCGCAGAGCAACTTCCACACCACGACCGTAGTTGGTCGCGCGCTACCGTCACTGTCGTGCACGTGCGCCATCCCGCCCGACCCGGCGCTCATCAGCGGGCCGGACTCCCGATTGGAGGCGGACGAGCGTGAGCGAGGGCGAAGCGATAGATCTCGACGTCGACGGGACGGTCGTGCGGGTGTCGAACCCGAACAAGGTGTTCTTCACCGGGATCGGCGCAACCAAGCTGGACCTGATCTCGTACTACCGGTCGATTTCCGAGCCGCTGATGCGTACCGTGCGGGGACGGCCGATCACGATGGAGCGCTACCCCGACGGGGCCAGCGGCAAGTCGTTCTTCCAGAAGCGGGTGCCAACCGGCCCGGAGTGGCTCGTAACCACAGAAGTGGCGACCGTGAACGGAACCCCATCCGAAGCGCTGGTGCTGGCCGACATGGCGCATGTGGTCTACGCCGTGAACCTCGGTTGCCTCGGATTTCATCCGTGGCCGTTCCTCGCCGCCGACCCTATGCACACCGATGAGTTGCGCATCGATCTCGATCCGTCGCCCGGTGTCACGTTCGACATGGTGCGGCAGGCGGCCTTTCTCACCCAAGCGCTGTTGCAAGAGGTCGGCATCACCGGTTTCGTGAAGACGACCGGAAGTCGCGGATTGCACGTGTACATACGGGTCCGGGAGCGACTCGATTCCTACGCCGTGCGGGCCGCGGCGGTCGCCTTCGCCCGAGAGCTGGAGCGTCGCCATCCGGACCTCTGCACCGCCGCCTGGTGGAAGGAGGAGCGCGGAGCGAGGGTGTTCGTCGACTTCAACCAGAACGCCCCCCACAAGACGGTGTTCGGCGCTTGGGCTGCCCGCCCCCGTGTCGGCGGTCAGGTCTCGACGCCGGTTACCTGGCAGGAGCTGGCAACGATCGACCCCGACACGCTCACCATCGAGACGGTGCCCGTCCGGGTCGCCATCGGCGGAGACCCGTGGCTGACGATGAACGACGCTCCGCAGTCGATCGAACCGCTCCTCGAGTGGTCTGCCCGGGATCTGGCCGCCGGACTCGGCGATGCTCCGTGGCCGCCGGTCTATCCGAAGATGCCGGGAGAGCCCTCACGTGTGGCCCCCAGCCGGGCCAAGCGGCCAAAGGAGGTCACGGCCGCACGGCCGCCAGCAACTCGGCGACCACGTCGTAGCGACGAAACGACGGAATGAAGTACACGCCCTGCACGAACGGGCGGACCTCTTCGAGGAGTTCGGCAGCGATCCGCTGACCTTCCCCGCGACCCTCGTCCGGTGCGCCGGCCATGCGTTGGACGACGGCGTCGGGCACACTCATCCCGGGCACTTCGTTCTTGAGGAACACGGCGTGACGCACAGAAGCCAACGGAAGTACTCCACACAGCAGCGGGAGCGTCAGCGGCCCGTAGGTGGCGGTGTAGTGGGCGATGAAGGCCTGGGCCCTCGCGGGGTCGAACACCGGCTGTGTCAGCGCGAACCCGGCGCCGAAGTCGATCTTCCGCTTCAGCAGCCTGGCCTCGGCAGCAACGTCGGTAGGCGTGAGGTTCAGGGCCACACCGACGAAGAACGAGCACGGCGACCCGATCGAGGTGCCGGCGCCGTCGAGACCGGCGTTGAACTGCTGCGTGATGAGCTTCACCAGACCGGTCGGCACGATGTCGTGATGGTCGAATGCCTGGGGGTAGTCGCCGATGCTGGCGAGATCGCCCATGGTGACGAAAAGCGTCCGAACATCGAGGGTGTGCGCGGCCAGCAGGTCGCCCTGGACGCGCAGGAGATTGCGGCCCCGAACCGGGAAGTGGAGCACGGGCTCGAGACCCGTTGCCTGCTGCACCTTGATCGATGCAGCGAGCCCCGTCATGCGCATGCGGGCCATCGGCGTGTCGGAGATGTTGAGCGTGGTCGCGCCGGCGTCGCGCAACCGGAGCGCGTGCGCTTCGAGGGTGCTGGTGTCCGAGCTCTTCGGCGGCTCCATCTCCACGGTGGTGACGAACCGGCCGGCACGAAGATGACGGGCGAGAGCCGGTTCGCTGCGCACAGGCGCCTCGACCGCTACCGCAGCAGGCTTGCGAACGTGGGCGGCATGAGCCGATATCCGACGACGACCGGTTGTGCGGGCGGCGTCGAGCGCCCGCCTCACTCCGCGGATGTGGTCCGGTGTCGTACCGCAACATCCTCCGATCAGTCGGGCACCCGATGCCAGGAACTGTTCCGCGTAGTCGGCGAAGTAGTCCGGTGGGGCCGGGAAGTAGAGGCGCTCACCGCGGCTTTCGGGGTAGCCGGCATTCGGCATCGCCGAGAACGCAATCTGCGGCGCCTTCGATCCGAGTTCGGCCTCGGAGTACCGCAACAGCACTTCGTGAACACCACGGGGACCGGTCGAGCAGTTCGCCCCGATCACGTCGGCGCCGGCGGCACGGAGTCGGCCCACGGCGGTCTCCGGCACGACCCCGCCGAGCGTCCGCACCTCGCGGGTGAAGCTCATCGACGCGACGAGGGGAAGTGCACAGAGTTCCCTGGCAACGCCGATCGCGAGCTCGAGCTCGGCGAGGTCGGCGAACGTCTCGAGCACGAGGAGATCAACTCCGGCGTCGGCCAGTGTTCCGATCTGCTCCGTATAGGCGGCTCTCGCATCTTCCGGGGCGAGCGGTCCGAGCGGGCTCAGCCGAGCGCCCGTCGGGCCCACCGAACCGGCCACGAAGACGCTTCGGCCGGCCTCATCTGCGGCCTGCCGGGCGAGGCGTACTCCGGCGGCGTTGATGTCGACGGTTCGGTTCGCCATCCCCCAACGGTCGAGGTGAATGGCGGTGGCCGAGAACGTGTTCGTCTCCACGACGTCGGCGCCGGCCGCCACGAACGCACGATGAATGTCGAGGATCACGTCAGGTTGGGCGAGGTTGAGGCTCTCGAAGGACTGCTCGAACCCAATTCCTGCGGCATTGATCATGGTCCCCATCGCGCCGTCGGCGACGAGTGGGTGTTCGAGAAGAGAGTCGAGGAAGTTCATCGGTACGTTCGCCTACGATTCGGTGTGTACAAGGCGACACATCACCGTTCAAACTACCCGGGAATCACGACCCGCTGAGGTGAGCGACGGCGCGGACAGCGACGCCACGGGCGGCGACGGCATCAACAAATCGTTCAGCGAGCGGCGATACCGATGCGTTCACCTTGGTCAGACACACGACGAACCTGGCATCGGATGGAACGCCTTTGCGTCCGCCCTGCGCGCTCGTCACCAGTTCCGCGGCGCGTTCCGGGGTGAGTCGATCGTAGGGCGAGCACCCGAGCACGGCGCCGACCCGCAGCGGACGATGGCACTGGTCCTCGATCGTCCGATCGAGGGCGTCGGCGCCGATCACACAGATCACCATCGTCACGGTCGAGGCGATCACCGGTTCATACCAGTGAGGAGCCTTCGCCGGACGGCGACGCGATCCGTCGGACTCGGCAACGACGTGCGCACCGAGGCCGAACAACTCATCGGCGCGTTCGGGCGTGATGCCGACTCCTTTCTGACCGAGAACGGCGCTCAGCACCATGACGCGACCGTGCTCCCGCAGACCGTCTCGGACAGCGCCGTCGGACGGGGCGACGAGCACCGCTCGACCGCGATGCTGATCGGCGCCCATCTTCGTGGTGCAGGTCAGGATCGTGGGCCCGTCCAGGGCGGAACCGATGGCGTGCATCAGTGTGGTCTTGCCGCCGCCACCCACGAGGGCGACGTGATGGCGAGCATCGGGACGGCAGGATTCCACCAAGCCGAGGTCACGAGCGAGATCATCGCCCTCGATGGGCGAAAGCGTCATCGGATGTCATCCACGTCGGCGGAGCCACGTGAAGACCGCTTCGGTGACGCCACCGCCAATCGAGAGCGCCTTGTCGGAGATCTCGTGCGGATGGACGTCGATGCGTGGGTCGACGTCGCCGATCTTCAGGCCGACCTTCGCGTGTGTCCCGTCGGCGAGGAGACCGCGGACCAACCCGGCGAAGGGAGCGAGAACCGGAACTCGCTGTCGTTCACCGATGACCGACCCGATCGCCTGGCCTTCGCGCACGACATCGCCGATGGCCACCTCC
>JANOJN010000198.1:0-10703 GCA_031418775.1 Acidimicrobiia bacterium
TAGCTTTTCCGTACATGTCAAACCTAGGTAAGGTTCTTCGCGTTGCATCGAATTAAGCAACATGCTCCGCCGCTTGTGCGGTCCCCCGTCAATTCCTTTGAGTTTTAGTCTTGCGACCGTACTCCCCAGGCGGGGCACTTATTGCGTTAGCTGCGGCACGGATCCCGTTGATAAGGACCCACACCTAGTGCCCAACGTTTACGGCGTGGACTACCAGGGTATCTAATCCTGTTTGCTCCCCACGCTTTCGCTCCTCAGCGTCAGTACTGGCCCAGATCACTGCCTTCGCCATCGGTGTTCCTCCTGATATCTGCGCATTTCACCGCTACACCAGGAATTCCGTGATCCCCTACCAGACTCTAGCTATCGCAGTATCGGGTGGCGTCTCCAGGTTAAGCCTGGAGGTTTCACACCCGACTTACGAAGCCGCCTACGAGCTCTTTACGCCCAATAAATCCGGACAACGCTTGCACCCTACGTATTACCGCGGCTGCTGGCACGTAGTTGGCCGGTGCTTCTTCTTCAGGTACCGTCAATTTCGTTCCTGCCGAAAGGGGTTTACAACCCGAGAGCCTTCATCCCCCACGAGGCGTCGCTGCGTCAGGCTTTCGCCCATTGCGCAAGATTCCTAACTGCTGCCTCCCGTAGGAGTCTGGGCCGTGTCTCAGTCCCAGTGTGGCTGGTCGTCCTCTCAGACCAGCTAGCCGTCGTCGCCTTGGTGAGCCGTTACCTCACCAACAAGCTGATAGCGCGCGAGACCCTCCTAAAGCAGAATCCATTTCCTCGGTCGGCCATGCGACCATCCGAGGGCATCGGGTATTAGCAGTCGTTTCCGACTGTTATCCCCGTCTTCAGGGCAGGTTTCTCACGTGTTACTCACCCGTTCGCCACTAATGCCTCCAAGGTGCAAGCACCCGAGAGACATCCGTTCGACTTGCATGTTTTAAGCACGCCTCCAGCGTTCGTCCTGAGCCAGGATCAAACTCTCCATCGAAATCGTGTCCGCTCGTTTCCAAGCGAATCGACTAGGTGTGAAGAGTCGGTGTGTGCACCCGAGTAGGTGCTTCACCAACTGGCACAAGCAGACTGGTTTATTTGTCCGTTTTGTGCATTTGCACTACTTGTTTGGCGCTCTACAAAAGCAGAGCTAACCGCACTTGCTTTTAGCTTCCTCTGTCTCGTTTTCAAGGAACTGCATTCGCTCATATCGACCGTGTAGGCCTCAGCGGAGCGGGCTTCATGTCTAGCACACCTTTCGGCGTCCGGAACCCGGTTTCCCAAGTTTCGTTGGCTACTTCCATCCCTTTGACTCCAGGTCATCGGGTCGGTTTGGCCGTGCGAAGCGAGGGAGAATGTTAGACGAACGGTATTCGACTGTCAAGGAAATCTTTCAGGTTCTACGATTTCCACCGTGAACGACTTCCTCGACGAACTCCAGTGGCGTGGTCTGCTGCACCAGGCCAGCGATCTCGAAGGCCTGCGAGAGCACCTACGCGAAACGTCGAGGAGAGCATACGTCGGTCTCGACCCCAGCGCGCCCAGCCTCACCATCGGCAACCTCGTGACCCTCGTGCTCCTCGCCCACTTCCGCCGTGCCGGCCACGAGCCTGTCGTCGTAGCCGGTGGCGGTACCGGCCTGATCGGCGATCCGGGCGGCAAGAGCACGGAACGTCCACTCCTCACCACGGACGAGGTGCGGGCCAACATCGCCGCTCAGATGTCGATCTACGAGCGCCTCTTCGGTGACGCGCTCGTCGTGAACAACGCCGACTGGCTCGCCGGCCTCGGGTTCATCGAGGTCCTTCGAGATGTCGGCAAGCACTTCTCCGTCAACGAGATGGTCAAGCGCGATTCCGTCCGCAATCGCATGGAGGGCGACGGCATCACCTACACCGAGTTCTCCTACGTGCTCCTCCAGGCCTACGACTTCGCTCATCTCTACGCGACGCACGGCGTGACCCTGCAGATGGGCGGATCGGACCAGTGGGGCAACATCGTCTCGGGAGTGGATCTCGTGCGGCGACTTCACGGCGGCTCGGCGTTCGCGCTCACGTGCCCACTGCTCCTCAAGGCCGACGGCACCAAGTTCGGCAAGAGCGAGAGCGGCGCGGTCTGGCTCACTGCCGACCGGACGACGCCGTACCAGTTCCATCAGTTCTGGCTGAACGCGGGCGACGCCGACGTGATCCGCTTCCTGAAGATCTTCACCTTCCGCACCCGGGAGGAGATATCGGAGCTCGAGGTGGCTCTTGCCGTCGCGCCTGGTGAGCGTGCGGCCCAGCGTGCTCTCGCCGACGACGTGACGACGCTCGTGCACGGCGTCGACGCGTGTGCTCGGGCGCAGGCCATCGCCCGGGCCCTGTTCACCGGTGACGTCCGCGGTCTCGACGCCGCCACACTCTCCGAGGCGCTTCCGGGGATGCCGTCCACGGGCTTTCCAGGGGCCGTTCCGGGCGAGACGGACCTCGTCGACGTGCTCGTGACCACCGGACTGGCCCAGAGCCGCCGTCAGGCTCGCGAGTTCCTCGACAACGGATCGATCTCCGTCAACGGCGACAAGGCCGGCGCCGACCGTCAGCTGTCGAACGCCGACCGCCTGCCGGGGGATGTAATCCTCCTGCGTCGCGGCAAGAAGCAGTGGCACGCCACGCTCTGGGGCTGACGGAGGGAGGCTCCGGCCGGGGCCGAAGCGGCGTCGAGGAGGACGTCAGCAGGGCCCGCCGGAGCGGGCAATGCCGTCACGGTCGAGCCACCCGACCACGTCGACGGAGAGCTGCGCCCCGTTGGCGCTCACGTAGAACGCCGTCCGCGCGTCGGCCCCCACCGGGACGAGGTAGAGCGCCGACCCGGTCTGCCCGGCCACGAGGTTGATGGCAAGCGAGGGTGTCTGCCCGCCCGTCGGAACGACGGTCAGATCGAGGGGGCCGGAGACTTGGGTTGCGCCGACAGCGAGAATGACCCCCGCCGGGGTCTGGGCTCCGCCGATCGCCGGTGGAACCTTGGCGATGCCGGTGGTCGGGATGTCGAACGGACGAGCCGGGGTCACCAGGTCCTTCAGGCCGCCGAGACCGCTCACGGTGTCGAGGACGCGGCACGGTTCGAGCACGACGGCAGACGGTTCGGCTGCTGCGCCCGGTGCGCTGATGACCCATCCGACGACGGAGATGGCGAGCCCGGCCGGGCCGGCGGTGGTCGTGACTCGGACCAGACCGTTCGAACCAACGGGAACGGCGACACGTGACACCGTGGTGGCGCCGGCCACGAAACCCACGGTGGCACCGACGACGGAGCGGGCGTAGTCGGGGGCGACCGGGTTCACCGAGATCGTGCCGACCTGCGCCGGATTCGCCGCAGTGATGTCGAGGATGACCGTGCCCGTGCCCGATGCGGCAAGACCGACGGCCCCTCGAACGTCGGCTTCGACCTTGCCGCCGGCGGCGAGCTTGGCCACCTCGGCGGCGCCGAGGTCGATCACGCGTCCCGCTCCGGGGATGAACACTGTTGCCCGGGCCGGGGGCTTGGCCGCTGCGCCGGCGATCGTGGTCGTCGAGGCGCCGGGCTTTGCCGTGGTCGACGCCGAGGCCGGAGACGTCTCGATGGTGGTCGTCGTCGCCTTCGCCGTGGCCGAACCGCTCGAGGTGTCGGACTTCTTTTTCGTGGTCGTCGTCACCGAGGACTTCTTCTTCGTGGTCGTCGTGACCGACGATTTCTTCTTCGTCGTTTTCGTGGCCGCGTCCGACGGGGCTGGTGACGACACCAGCAACGCGACAACAAGCACGCCGGCCATGCCGACAGCTCCCATGCGGAATGCGTTCGAAGATGAGGTGCCGAACCCCGGGAAGCTCATTCGTTTCACGATACCGGACCTGCCAGAGCGGTCGGGGTTGTTCGCATTCACTCTGCAGGAACGTCGCCGCGGAGGGAGCCGATCGACCCCGGATCGGTCACGACGAAGCGCCACAGACGATCCTGGGCGACCGAGATACCGACGCGCGGAGTCGCTGTCCACGCCATCGTCCCGTTGATCGGTGTGCGGAGGAGCCTGACCGGCGCGCCGCCGCTCAGCAGGTCGACATCGTTGTGCCGACGATCGATGCCGAGAGCGGCCGTGAGCTTGCCCGGCCCGTTCGTCAGCGATGCGCGCGATGTCACCTTCGGACGACGCTCGCGCATGAGCGGCTCACCGCAGGTCGCCACTCCCCCACGCAACAGGACGGCCTCACCGTCACCGACGCGACCCGTCACGACATTCATGCACCAGTGCATTCCGTAGCTCAGGTACACGTACGAGCGACCGGGTGGCCCGAACATCACGGCGTTGCGCGGAGTGCGACCCCGGAATGTATGTGATGCGGGATCGGTCTGGACATAGGCCTCGACCTCGGTGATCACGACCGAGCACGGGCCAGCCCGGAGTTCCGCGCCGAGAAGGTCAGGCGCCACCTCGACAGCCGATCGACCGAAGAAGGACCGGGTCAGCCGCGTCGTCGCCATGGGTTCCGCGTCTGTGTGTCGGCGGGCGGAGCCAGCTCCTCAGCCGGCCACGAGCAGCAGCCGGACGTGGCCGAGCGCGTCGTCGAACCGCTTGATCTGCTCGGCGACAGGGCCGGGACCGCCGCCCCCCGGGCTCGACCGACGAAGCACCGACACACCCGGTTCGAGGAGCGCGACCGCCTTCGGGCCGAGCGCAGGGTGGTTCTCGACGAGTTCGCCGAAGTCGACATGGCGGTCGACGGCGTTGCGAACGAGCGAGCCGACGACGGCGTGGGCTTCGCGAAACGGCATGCCGTTCTCTACGAGGTGCTCGGCAAGATCGGTTGCGGCGACGAATGGCGTGTCGGCGGCGGCCTGCATGACCGAGATGTTGAACGTGAGTGAGCGGATCAGGCCGGTCATCGCCCCGCACGCCAATTTGATGCGGTCGAGCGCGTCGAACAGCGGTTCCTTGTCACCCTGGAGATCCCGGTTGTAGGCCAGGGGGAGGCCCTTCAGGGTCGCCAACACGCCGGTCAGGTTGCCGATGAGGCGGCCCGCGGTGCCGCGGGCGAGCTCGGCGATGTCGGGGTTCTTCTTCTGCGGCATCATCGACGAACCGGTCGAATACGCATCGGACAGCTTGGCGAAGCCGAACTCCTCCGCCGTCCACAGCACGATCTCCTCGCCGAGACGGGACAGGTGGATTCCGAGCAACGAGATGCCGAACAGGATCTCGGCGACGAAGTCACGGTCACCGACGGCGTCGAGCGAGTTCTCGAACCGCCCAGCGAAACCGAGTTCGGCGGCGGTCCAGTCGGGGTCAAGCGGCAACGACGAGCCGGCCAGCGCGCCGGCCCCGAGTGGGGACACATCAAGCCGGTCGCGGGCGTCGAAGAGCCGGTCGACGTCGCGGCTCAGCGCCCAGCCATGGGCCAGAAGATGATGGGCGAGCAGCACCGGCTGGGCGCGCTGGAGGTGGGTGTAGCCGGGGAGGTAGGCGTCGCCGGATTCCACCGCTCGGGAGAGCAACGTCTCCTGGAGGACGATGACCCGCGAGATCAGATCCAGCACCTCACGTTTCGCGAACAACCGGAGGTCGGTGGCAACCTGATCGTTGCGGCTCCGGCCGGTATGGAGCTTCCCGCCGACGGGGCCGATGATCTCGGTAAGCCGGCGTTCCACGGCAGTGTGGACGTCTTCGTCACTCTCGACGAAGACGAAACGGCCTTCGGCCAGTTCGACCCCGACCGCGTCCAGTCCTTCGACGATGGCCTCAACCTCTTCGGGGGCAAGGATCCCGACGTGGCCGAGCATCTTCACGTGGGCACGCGAGCCGACGAGATCGTCGGGCCACATGCGTTGATCGAACGACAGGCTCTCGGTGAACGCCAACAGCTCCGCCGCCGGACCCTCATCGAATCGTCCATGCCACAACGTGTTCCCGGTACTCACACCAGTGAGGTTAGACAGCAACACGCCCTCCCACCGCCGACAAACCGCGCGGCCCGGCCCCACAGCGCAGCGACCGGCATGCGGCCTCTGTGTTGTGCGCCGGCCGGCGTTGCGGGGTCCTGTCGCCGATCCTCCCCACCCGCTGCGGTACTCGCCCGTGCTCCTCCGTCGCCGGGTCTCCGTTCCTCGGGGCGGGGCCCCATCGGCGCCACCCCTCCACGCCGGCCGGCTTGGTTGTGCCCTCCGTGTCTCGAGAGTCCCCGCAACGCCGGACGGAGCACAGAACAGATGGAGATTCCGCTCAGGGATCGAACGACCCGGCCACTACGCTCGGCGCCCTATGTCGAAGGTCTTGATGTCACTGCCGGTTGGCGAACGGGTCGGAATCGCGTTCTCGGGAGGGTTGGACACTTCGGCTGCCGTGGCGTGGATGCGGGAGAAAGGCGCGATCCCCTACACCTACACGGCCGATCTCGGTCAGCCCGACGAACCGGACCTGGATGACGTCCTGCGACGCGCATCGGTCTACGGAGCGGAGGCGGCTCGTCTTGTCGACTGCCGGGAAGACCTGGTCAAGGAGGGCCTCGTCGCCCTGCAGTGCGGCGCGTTTCACATCACGACCGCGGGCAAGACGTACTTCAACACGACACCACTCGGCCGCGCGGTGACCGGGACCCTGTTGGTCGGGGCGATGAAGGAAGACGGCGTCGACGTTTGGGGCGACGGCTCGACCTACAAAGGCAACGACATCGAGCGCTTTTACCGCTACGGCCTCATCGTGAATCCGAATCTCCGCATCTACAAGCCCTGGCTCGACCAGGCGTTCGTCGACGAGTTGGGCGGCCGCAAGGAGATGAGTGAATGGCTCCTCGCCCGCGACCTGCCGTACCGGTCGTCGGTCGAAAAGGCGTACTCCACCGACGCCAACATCTGGGGGGCAACGCATGAGGCGAAGGACCTCGAGTTGCTCTCCACCGGCATCGACATCGTCGACCCGATCATGGGCGTCAAGCACGTCGATCCATCTGTACACATAGCTTCAGAGATCGTCACGATCGAGTTCGAGAACGGATGGCCGGTCGCTCTCAATGCCACGTCGTACACCGATCGCGTCGCGCTGGTCACCGAGGCGAATCGCATCGGCGGCCGCCACGGACTCGGCATGAGCGACCAGATCGAGAACCGCATCATCGAGGCCAAGAGCCGGGGCATCTATGAGGCGCCCGGAATGGCGTTGCTGTTCATCGCCTACGAGCGGCTCGTCTCGGGTATCCACAACGAAGCGACCATCGAGAACTACAAGGTGCTCGGCCGACGCCTCGGTCGTCTGATGTACGAAGGACGCTGGTTCGACCCGCAGTCGCTGATGCTGCGCGAGCCGTTGCAGAAGTGGGTCGGCTCGGCGGTCACCGGCAGCGTCACGCTGCAACTCCGTCGCGGCGACGATTACACGATCCTCGACACCACGAGCCCGAACCTGACCTATGCGCCGGAGCGCCTCTCGATGGAGTCGGGTGCCGGCGAGTTCACGCCGATGGACCGCATCGGCCAGCTGACGATGCGGAACCTCGATATACGCGACACGCGGGACAAGCTCGGTGTGTACATGCGCTCCGGCGCGCTTTCCGCCGGCAGCGGCCTCGGCATGCTGGCCATCGACGCACCCCCGGAGTAGTCCACGCGCACCTCGGCTCGTTCGGCGCGCACGTCAGGTCACTTGACGCGCAGATAAGGTCGGTTCGGCGGTTATCCACACGTTTTCGACGGAGGTGCGCGCCGCACGGGCTGAGCTGCGCGTGGCACCTGGCTTCTCGGGCTTCGGAGTTCACCGAGCTGGTGTGCGCCCGCAGCTCCGAGGATCGATCTGGTCACAGACCGGCGAGCACCCGCATGCGATCGGCAACCCTGCGGCCCGGCCAGGTCTCGGCGCACACCACGAGGATCGTGTCGTCACCGGCGACCGTGCCGATGATCTCCTCCAGACCGGCACGGTCGAGCGCACTCGCGACCACGTGGGCCGAACCGGGCGGTGTGCGCAGGATCACCAGGTTCACCGAGTGGGACACGTCGACGACCCAGTCGCCGAACACCCGGCGGAGGTTGTCCTCCGGCGCGATCTGATCGCTCGGCAGCTCAGGGATGGCGTAGACGAGTTCTCCCCCGGGAACCCGCACCTTGACCGCCCCCATGTCTTCGAGGTCACGGGACACCGTGGCCTGGGTGGCGACGACTCCGTCTTCGGCGAGCAATTCCACCAGCTGGAGTTGGCTTCCGACCGCATGCTGTTCGAGGATGCGGGCGATGCGGTGCTGTCGTTGGGGTTTGGAGAGTCGGCCCGGTTCTCGGTCGGACGTCCGGTCCGCGCTCGACCGATCGCCGGGCGGCCGTCTGCCGGTAGGCCGTTCGGGCGTTCGCTTCTCGGCGACGAGGGCGCGGCTCTTCTTCGGCTGTTTCGGCATGACGGTCGTCATCGGATCGATCCCTGTTCGTGGAGCCAGCGGAGCAACCCGCGGAACGTGTGCAGTCTGTTGTGCGCCTGCGGCCAGATCAGGCTCGCCGGTGAGTCGAGCACCTCCGACGTGACCTCCTGTTCCCGATGCGCTGGGAGGCAGTGAAGGAACTTCGTCGACGGACCTGCCAAAGACATCAGCGCCGAGTCCACCCGGAAGCCCTCGAAAGCACGCGCGCGTACTTCCTTCTCCGCCTCCTGCCCCATCGAATACCACGCGTCGGTGGAGACGATGTCGGCGCCGGAAACACAGTCGATCGGCCGGTCGTGGACGGACACCGCGTCAGACGAGGGGACGAGCGTCCGGAGGAAATCGACTTCCGCCTCCGATGGTCCGTAGCCGGCCGGACAGCTGAAGCGCAGGCGGGCGCCGAGCTTCAACGCGCCAACGGCCAACGAGTGAGCGACGTTCGAGTAGTCACCGACCCATGCAATGGCGGCGCCCTCGATCGGGCGGGCATGGCGACGGATCGTCTGCAGATCGGCGAGGGTCTGAACGGGATGCCCGACGTCGGAGAGAAGGTTGATGATCGGGACTTCGGCCACCGCCACCATGCGTTCGAGCACGCGATGGTCGAACACCCGGGCGGCGATCACGCTGAAGTAACCCTGCAGGGTCCGGGTTACGTCCTCCACGCTCTCCCGCACGTCGAAATCGACCTCGGCCTTCGAGATGTAGGTCGGATGGCCGCCGAGGTGCACGACGGCCATCTCCGCCGAGTTCCGGGTACGGGCCGAGGGCTTCTCGAAGATGAGGGCCACGCCCTTCCCCTCGAGCACCGGCGTACGCGGCGCGTCGGCACAGTCGAGCATCGCCGTCAGTTCATCGGCCCGGAAGTCGGCGATCTCCAGGAAATGCCGAAGACTCATGGGTTGGCACCGCGGACCTCGGCCAGGCAGTTCGCGAAGATCGCCACTCCCTCGTCGAGGTGTTCGTCGGAAAGCGTGAGCGGGGGTGCGATGCGGATCGCCGATGGGGTCACGTTGTTGGCGACGAGGCCGTTCGCCATGAGGGCCACATTGAGTTCGGCCGCCAGCGACTCGCCCAACTCCACCGCCAGCAACATGCCGAGACCGCGTACCTCCACCACACCGGGGATCGCCGCAAGGGCGGCGCGTAAACGCTCACCCGTGGCCGCTGCCCGCGCCGGAATTGCGTCGCGCTCCATGATCTCGAGGACCTTCTTGGCTGCGCTCGCCGCGAGGGGCTGGCCGCTGTAGGTCGAACCGTGGTCGCCCGGTTTGAAAGCCGAGGACACCTCGCGGGTCGCCCAGCAGGCGCCGATCGGCATGCCGTTGCCCAGAGCTTTGGCGAGCGTGACGACATCGGGGCGGGCATCGGGGCCGAGGAAGTGCTCGAACCCGAACCACTTGCCGGTACGGCCGAACCCGGTCTGGATCTCGTCGACCATGAAGAGGAGGCCCCGTTCCGTGCACAGACGACGCACGTCGGCGAAGTACCCCGCCGGTGCGGGCACCACGCCGCCTTCACCCTGCACCGGTTCGATCATGACGGCCACGGTGGACGGGTCGATCATCCGCTCGATGTCCGCGACATCGGCCCATGCGGCGTGGCGGAAACCTTCCGGCAGCGGCTGGAACGCCTCGTGCTTGGCCGGTTGACCGGTCATGTGGAGCGTGGCGAGCGTCCGCCCGTGGAACGAGCCGAATGTGCTGATGATGTGGTGGCGGCCGTGTCCACCCCACTTGCGGGCCACCTTGATGGCACACTCGTTGGCCTCGGCGCCGGAGTTCGCGAAGAAGACCTGACCACCACCGCCGAGCAGGCGGTCGATGGTCAGCGCCACCTGTGCTCCGGGAACCGTGGCGAACAGGTTCGACACGTGCACCAAGGTGTTGGCCTGCTCGGTGATCGCATCCGCGATTTCGGCGTTTGCGTGTCCGAGCGAGGTGACGGCCAGCCCGCAGAGGAAGTCGAGGTAGCGCTTGCCCGTCGAGTCCCAGAGTTCGGTGCCGCTCCCCCGAACGAAGGTCACTGTGGGCGCACCGAACACCGGCATCATCGGGCAGTGCTCGAGATGGTCGTACCCGACGGCTCGTCCCACCTCGGCGGTGGCCGCCCGGTGCATGGCCACTTTGTCGTTCGCACTCGCATTCATCGGGTGACCTCCGTGCCGATCCCGGCGTTGGTGAAAACTTCGAGCAGGAGCGCATGAGGCGCCCGTCCGTCAAGGATGTGGGCTTTGCCGACGCCGCAGCGGATGGCGTGCAGGCAGCTCTCGATCTTCGGGATCATGCCGCCGGT
>JANOJN010000199.1:0-1799 GCA_031418775.1 Acidimicrobiia bacterium
GGTCGGGGACTTGAACTCCAGACCTACGTGTACTTATTAGTCCTGCAGAGAACCCGTTTGTCCTGGTGAGCGTGCAATTTTGCCACTACGTACTTTTACGTTCTGACGTCTGACACACGCTCGTTTCGGGTCGTTCGCGGACAAAGTGATGACAAATTGCTGACAAGCGACACAAAGCCGTTGGTAGGCACGCTTACGGATTGGCGGCGCCGTCAAACCTCGGCTCGATCCGACCCTTAAGCCAGTTTGCAGCGGATGCTTCGTTGGTCTCTCCGGCCGCAACTCCGAGGACGAATTGCTCTGCGTCGTCAACCGACGGCGTCGTCTTCCACCGCCACTCGTTCAACTCGATGAAAAGGCGTAGGGCAACCCAACTGGCCCTCTTGTTGCCGTCCGGAAGTGGATGGTTTCGAGCAAGCCGAACGATGAGCACGCCGCACTTGTCGACGAAGTCGGGATAAATGTCCTCTTCGCCGAATCCAGCGCTCGGGGCATGGAGCGCGGAGTCAGCGAGGTCGAGAGTTGCCATTGCGATGACAGTGGCCAGGTCGAGGCCAGTGACCTCGACGGCGATCTCGACAAAGTCGGCGAGGTCCAGGTACCGGACGGTCACTTGGCCAGGCGCTCGAGCAGCTCCTGGTCTTCCTTCACGATCCGACGAAGGCTCGTCCGAAACGCCGGGTCCTTACGACGCCGATCGATCGCCTCGATGAGCGCCTGCTTCACGGTCTCGTTGACGCTGGTGCCCTCCACCCGTGCGACCGCCTCCGCATCGGCGGCGATGTCGTCGGGGAGCCGAACGGTGAGGTTTTTCGTCATGACGTCATGATAGCACGAAGGCGCGACCGTCACCAGGGCTAGACGCTTCACCGATGAGATCAAGAGCACTGGCCGAAATGCCGTAGTTCACGGCCGATCGCTACGTGCTGCGGACCGAAGGGAACGTGCCCAAGGCCGAGGGTCTCGACGCTCGTTCTCTAGCTGGAGTGTGCTGTTCAATTCTTTGCGTTCTGTGTGACTCCGACCCGGCGGTAGGGGCACGTTGGTCCAGTCGATTCTGCTCGGGGGAGACAGGCTCGCGCTCTGGCCGAACACGGCATCATGGAAGCGCTCGGCGTAGGCTCAGCAAGATGACACGGCAAGGTCCCGCCGACCTCAACGACGAGTTCGTGCGTTCCCTGCCCGACACTGGGCCGGTCGTCATGGTCAACCTCGTACGGTTCCGTGAACAATCTCGCGACGGTGACGGCAGCGGCTGGGACGCGTACTCGCGGTACAGCAAGGCCGACATCCCTCTGCTCAAGCGAGTAGGTGGAACCATCCTGTGGGCCGGGCACGTCGAGGGAACCGCAGTGGGTGACCTCGGCGACGGTCGTTGGGACTGGGTCGTCGTGGTCTGGTATCCGTCTCGTGCTGCATTCATGGCGATGATGACGTCACCCGAGTACGCGATTGCGAACATTGATCGAGAGAACGCAATCGAAGACCACGTGATCCTTGCGGCGAACGAGTCATACTCGAAACTCAGGTCCGGAGCCTGATTTCACCTCATTGCCGCCAAGTCGGGCGGCAGGGATGCCGTATCCCTCCAGTTGGCTCTGGGACACGCAACACCGGCGCAGAACTTCGGTCCGTCGCGGGCTGTCGAGGCATCCGGCAGCTCGCATCTGATGCCTCGCCCGCCAATCGGCGTTTGGGGGCACGCCGGAGCGATGAGGTCCGTGGCCGCAGATACGAGCAAACCTCGCAGCTCAGCCTTGCCCGGGCCACCTTGAACACGTTGCCAGGCGACGCCGCGG
>JANOJN010000200.1:0-12157 GCA_031418775.1 Acidimicrobiia bacterium
AGCCGCACGGGTTGAACGCCACGATCACGCCGGCGGTCAGGGCCAGGGCCAGGGGGCCGGCCGACAGCGCAAGAACCATTCTCCAAGTCTGGTCTGTGTCGTGGGACAACGCGCGAACGCGCTCTCAGCCCCGACACAGGACAGAGGTGTGGCACGCGTCGGAGGAGGTGGTTCTGCGACGGAGAGTCGTGCTCGTTATCGATCTCCGGGGCGGTCCATCCGGAGCGTTGAACCCGTCCACACCCGGAGGGAGCCGTCTAGACCAGGAGGGAGACGTCAGGTGACGCTGAGCCAGGTCATGAGGAAGTGACCGGCGCAGCCGACGACGACCCACACGTGCCAGACCTCGTGGTAGCCGAAGTCGGTCGACGGATTCGGCCGTCGGAGCCACAGTCCAACGGCCCCGATCGCGTATGCCGCGTTTGCCACATGAAAGCCGATGAGCGCGCTGCCCGACAGCGACGACAGCAGCTTCGGCGCGGCCGCGATGTAGGCACCGGCCAACACCACGTAGAGAGTCCCGGCGACGCGGCGATGGACGCGCAGCGGTGAGATCTTGAACAGGACACCTCCGAGCGCCCCGATCCACACGGCGGTCACCAGCGGAATTCCCCATGACCGGGGGAGGACATGTAGGCAGACGGGGGTGTAGGACCCGGCGATGAGCATGTAGATCATCGAGTGGTCGAGCCAGCGCATCCATGGCCGGAACGACCACGTCCCGACCGTGCGGTTGTAGAGGGCACTGGTGGTCAGCAAGCCGACCAGTGAGAGTGCGTAGATCGCGCACGCCAGCTTCGTGCCCCGCTGGGCGTTGACGACCAGGGCCACACCGGCCACGCCGGCCAGGGGAGCGCACCACTGGTGGAGTCGGCCGCGGTGGGTTGGCTTGTAGAGACCGACGAGCGGGTCTCCCGCCGATGGAAGTGGCTTCGGCGGCTTAGGAATGACGACTCGGCGTTGCGTCATCGGGGCGTTCACGGTTGCACAACCTCGACGGACGATCCGAGGACGGCGGACGCGCCGATGGAGATAGCGTCGCCGACACGGATCTCGCCCGGTTCGAGCACCCAGGCGTAGCGGCGTCCCGACCCTGCGATGCGGTCTTCGTCGATGCGGTTGAAGTCGCGACCGGTGAAGTTGTGGGCGATCTGGCTGCACGGATCGGCGAAGCACGACACTTCAGCGACGACGGTGCCGATGCGCACCTGCACGCCCGGTTGCAGGGCTTCCCAGTCGAGGCCGCAGGTGGTGATGTTCTCGCCGACGCCGCCGGGGACGATGGGGTGGCCTTCCCGGTGGAGCTCCTCGACCAGTTCGACGGAGAACAGCGAGAGTGCCTGGAACGGCCGGCCGTGGTGCTGCCGATGGGCCTGGCCGTCGCCGACGATGCCCCGGAAACCCACACTGACCTCGTCCACCGCGGTCTTCGGGACGCCGCCATCGGCGCGGAACAGGTGAGCTACGGTGCCGGTTGCACGAACGTCCGAACGGTGGGCGTGCCCGGCCTCACGGGCGATGGCGATGCCGTCTCGGACGAACTGCTCGACCGCCGTCCTCGCCACCCCGGCACCGTCCTCGGCCGAAAGACGCTGGGTCATCAGCGCGTTCATCTGGTCGGCATCGGCGTCGTCGGGCAGCCCCACGCCGATTGCCGGAGCCAGCCGCCGGAAGGCGTCGGCGAGGCGGGATTCGAACGGGGCGACGAACGCGGGGGCGGCGCCGGCCGTGTTCGTCCGGAGGAACCCGCTCACGTGGCGCATGGTGTTGAAGAGGTCCTGATCGCCGTACCCGGACGGATCAGCCACGGGGGCGAGCGACAACATAGAGCCTCCATTCTGTTGCACGAGTCGTGCGCGGCGCGGCATCGAACTGGGTCAGCTCACGTTCGCTGGGTCGGGATTTGTGCAGAAATGGCCCGTTTGCCGACCGAGAGCACACCAGCCGACCCAGAACCGGGGCATCGACCTGGGTCCGCTCGCCTTCGCTGGGTCGGGATTTGTGCAGAAATGGCCCGTTTGCCGACCCAGTGCACACCAGCCGACCCAGAACCCACACCGACCCGGTGAACGTCAGCCGACCCAGGGAACACAGGCACGACCACTAGCAGGGTGCTGAAAAACTCAGGGTGAGTCCTCGCGATTCTGGGTGGGGTTGGCCATGCTGGGGTGATGCGTGGTGTTGAGGTTCGTCAGCAGGTGATGTGGACGCAGGTATCGGTCGAGGATCTGATTCCGGCTGGGCATCCGATCCGTCGGATCCGCAAGATCGTTGAGGCGGTCCTGGACTCGTTGAGCTCGGAGTTCGACGTGATGTATGCCGTGACTGGGCGGCCGTCGATCCCGCCGGAGCAGTTGTTGAAGGCCACGGTGTTGATGGCGTTGTACTCGATCCGTTCCGAACGGCAGATCTGTGAACGACTGAACTACGACTTGTTGTTCAAGTGGTTCCTTGACGTGCCGGTCGACGCGAAAGCGTTCGACGCGTCGACGTTCTCGAAGAACCGTGACCGGCTTCTCGACCATGACATTGCAGACAAGTTCTTCGCGGCGGTCGTCGAGCAGGCCAAGCTTCGCCGTTACGTGTCATCGGATCACTTCACGGTGGACGGCACGCTGCTCGAAGCCTGGGCGTCGCACAAGAGTTTCAAACCTAACGACGGTCCGCCGTCGCCACCACCGCCAGGACGTAACACCGATATCGATTTTCATGGCGAGAAACGCTCGAACACGACGCACACGTCAACCACAGACCCGGAATCACGGTTGGCTCGCAAGAGCAACGCTGCGCCAGCGAAGCTGTCGTTCGCGGGGCATCTGTTGATCGAGCATCGCAACGCGTTGATCGTTGACGCGGAACTTACCCAGGCATCGGGCTACGCGGAACGTGACGCTGCGATCGTGATGCTCGAGCGGCTCCCGAAACGCTCTCGGCGTCGCACGATCGCTGGCGACAAGGGCTATGACACGAAAGACTTTGTCGACAAGACCCGCCGGCTCGGGTTCACACCGCACGTCGCTGCGAAGCGTCAGCACTCAGCGATCGATGCCCGCACGACCCGTCACCTTGGACACGCGGTATCGCAGCGGATCCGCAAGCGGGTCGAAGAACCATTCGGATGGATGAAAACCGTTGCTGGCGGACGGAAGCTGCGCTACATCGGTCGAAGACGAAACAGGGCCTGGTTCCTGATCACCAGCGCCGTCTACAACATGATCCGCATCACAGACCTCGACACCGCAACCGCCTAACCCCGATCAGCAGAACCAGCCGCGCCCCGAAGAGAGGGCAGCGGCCAACCAACGACGACCCCACCCAGCGGGCTCGCCCAAGACCCCGTTTTTCAGCACCCTGCTAGGCGGGCCAGCGACGGAGAGCGTCGCCCCGCGGGTCGGTCAGGAGTTCGGGCTCCGGCGAGACCACGAGCGTGTGGCGCTCGTCGGGGTTCCAGGAGAGCCATTCCGGCGACTTCGGCGACGCATCGACGTTCGGATCGCCGTGCCGGGCGAAGCTCGCCCAGGCCGGGTGAAGTAGGTCGGCAATTGCCTGGCGTTCCGGGTGGTCGCCGGTGAGCATGGCAACGCCCGGCTGGTGCAGGTTGTCGAACACGAACGGGATCTCGAGGGCGTGGCAGCTTCCGAGCACGCCGCCGAACACCGGGGTCGCCCACACGAATTCGTATGCCCAGATACTGTTTGCCCTACCCCCGTGGAGAGCCGTTGCCAGACGATGCGCCGGTACTCGGAACACTTCGTCGGTGGAGATCTCCGACCACGTGTCGGCGGTGGATCGCCCGGGGACATCGGCGAGGTACGCCTCGGCGATCTTCTCGGCCGCGGCCGGACCGACCGAGCCTGACAGGCGTTGGCGAATGCCGTCGGCGTCGATCGCCCGAAGAGCGGGGTCGAACGCGGTGAAGAGGCGCATCTCGTCGCGGGTCGTCCCGAGCAGCACGTCGATGCCCTCCCACGCGCCTGAACGGACAACGTCGTGAGGGTGTTGCGGGAGCGACGGCGTGCCGGTGCTCGGTTGCCAGGGCAGTCCGTCGGGCTCCTTGGCTTTGGCCGCCGCCCGTTCCGACGCGGCGATGATCTCCTCGACCGGGCGATCGGCGAGCGACGCGATCCCGTCCCGGGTCGGGTCGACCCCGAGCTCGTCCAGAAACGCCCGGGCGATCCGTGCAGCCCGTTCCGGATCGGAGATGTGAGCGGCAGCTCCGGATTGGAGGATGGCCCGGCGAAAGAGCCCGCGTGCCGCCAGCGCGCCGAGGAGGGTGCCGATGCTGAACGCTCCCGCCGATTCCCCGAAGACCGTCACCTTCGCCGGGTCGCCGCCGAACGACGCGATGCAGTCGCGCACCCATTCGAGGGCGGTGATCTGATCGAGTAGGCCGGCGTTCGGCGTGGCCAGGTCGACGGCGTCGGGCACGAGCGTCGAGATGTCGAGGTACCCGAGGGCGCCCAGTCGGTAGTTGATCGTGACGACGACGACGTCGTGGTTGGCCGCAAATCGATGGCCGTCGTACCACGGGATCGATCCGGCCCCCGTGACGTACGCACCGCCGTGGATCCACACCATCACCGGTCGCGCGGCGTCGTCGGCTCCGGGCGTCCACACGTTGAGGTTGAGGCAGTCGTCGGCTCCGGGCTTCTTGCGGGCTCCGAGGAGCGCGCCGGTCATCGAGACGCTCTGCGGGCAGAAGTCGCCATAGGTGGTGGCGTCGCGCATGTCGGTCCACGGCATCTCCGGCTGCGGCGCGGCGAACCGGGCCGGTCCGGAGACCGGCGCACCGAAGGGGATGCCGAGAAAGCGCGTGACCGGTCGCTGGTGCCGCTCATCGCTGGGGAGAGCAGTCCCCTTCACGGGCCCAGATCGGGTGGTTGCGACGTGTTCGGAAAGCTCCATGGCGAATCGAGTTTCGCCCAGGCAGGGCCGGGAGTGTGAACCGGCGGCCCCGGTCGGCCCGCAGATTCAGCGACGCGGACGCTCGGTGATCACGGGATCGATGCCGGGGCGGTACAGCTCATGGGAGCGGCGCCACTGCGCGAAGGCTCCGAGGATGTGGGGCGGATCTCCGTGGATCTCGGTGAAGCCGCCGTTGAGTGATCTCGTATCGAAGTAGGCGGCGTCGACCCCGTCGGCGTAGAGGCGGCATGCCGGGGTGTACCCCATCTCGGTAAGCCGAGCGTATTCGGCCTCGAAGTCGTGGACGAGGTACGCGTTGTGGTGGAAGCCTTCCTCGCCGGCCGCGTACATGTCTCGGTAGATCGACGGGGTGTCGTCGTGCTGGGTGATGAACTGGATCATGATGTCGCCCAGATAGCCGAAGGCGTAGGACACGTCGGCTTCCTGGTCGGTGTCGCGATACATGAAGCGGTCGGTCTTGTGGTGATGCGTCACCACGAACGGACCAGCGCCGTGCAGGTCACTCCAACGTTGAATCGACGCGTTGATGTCGTTGACCAGATAGGCGACCTGGAAGAGCGAGCGGTTCATCGGGGACCTCGCAGAAGGAGCAGGAAACGGCGGACGAGTCACCGGCAGTTCAGCACGTGACAGCGCCGGCTGTCGCATCGAGGGACGCAGCGTCAATCGGCTCCAGCTACTGTCGCCGCCCGTGGTCGTGCGTCTCCCTCTCCCCGCTGGGCTGCGGACCTGGTTCGCCGAACAGCGCAGCGAGGCGGTCCGTCACGGATGGGAGAGGGTTCGGCTCTGGGGGGCCGTCGGCTCGCATTCCCGTCACGCCAGTCGATTCGGGTCGTTCGGTCACGGGTCGTTCCTCGCCTTCCCGTGGAACACCCTGTACGGCGAGCGCTACATGCGTATCGGGGCCGACACCTACATCGGGCCCGGCGTGACGCTCTCGGTCGGTATCGCGCCCGACCAGACGATGATGTCGGAGTCGGTCCTTCGCATCGGTGACCGTTGCCTGATCAACAAGGGCACCGCGATTGTGTCGCACTGGAGCGTCGACATCGGTGACGACGTGTGGACCGGTCACAACTGCTACATCACCGACCAGAACCACGGCTACGACGACCTCGCGCGGCCGATCGGCGGGCAGTCGATGCCCGAGCAGCCGGTACGGATCGGCTCGGGTTCGTGGCTCGGCCATGGGGTGATCGTGCTTCCTGGGGTGACGATCGGTGAGCACGTCACCGTCGCCGCCGGTTCGGTCGTCACCAAAGATGTGCCCGATCGCTGCGTCGTCGCCGGTAGCCCGGCCCGGATCGTCAGGCGCTACGCCGAGGGCGAAGGATGGGTTCGGCCGGACGGGTCCACGCCGCCGCCGTCTCGCTGAGTGCGCGGATCAGCGACTCGGTCCACGGGATCCGCCCGTCGATCCGTTCGAACTGCGCGGCGTGCGGCGTGAGCCCGCGGACGCGCGGTGGCAGCTCGATCTGCACACCGCCGTAGGGCGGCTGGTTGACGGGATTGTCGCTGTGCATGCCTCGGAGCTCCGGTGGGATCGCCTCGGTGTCGTCGACCGCATGGAAGGTCGGGAGATGCTCGCGGAGCCTCGACGCCAGCGAGGAGGCGAGATGACGATTCGAACCTCCGAGCAGCGTTGAAGTCCAGAGGCCCTCGCGCCCGTAGCCGTGCACGGCGAAGACGACTTCGACGTGATCGAAGAACTCCCGAAGTGCCGCGGACTCGGCGGCGCGCACCGCCGTCGAGGGAAGGTGTTCGCGCAGTGGAGCTGACTGCACGACCGCGTAGAGCGATGCTCCTGCCCGCCGGGCTGCCTCAGTCGCGATGTCGTCGGTACCCCGTTCGAGATTGCCGCCGTGGAAGGCCATGAAACCGAACGTCGACCGCAGCACGACCCGTTCCTCGACGCCAGGAGTGGCGAGCAGGCGGGCGAAACGCATGGGGTCGAAGGTAGCCGCCGCGCCCGTCTACGTGGCTGAGGCCCGGTTCACCCGCTCCTGGCACCTCCTTCACGGCTCCTTCACACCGATCGGGAAGGATCTGCGGTGCAGAGTTCCTTCCCTCAGGAGTCGCCATGTCTTCCGTATCCACCACCACTACCAGCACCACCGCTCCGGGAGGTCGACGTTTCCGTCGGGTCCGCCTCCTCGCCGTGGTGGTCGTCGTCGGCCTCGGCGCCACCGCGATGGCGCCGGCTGCGGATGCCGCGACCCGGCGCCGCGTCTCGACCAAGACCGACTATTCGATCGTCATCTCGCCCGACGCAGTGGCCGTGAATGCCGGCGGGACCGCCAGCTACCCGATCGCCATCCGCGTCACCCCGGGCTACCGGCCTGTACTCCGCTGGGACGTCGACGGAGTCCCGAGCTTCATGGACGTGAGCGTCCGCAAGACCTCGACGAATCGCTACCTCCTCGATGTGCTCGTCCCCTCGAACGCCCCCAGTTCCAATGGCGTCTACCAGCTGTTCGGGGTCACCAGCACTCGCGAGCGCAGTGCGCTCTTCCGGCTCGTCGTGAACGGCGTCGCTCCCGTCACCCAGCCGCCGTTCACGGCCCCGCCGGTCACTCAGCCACCGGTCACGTCGGCGCCGCCGAACTTCGGCTTGCGTCTCGACAACCCTGAGCTCACGGTGGCGACCAACCAGACCGCCGTGTTCGGCCTCACCGTCGATCGCTCTGCCGGCTACACCGGTCCGGTCTCGTTCTCGCTCGCTGGACTTCCGGTCGGCTCTACGGCGAACTTCGCACCGAACCCCACCACGGCGAGCACCAACCTCTACATCACTCCGGGTGTCGGCACGCCGAGTGGGCGCTATGGCATCTCGGTGTCGGCCACTGCAGGAACGACCGTCCGAACCGGCACGGTCGCCCTCAACGTCACCGCCATCAGCGACTTCCAGCTGGTGCCGACCACGCCGATCCTCACGCTGAACTCGCCCGGTAAGGCGAGCACCGTCATCGAGCTCCGCAAGACCGGTGCGGTCACCCCGACAGTGTCGTTCTCGGTCGCCGGCGTCCCGACCGGCGCCACCTATTCCCTCTCGTCGACGGTCTCGAACAAGAACGTCACGCTCTCCGTCACCACCACGGCGTCGACGCCTCCGGGGGTCTACAACATCGTCGTCTCCGGTCGTTCGGGCGGGTTCACCCAGCAGGCCAACGTGCAGCTCGTGGTGAACAACCCCGTCGGCTTCACGCTCTCGGCGTCGCCGTCCGACTTCGGGATCGCCCGCGGGAGCGGGGCGACCACGTTCGTCACGCTGAAGTCCTTCGGCGGGTTCAGCGGCAATGTCACCCTGTCGGTCTCCGGACTGCCGGCCGGCGTGACGCTCCGTCCCGGCACCACGTCGGTCAACTCTCCGTCGATCATCGCGCTGATTTTCGACGCTTTGCCGGGGGCCACCCCGACGCCGTCGGGCGCACCCGTGCAGGTCTCGATCATCGGTACTTCGGGGGCGCTGTCGGCCACGATCAAGCTGAACGTCGCCGTCGTCTGACGGTTCACATGTCTGCGAACACCGGGTGATCCGTCGCCCGGTGTTCGCGCGAGAGCGCTGCGTCCGCATGGACACGGTGCCCGGGTCGGCCGTTCCCTGGTGGTGGTGAACGGCCGATTCGGCGCGTAGTGGGCCTGTGTTCGCGGTGACGCGTGTGCCGCGTGTGCCGTACGGCAGGACGTGGTTTGCTCAGTCGGGTGGGGGAGGTCGATCGGGTCCGGCGCCGACCGCGTCATGGACGTCCGAACTCGGCGTCGACCGAGGCTCAGCGTGACGGCTGAGCAGTGTCCTCGTCGGTGCGGGGGACGCCGATCGGGTCGGGTGGGCTCTCGTGGCGGAGTTCGGCAACGAGGGCGACGAGCTGGCGCATCATCTCGTCCGACGCTCGTCGGATGTCCTCCGGAGCCGGGGGAGGGACGGACCCCGTCGGTGGGAGCCGGAGGTACTCGCGGGCGGAGAACGGCGCGCCGAGGCGCATCGTCACGTCGGGCCGGTGGAACGCCGAGGTGAGGAGGCTCAGGAGGCGACGACGGCGTCCGACCACGCGATGCGCCCCGACCGAGGCCAAGGGGATGATCGGCACTCCCGTCTCGATGGCCAGGCGAACGGCACCCGTCTTGGCCCGTTCCGGCCAGAACCGCTCGTTGCGAGTGATGCGTCCCTCGGGGTAGAGGGCGATGGCCTCACCGGCCCGGAGAGCGTCGGCAGCCGGACGGAGCGCCTCAGCGGGATTCGGGCCTTTACGGTGCACAGCGATGAATCCGAGGGCGCGGAACACCCGCCCGAGAAGCGGCGCCTCGATGATCCCGGCAGTGCCGATCATGCGCAGCGGCCGCCCGAGTTGGCGGCCGGCGAGAGCCAGGAAGATCCCGTCGGCGATGCTCGTGTGGTTGGCGACGACGATCAGGCCTCCCGGCGGGAGTTCGCGCAGGGTGCTCGCCCGCTCCTGGGAGCGGGCGATCTCGAGCCGGGCGAACGTGGCCATCACGCTGCTCACGATGAAGGCGAGGACCGAATAGAGCAGGGACCCGCCGAGGCCCGGCTTCTTCCACGATCGTGCCATCGACGACAGGGTACTGACTCACCGGGCCGCGGCGCCCCGGAGACCTCGTTGCCGTCCCGCTAGGGTGGCGCGCATGTCCGAGGCTCACCGCACACGGGTCGAATCGCTCGGGCTGGAGACGATCAAGGTCGACCGAACCAGCCTGGCCGGCGGTGCGGAGATCATCGTGTGCACGATCGACAACCCCGCGAGTGCGTACAACTCCGTCGATGCCACATTGCACCGCGAGTTCGCGGTGCTCTTCCGGACGCTGCGCGACGAACCCGACGCACGCGCCGTCGTGCTCACCGGCTCGAAGAAGGCGTTCTGCGCCGGCGGTGACTTCGCCTGGTTCGATGAGCTCCATGACATCGCGTCACTCGAACACCTCCGGAGGGACGCCAAGGCGATCATCTGGGACCTGCTCGACATCGAGATCCCCGTCGTTGCCGCGCTCAACGGTCCTGCGGTCGGACTCGGCGCCTCGATCGCCCTGCTGTGCGATGCGATCTTCATGGGCTCCGACGCCACGATCGCTGACCCCCATGTGCGGGTCGGCATCGTTGCCGGCGACGGAGGCACGACGATCTGGCCGCTCGTCCTCGGGCCGATGCTGGCGAAGCGGTACCTGCTCACCGGTGACCCCGTCGGTGCCGACGAGGCCCTCCGCCTCGGACTCGTCTCGCACGTGTCGCCGCCGGACTCCGTGCTGACGGACGCGCTGGCCTTCGCCGGTCGCCTCGCCGACGGCGCACCGCTCGCTTTGCGCGCCACCAAGGCTGCGGTGAACAAGCTCGTGAAGGATGCCCTGAATGTCTCGTTCGACACGGCGACCAACGCCGAACTGATCACGCTCCTCTCGGAAGATCACCTCGAGGCGTTGGCGGCAAGGATGGATCGCCGGACCCCGATTTTCCGTGGCCGATGAGAAGGGGACGGGGGACGTTCGTGAGTGGCGCCGTCCTCAGGGGTCTCCGCCGTTGCAGCATCGGCCCTACCGTTTCGCGTGCTGATGTCAGCGCGCGTACAACATCGACAAAGGAATAGTCCATGGATGACGTCGACCTGTATGAAGCACTGCTCACGACCCGGGCGATGCGCAGGTTCTCCGATGAGCCGGTTGACCGGCGAGCCATCGAAGCATGTCTGCGGGCGGCGGTGCAGGCGCCGAGCGGCGGCAACATCCAGCCCTGGCATTTCGTGGTCGTCGACGATGCCGCGATCCGCACGCAGCTGGCCGACCTCTATCGGCGCTGCTACGAACGCTATGAGAGGGCAATGCTGCCGACGGCGACGGCGCACCGCTCACCGGAGGACGAAGCCTCCTGGAATCGCACGGTCGCCGCCGCCCATCATCTGGCTGAGCACTTCCACGAGGTGCCCGTCATCGTCGCCGTCTGCGTCGCCGGTATCGACCTGACGCTGACCGATGAGCAGGGTCCTCTCGACATCGGTTCGGTTCTCGGGTCGGTGTTCCCGGCCATCCAGAACTTCATCCTGGCCGCCCGGTCGTTCGGGCTCGGGACCTCGCTCACGACGGTGCACCGCATCGAGCAGCAGGACTGCCGCGACATCCTCGGTGTGCCCGAGCATCAGCAGATCGTCGCGCTACTCCCGGTCGGCCACCCGCTCGGACGTTGGGGCGTCGCCCGACGCAAGCCGGTTGAGAAGGTCACGAGTTGGAATCGGTGGGGGAACCGCGAGGCGTTCTCGCCGGTCGATTGACGGCTGCGTCCTCTCATGCTTCTCGGCGCGTCGTTGCGTTCGGTGTATCCGAGCAGTCCGGGGTCCGACGCGGGTTCTCGGCCGGCGCCGCCCGACCGTGTTCTCGTGGCCGAGGGCGAACCGGGCGACGAGGCGTCCGACGGTTTTCGACCCCGTCGCCAGGCCGAGCGCCTCATCGCCCTCGCCCGGGCCGTGGGCGCGGCCCGCCTCGATCTGCTCCTCGTCGGTGATCGGCACGCCGCACCGGTCAACGCGTTCGCTCCCGTCCCGCTGATCGCCCGGCTGATGGCCGAGGTGGGCGATGTGCCGCTCGGGTGCGTGTTCCTTGCCCCGTTTCACCATCCGGTGGTGCTGGCCGAGCAACTCGGGACATTGGCGGCGTTCTCCGAGCGACCGTTCACGGCGGCGTTCGCCATCGGCGACACGGAGGCACAGTTCGCCGCCTTCGGCATGGCCCTCAAGAGCCGGACGGTGCGCACCGACGAGGTTGTCGAGCTCGTCCGACGACTGCTCGACGGCGAGGAGCTCACCTTCGAGGGTCGCTATCACCGACTGGACAAGGTGCGGATCGGGCCGCTGCCCGAGGCGCCGGTCCGACTCTGGGTCGGCGGCCGACGCGGTGCTGCGGTCGAACGGGCGGGGCGCCTCGGCGATGCGTGGGTCAGCGACACCCGGATGCCTGACGCCGAGTTGCTGATCGAGCTCGACCGCTACCGCCGGACCGCCACGGAACACGGGCGCCCGGTGTTCCCCGTCCTGCGCCGCAACGTGGTGTTGGGGGAGACCGACGAAGAGGCCCATCGGGCGATGGAGCGCGTCGTCACCGTGTCATCTCGCGGGCTGGTTCCCGGGGACACGCTCGTCGGATCGCCGGCCACCGTCGTCGAGCGGCTCCTCGCGTATGAACGCGCCGGCTTTGCGATGACGATCGTTCGTCCCGTTGCCGTCGACCACAGCCG
>JANOJN010000201.1:0-21089 GCA_031418775.1 Acidimicrobiia bacterium
CAACGAGCCCCGGTTGCGAGGCTGTCAGGGACTGCGCCGCGGAACGTTCTCCACTGCCGGTCAGGCCAGGCGGCGGGGGGATCGGCGTTGGACTCGACACTGCGCCTCCAAGGGGGACGAGTCACGCGCCGGACGAGGGAGGCGTAACACTCCTACCAACCGTACTGCCGGGGTTTCGTACGAGGGTTGGTAGCGTCGGGCGTTGTGCCTTGGATCTTGGACCTTGACGGAGTCGTCTGGCGTGGAGAGACTCCGGTAGCTGGCTCCATCGCGGCGATCGACCGGCTGCGTTCGTCCGGCGAACGGGTGCTGTTCCTCACCAACAACAGCTCGGCCAGGATCGGTGGCTACGTGGCCAAGATGGCGGCGATGGGCCTGGCGGCCACGGAAGACGAGATCTGCTCCTCGGCGCAGGCCTCGGCCCTCCTGATCGAACCCGGCGAGACTGCGCTGGTGTGCGGGGGGCCGGGAGTCGTCGAAGCGCTCGAGGCCCGGGGCGTGCGATGCGTCGCCGATGCCGAGCCGGGCATCGACGTGGTTGTGGTGGGGTGGCACCGGGACTTCACCTTCGATCGCCTGACGCAGGCGTTCGAGGCGGTACGCGCCGGGGCGCGGCTCGTGGGCACGAACGACGACCCGACCTACCCGACCGCCGATGGCGAGCTCCCCGGTGGCGGCTCTCTCGTCGCCGCGGTGTCGTACGCGACCGGTGTCGACGCGACGTTCGGTGGCAAACCCCACGAGCCGGCCGCCCGTCTGGTGTTCCGTCGCCTCGGTCTGGGTGACGACCCCAGCGCCGCTGAACGAAGGGCGCTGCTGATGGTCGGCGACCGGCCGTCGACCGACGGGCTTATGGCGACGACCATGCGGTCGCGCTTCGGTCTGGTCATGAGTGGCGTCACGTCGCTCGCCGATCTGCCGGTCACCCCGACGCCCGACGTGATCACCGACGACCTCGCTGCGCTCGTGGGTCGCGAACTCGGGCCCGTCCGCCCGATGAGGTGAGCGGTGCGTCGACGCCTGGATGCCGAGCTCGTCCGACGCGGTCTCGTGGCGTCCCGCGTCCAGGCGGCCGAGGCGATCTCCCGGGGCGAAGTGCACGTACGTGGCGCGGTGGCCGACAAGGCGGCACGTCAGGTGGACGAAGGCGACCCGATCGTCCTCGTGGCCGACCGGCCGCGTTTCGTCAGCCGCGGCGGGGTGAAGCTCGAGGGAGCACTGGAACGATTCGGGATCGACGTGACCGGCTGGACGGTGCTCGACGCCGGAGCGTCGACCGGTGGGTTCACCGACTGCATGCTGCAGCGCGGAGCGGCGGCGGTCATCGCCGTCGACGTCGGCATCGGGCAGCTGCACGAGCGGATGCGTGCCGACGGGCGGGTTGAAGTGCACGAGCGCTGCAATGTCCGCACCGACGCGCTCGCTGAGGTGATGCAAGGTCGTCGGGTGCCGTTGACCGTCGCAGACCTCTCGTTCATCTCCTTGCGATCGGTGGCGCCGTCGTTGATCGCGGCGACGGACGACGTCGCCGGCTCGATGGTCCTGCTGATCAAGCCGCAGTTCGAAGCGGGTCGTGCCGATGTCGCACGCGGCCGGGGTGTCGTGCGGGATCCGGACATTTGGCGGCGGACGTTGGCGTCGGTCGGCGACACCTACGCCGCGCTGGGAGCGGGCATGATTGCGGTCATGACGTCACCGATCACCGGGGCCGACGGCAACGTCGAGTTCCTCGGGCACTTCGTGATGGAACCGGTCCCGGCCTCGCCGCCGGTGGAGCGCCGGGCAGCGATGATCGAGCTTGCGGTCGACGATGCCCTGGTGATGACTGGGCGCTTCGACGAGCGAGTCGGCGCACCGGCGGATGTCACGACCGACGACGGCGGGATGGTCGGGTCATGACCGTGAGGAAGCCGGCGAATCGTCCGAAGAAGTCACGCCTCGTCATCGGAATCGTGCCGCACCTGGCCCGGCTGGAGGCGCGCCGCGTGGCCGCCTCGACCGCGGCGTCGCTCGAAGCGTCCGGCATCGAGGTCCGAGTGCCGGCGAGCGACGCAGTACGCGTCGGGCTCGACGAGTGGGCTGTCCCCGACGAGGACTTCGCGAAGGGCCTGTCGTATGCGTTCAGCCTTGGCGGCGACGGCACCATGCTGCGGACGGTCGACCTCGTCTGGGCCGAGGGCGTTCCGGTGGTCGGCGTGAACGTGGGGCACCTCGGGTACCTCGCCTCGGAGCAGCTGTCCGATCTCGACGTCGTGGTCGAGCGGGTGCTGCGTGGTGACCACGGGATCGAGGAACGGATGATGCTCGACATCGTTGTGTCCGCTCCCCGCCATCCGATCCGACGCTTCGCCGCTCTGAACGACGCTGTCCTGGAGAAGAGCAATGCCGGCAACACGGTTCGTCTGGGGGTCAGTTTCAACGGCGTGCCCTTCGCCGACTATTCGGCGGATGGCGTCATCGTCGCCACACCGACCGGTTCCACGGCCTACGCGTTCTCGGTGCGCGGTCCGATCGTGTCGCCGCTGATGCGCGCGCTTGTCGTGGTGCCGATCTCGCCGCACATGCTCTTCGACCGCTCGCTGGTGCTCAGTGCCGAAGAGACGGTGCGCCTCGCAGTGCTCGACGGACGGACCGCGACGCTCTTCGTCGATGGACGCGACGAGGGTGCCGTACCCGGGGGCGCGGTCGTGACCTGTTCGGCGCATGCGCGGCCGGCGCGGCTCGTCACCTTCGGACCGCGTGACTTCCACGGCATCCTCAAGACGAAGTTCGAGCTCCCAGGTCCGGGTACGCCGGCGCGTGAGCGCTTCGAGGCGGAGGATGACACCGACGCAAGCTCCGCGGCAAGCCCGAAACGTGCACCAGGTCGTCGTGCTCGCTGAGCTCGTCGTTGCCGACCTCGGGGTGATCCATCACGCCTCCGTCGTTCTCGGCGACGGCATGACGGTGATCACCGGGGAGACCGGTGCCGGCAAGACCCTCATAGTCGAGGCCATCGAGCTGCTGCTCGGCGCCCGGTCGGACCCGACGCTCGTGCGCTCCGGGGCTGACGAGGCTCGGGTCGACGGACGGTTCATCGTCGGTGACGCCGAGGTCGTCCTTAGCCGGGTGGTGCCGCGCGCTGGTCGCGCCCGGGCCTATGTGGACGGAAGGCCGGTGCCGGTCGGCGTGCTGGCGGAGCGGGCGAGCAGCCTCATCGATCTCCACGGCCAGCATGCGCACCAGACGCTCCTCGCACCGGCGTCGCAGCGGGACGCGATCGATGCGTATGGCGGCATCGACGACAGCGACCTCCGCGACGCGAGGTCGAAGCGACGCATGCTCCTCAGGGACCGGGCGTTACTCGGCGGTGACGAACGCGCCCGGGCCCGGGAGATCGACCTGCTCTCGTTCCAGGTCGCCGAGCTCCATGCCGCCGGTCTCAGCGATCCGGCCGAGGACGAGAAGCTGGCCGACGAGGAGGACCTGCTGACCGGAGCCCAGGCCCACCGTGAGGCCGTGAGTGCCGCCACGGATGCGCTGGCCGGCGACGACGGTGTTCTGACCCTCCTCGGCACCGTTCGTCAGTTGCTCGGCGGCAAGGCGCCGTTCGCGAGCGAGGCGGACCGGATCCGGAACGCGTCCTCCGAGCTCGACGACGTGGCGTCCGAGCTCCGGTCGCACCTCGCCCGCCTCGACGACGACCCGTCCCGCCTCGGTGAGCTCCGCGAGCGACGTCATTTGTTGCGCCAGCTCCGGCGCAAGTACGGCGAGTCCATCGGCGCCATGCTCGTCTTCCAGACCGAGACCCAGGAGCGTCTCGACGAACTGCTTCTCCACGACGAGCGGGCGGCGACGATCGATGACGAGCTCCGACTCGTGGCGAAGGCCGAGCGACGGGCGCGTGACCGGATCGCGAAACTGCGCGGGGAGGCGGCCGAGCCGTTCGCCGCGTCCGTTCGTGTGCACCTTGGTCGGCTCGCGCTGGGCAACGCCCGCTTCCGGGTTGCCGTCCTCACCGATGACGACGGTACCGCTGCCGTGGCCGGTGTCGACGCGGAGGCAGCCGTCGACTCGAAGGTGGTGTTCGAGTTCTCCGCCAACCCCGGGAGCGATCTCGCTCCGCTGGCCAAGGTGGCGTCCGGTGGCGAGCTGGCCCGGGTGATGCTGGCCCTGCAGCTGGCGCTGATCAACCGAGTCACCGGCTCCTCGGGGGTCCTTTCTGCCGGTTCGGTCTCCTCCCCGCTCTCGGCGTTGGTGTTCGACGAGGTCGACGCCGGGATCGGCGGCGAGACCGCACTCTCGGTCGGTGACGCCCTCGCGGAACTCGGTTCGAGCCGACAGGTGCTCGTCGTCACCCACCTGGCCCAGGTCGCAGCGTCGGCCGACGCCCAGATCCATGTTCGAAAGACGGTCGAGGCGGAAGGCGACGGGGGACCGATGACCCGTACGACCGTGAGCCGGCTCAGCGAACGGGAGCGAGTCGGCGAGGTGGCGAGGATGCTGGCCGGTGATCCGGCGAGTCCGGCCGCACTTCGTCATGCCGAAGTCCTTCTGGCGTCACGGCGATCCCGTCGGGGTGCCGATCCGACGCGCGCCCGGGGCAAGCGGGCCCCCGAGCGGGCGAAGCGGGCGGGTTGAGTGGCCACGCCATCGCTGGAGACGCGGCTGCAGGCAACCGTCACCGGAGCGGGTCGTCCCGGACGGAGGACGAAAGAGCTCACCAAGAGCCTCGAGCCCGGGCAGATCGCAGTGATCGACCATGCTGATCTCGACCGTGTCGCCGCGGAAGGTCTGGTCGAGGCCCACGTCGGCGCGGTCGTCAATGCGGCCGCGTCGATCACCGGCCGCTATCCGAACGTCGGCCCGTTGCTCCTCGCGGCGGCGGGGATCCCGATCCTCGACAATGTCGGTGCCGGCATCATGGCCCGGGTCGAAGACGGCGAGATGCTGACGCTCGACGGCACCGCCATTCGCAATGCCCGCGGCGTGCTCTTGGGTGAAGGTGTTCGTCAGACCATGAGCACGCTCGACCGTCAGGTGGAGGACTCGAGGGCAACGATCAGCGTCGAATTGACGCGCTTCGCCGAGAACACCCTCGCCTACATGCAGGCCGAGCAGTTCTTGTTGCTGGACTCTCCGGAATTACCGGAGCTGCGGACAACCTTCACCGGTCGCCATGTGCTGATCGTGGTGCGCGGTGATCAGTTCAAAGAAGACCTACGTGCGCTGCGGGCCTACATCACCGACATGAACCCGGTGATCATCGCGGTCGATGGTGGTGCCGACGCGGTGTTGGCGAACGGGCTCAAGCCATCGGTCATCATCGGCGATATGGACTCGGTGTCGAGCGAGGGACTCCGCTGCGGCGCCGAGCTCGTCGTCCACGCCTATCCCAATGGCAAGGCCCCGGGGGCGGAACGGCTTCGCGAGGAGCGCGTCGAGTTCGTCACCTGGGCCATGTCGGGGACGAGTGAGGACATCGCCATGCTCTTGGCGTTCGAACGTGGAGCCGAACTCATCGTCGCGGTGGGCACGCACGTGAACCTTGTCGACTTTCTCGACAAGGGTCGACCCGGTATGGCCTCGACGTTCCTCGTGCGGCTGAAGGTGGGACCGATCCTGGTGGATGCGAAAGGGTTGAACCGCCTCTACGAGCACCGTGCCCGCAAGCGCGACATCACGCTGCTCGTGTTGACGGCGATGGTGGCGTTGGTGTTCATCCTGGCGTTGTCCCCGCCGTTTCGGCTGTTCTGGGATTCGCTGTGGATCTCGCTGCGGGAGTGGCGTCGATGATGTCGGGCGGCCGCCGGTCCCACGGCGGAGAACGCATCACCGGTACGTTGGTGGCAGGAGCGATGCCGTGATCAACCTCCGCTTTCACATCGTCGCCCTGTCCGTGTGCGGGGTGCGCCGGTGATCAACCTCCGCTTTCACATTGTTTCGCTGGTGGCCGTCTTCCTCGCGCTCGCCATCGGGATCGCCGTCGGTGCGACCGTTGTCGATCAGGGCCTCGTCTCCCAGTCGCAACGCCGCATCGCCTCGCTGGACCGCACGCTCGAGGATCGGGCTGTCGCGATCCGGGACCTGAAGAACGAGAACGCGGCATTGGACGCGTTCGGTGAGCAGTCCGAAGATCGCATGGTGAGCGACCGGCTGCTGGCGAAGTCGGTGCTCTTCGTCACGGACGGGGCGATCGACGACGATCGGACCGCCGAGTTGGCGAACACCCTGCGGTCCGCCGGGGCCCGAGTGCTCGGCACGCTCGCCATCGGGCCGTCACTGCGCATCTCGGCACCACAAGAGCTCGAACGGGCCCGGGTCGCCGTCGGCGCCACCTCGACCCGTCCGGACACGGTCAGATTCCTCGTCGGTCAACGGATCATCGGGGCGATCGGTCGACCGTTCGACGTCGAGTCGCTGCAACCCCTCGTCGCCGCAGGGTTGATCGAACGACGTCCGGCATCCGACGGCAGCTTTCCCGAAGTCATCCCGGTCGGCACCCGGGTCGTCTTCCTCCGCAGCGGTTCGGCGTCTGCCGAGCCGGCCGAGACCGCTGCGTGGATCGGTCGACTCGCCGCCATGGCCCCGGTCGTTGTGGTCGGGCAGTCCGACGATCCGTTGGTGCGCCAAGTCCGCGGGGTTGCGGCTCTCGCTGCCCGTGTCTCGACCATCGACGACCTCGACGACCGCGCGGGTCGGGTCGGCACGGTCTATGCGCTCGAGGACCTCGGCCGGGGTCGGGTCGGGCATTACGGGTCAGCGGACGGCGCCGAACGGCTGATTCCCGCGCCATGACGTTGTCGGCATCGTCACTACACCCGGTCGTCGCTCTCGTGCCTGCCAAGGATCGGGCGGATTCGATCGGTCGCACGGTCCGGGCGCTCGCTGCACTCGCCACGATCGATCGCATCGTCGTGATTGACGACGGCTCCGCCGACGAAACGTCGAGCGTTGCTCTTGGAGCGGCCGGCGAGGATGGGCGCGTCACCGTCCTGCGGCTCGCAGTGAATCGCGGCAAGGGCGGTGCGGTGTCGGCCGCGGTCGCCGCCAGTCCCGAGGCGTCGACCTATCTGTTGATCGACGCCGACCTCGGCGACACCGCCGGCATCGCCGACGCACTCCTCGCGCCCCTGGAAAGGGGCGAGGCCGACCTCGTCATCGGTGTGCCGACGGTTGCCGCGGGTGCCCGGGGTGGGTTCGGCCGGATCAAGGAACTGGCCCGCGCCGGTATCCGGCGATCGTCCGGTTTCGAAGTGACGGCACCGCTTTCGGGTCAGCGGGCGGTCCGGGCCGGACTGCTGCGTTCGTTGAACCTCGCCGACCGGTTCGGCATGGAGACGGCCATGACGATCGATGCTGTGCGGGCGGGGGCAAGGGTGGTCGAAGTTCCGGTCGACTTCGACCATCGCCACACCGGCCGCAGCCTCGCCGGTTTCGTACACCGCGGCCGCCAGGGTCTCGACATCATCCGCGCTCTGTGGTCACGGCGGACGACCCCAAGGACGCGCATCGTCCTCATGGTGGTCGCCGCCGTCGCCTTCCTTGCCGTTGCGCTGCTGCGTTCCGGTGGATTCGAGCCGTCCAGCGTCGCCGCCGGCACGACGGCGAAGAAGGTGGTGCTGTTCGGCTTTCCCCGGCTGTCGCTCGACGATCTCGGGTCGGGGGACACCCCGACGCTCGACCGGCTGATCGGCGAGGGAGCCGTGGCGGCGACGAGTGTCCGCACGCTGTCGGGCCGGCCGTCCACGGTGGAGTCCTACGCGTCGCTAGGTGCCGGTGGCCGGGTCCGTTCCGCCGACGCCGCTGCCGATGCCTACGGGTCCGGCGATGCCGTCGGCCTGCTCACCGCGGCCGAAGTTGCGGAGTTGCGCACGGGCCGGCCGTCAGACGGCGCGGTTGTCGTGACCGGCCTGGCCGAGACCATCGCCAGGAACGAGGGTCGATACCTGCCGACGCTGCCGGCCGCACTCGGCGAGACGCTGCGCGTCGCTGGGAAGTCCACTGCCGTTGTCGGCTCCTCCGACACCGGTCTCGTCGACCGCGATCCCGACGCCTCACTCCAGCGTCCGACGGCTATTGCCGTCGCCGATCTCGGGGGCTCGGTGACCCACGGTACGGTCACCGGTCTGTTGCGGCCCGACGTCACCAAACCTTTCGGCGTGACCGTGGACGAACGCGTCTTCCTCGACGCGGTCGTCCGGGCGGTCGGCAACAGCGATGTCACCGTGGTCGACCCGGGCGAGATGGATCGGGCGTTCGCCTTCAAGGGGTTCACCACCGAGGACCGATTCGAGGAGCTGCGCGTGGACGCTCTCCGTCGCACTGACGCGTTGGTCGAGAAAGTCGTCGGGGGGCTTCCGCCCGACGTGCTGTTCATCGTCGCGGGTATGCGACCCCCGACGGGAACCTGGGAGCTCACGCCGACGGTGTTGTGGGGCGCCGGGGTGGTGCCCGGCTATGCGCACTCGCCATCGACGAAGCGGCTCGGACTCATCACGTTGACCGACCTCTCCCCGACTATCCTAAGCGCGCTTGGTATTGATTCTGCGGATCAGCCGACGAGTGCGGACATGATCGGCCACCCCCTCCGCTTCCATGGCACCAACGGGCCGCCGAGCATCGACCGGCTGCGGGACATGAACGATCTTGCCGGCTACCGCGAACGGATCTATCTGCCGCTGACCAAGGGCTACGTCATCTTCCAGGTCATCGTGTACCTGCTGACGATGCTGTTGTTCTCGTCACGCGGGTCGGTCGGGCCGATGCGGCGGGTCCTCTCCTGGGTCGTCCTCGGCGTGGCCGCGTGGCCGCTGACGACGTTTGTCTTCCGGATGATCCCGAACGCCTGGGTGCTCGGTCCATTCGGCGCCCTGGTCATGCTCGCACTCGACCTTGCGATCGTGGCGCTCGCTCGACGGGCGCGACGGCACCCGTTGAGCCCGCTGTCGTGGATTCTGTTTGCCACGGTCGCCATCAACGTGATCGACCTGTGCTCCGGCGCCGCGTTGCAGCAGTCCAGCATCCTCGGGTACTCGCCCCACACCGCCGCTCGGTTCACCGGCATCGGCAACGCCGCGTTCGCCGCGCTGGCGTCCACCAGCATCCTGTGGGCGGCGATTCACGTGCAGTACGCACCGCGACGGAGCGAGGCGCTGATCGGTGCCGGTCTCGTCTGTGGAGTGGTTCTGGTCGTCGACGGCGCGCCGTTCCTCGGGTCCGATGTCGGCGGCATCTTGACGCTCGTTCCGGTCTTCGGCCTGTTGTTCTACGTCATGGCGGGTCGCGCGTTGCGCGTCAAACCGGTACTCCTCGCCGGTGTTGCCACGTTGGCGGCGCTGGCGGCGGCGGCCGGGCTCGACTATCTGCGTCCGGCCGATTCGCGCACCCATCTCGGCCGCCTGGTCGCGGCGATGTTCGGAGACGACGGCGGTTCGTCGACGTTCATGACGACGGTCTCGCGCAAGATCGCCACGAACATCCGTGTGTTCACCGGTTCGTTCTGGACGTGGATCGTGCCGATCATCGCCGTCGTGCTGCTGTTCTTCCTCGTCGTGCAGCGCGGTTGGGAGCGCGACATCCCTCGGGGCACGGCCTTACGGGCCGGAGTGGTCGCCGCCCTCTTGTGCGGCCTGCTCGGGTTCGCCGCCAACGACTCCGGAACCGTTGTCACCGCGCTCGTCTTCGTCTACCTCGGTCCGTTCGTGACCCTTCTCGCGCTCCAACGTGACGACGGTGCCCGCGTGGTCACGTCGGTCACAGCTGATCCATGACGCGCAGCGGGAAGGAGACGAGATGATCGACGCCATCCTGCGGTCGCCGCCGGAGCTGCAGGCGACGCTCGTCCTGAGCCTCGGTGTGGTGGCCGGCATCGGGCTCGGAGCGATCGCCGTCCGCCTCGTTCGCCCGATCCTCGAGGCGCCGGCGTTCCGCCGCTCGAACTATCGCGGCGCGGAGGTGCGCGTGGGCAGCGGGCTGGTCATCGTTGTCGTCGGGCTCGTGCTGGCGCTGACGTCGTCGTTGGCCTACTGGTTGGCCTTCGGCGATCGGCCGCCCGAGATGTTCCGAACGGACGACTGGGAGTCCTTCTTCGCCACGATCTCTTCGGTCGGGTTCCCGGTCCTCATCTTCAGCTTCCTCGGACTGATCGACGACCTCGGGGCGACGGGCACGGCCCGCGGTTTCCGGGGCCACTTGGCCACGTTGGGGACCGGGCGGCTGAGCACGGGAGCCCTGAAGCTGTTCGGTGGTGGTGCGGTTGCCCTCGCCCTTGCCGCCGGATCGACGCTCGGTGCGGATCACGGGTTCGGATGGGTGCTCGTCAACGGGGCCATCATCGCGTTGTCGGCGAACCTCGCCAACCTCTTCGACCGGGCACCGGGCCGGTGTCTGAAGGTCGGCCTCGTGGCGAGTGCGGCTCTGCTCATCGGGATGGTGGTCTTCATGGCGCCGTTCATGATCGACCGGAGCTACCGGCCCACCCTTGCGCTTGCGGTGATGGCCGGTGTGCTCGTGGTGATGTTGCGTGACGACCTTCGGGAACGGACGATGCTCGGCGACACCGGATCAAATCCGATCGGTGCGATGCTCGGCGTCAGCGTGATCGTGACACCGCAATCTGTGCGCATAGCCGTGCTCGTCGTGCTGATCGCGCTGAACGCGATCAGCGAGAAGGTGTCGTTCACCAGGGTGATCGACCGCCTTCGTCCGCTTCGCTGGTTCGACCGGCTGGGCACACTGCCCGAACGTCGCTCGCCCGGCTCATCGTGATTCGGACAGATTCGGGTCCCGACTCCTTCGGTCCCGGCAATCGGCGGGGTAACGTGTTGTCCCGTGGCTAAGCACATCTTCGTGACGGGCGGCGTGGCAAGTTCTCTGGGAAAGGGAATCACTGCGGCATCGCTCGGTCGGTTGCTCAAGCAACGAGGTCTGCGGGTCACGATGCAAAAACTCGACCCCTATCTCAACGTCGATCCGGGCACGATGAACCCGTTCGAACACGGTGAGGTGTTCGTCACCGCCGACGGCGGCGAGACCGATCTCGACCTCGGCCACTACGAGCGTTTCATCGACGTCGATCTGCCCCGCAACGGCAACGCCACGTCGGGGTCGATCTACCAGACGATCCTCGCCAAGGAACGCCGGGGCGACTACCTCGGAAAGACCGTTCAGGTCATCCCGCATGTGACCGACGAGATCAAGCGGCGGATCCTGGCGTTGGCGACCGACGATGTCGACGTCGTGATCACCGAAGTCGGCGGCACCGTCGGCGACATCGAGATCCTTCCGTTCCTCGAGGCGATCCGCCAGATGCGCAAGCAGGTCGGCCGCGACAACGTCTGCTACCTGCACGTCACCCTGCTGCCGTTCATCGGACCGTCCGGAGAGCAGAAGACGAAGCCGACCCAGCACTCGGTCACGGAACTCCGTGCCCGGGGCATCCAGCCGGACGTGATCGTGTGTCGGAGCGACCGTCCGATTCCCGACGACATCAAACGCAAGATCAGCGGACTCTGCGATGTCGAACCCGAAGCGGTCATCAGTGCAACTGACGCGTCGTCGCTCTACGAGGTACCCCTGAACCTTCACGCCGAGGGTCTCGACTCGTTCGTGTGCGACATCCTGCGCATCGACCAGAACGAGCACCCCATCAACCTCGAGGACTGGCGTGCCCTGGTTCGCCGTGTGGGCTCACTGCGTGGTTCGGTTCGGATCGGTCTGATCGGCAAGTACGTCAACTTGATCGACGCATACCTCTCGGTGGTGGAGTCGCTTCGGCACGCCGGCGTGTTCCACGGAGTGAACGTGGAGATCGAACTGATCCAGGCCGAGCACGTGCCAGAACTCCTCCGCGCCGGGCGCCTCAACACCCTCGACGGGATCGTGATCCCGGGTGGCTTCGGCGAGCGCGGGATCGACGGCAAGATCGCTGCCGCGCAGTGGTCGCGCGAATCGGGCATCCCGTGTCTGGGCATCTGCCTCGGTCTGCAGGTGATGGTGATCGACTTCGCCCGCCACGTGCTCGGCCTGCCGGACGCGAACTCCAGCGAGTTCGACCCGTTGTCCCCGGACCGAGTGATCGACTTGATGGACGAACAGCGCGAGGTGGTGGAGAAGGGCGGCACCATGCGTCTGGGCACCTACCCGGCGGCGCTCGTTCTCGGCACCAAAGTTCAGCGCGCCTATGGTCGGGAGGTCGTCTACGAACGGCACCGTCACCGCTACGAGGTGAACCCTCGCTATCACCGCCGCTTGCTGGAGGGCGGGCTCACCCTATCCGGCATGTCGCCCGACGGACGACTGTGCGAGTTCATCGAGTTGGGCAACCATCCATACTGGGTCGGAACCCAGGCCCATCCCGAGTTCCTCTCCCGTCCGCAGCGGCCGCATCCACTGTTCCGTGAGCTCGTCGCGGCGGCGATGCTCCGCGCCGAGGGTCGACAGCCCCGTCTCCTCGGGGTCGATCACCTGGATCCGTCCGTGCCGGTTTCCTGAGTGGCCGACGACGGTGTGACGTTGCCATCGGTGGCCGCCGGGACGGGCGACTTCCGGAAAGTGTCGGAGGCGGCGATCTACGAGGGCCCTGTCTTCCGGCTCGTCGACGCAACATTCGAGTCACCGCACGGCGAGACGTTCCGCCGCCAGATCGTGCGGCACAACGGCGCCGTCGCAGTGGTGCCGTTGCACGAGGACGGAACGATCACGGTGATCAGCCAGTTCCGAGCGTCGGTGATGGAGCGCCTTCTCGAAATCCCGGCCGGGCTACTCGACCGTCCGGGCGAGCCGTTCGACGAGGCCGCTCGGCGGGAATTGCGCGAAGAGGTCGGTCTGCTCTGCGGTCGACTTGATCATCTGTGCACCTATGTTCCGGCGCCGGGCATGACGGATGAGCGGGTGACCATCTTCGTCGCCCGCGACCTCACGACCGTCGACACCGATCGACATGGGCCCGAGGAGCACGACATGGTCGTGAGCCGGGTGCGGCTCACCGAGGCACTGGCGATGATCGAGGCCGGTGAGATCATCGACGGTAAGACGGCGTACGCATTCGCGCTGCTCGTGGCCCAGGGACACTAGGGCGCTTCGTGGCGACGGTTACCGGCGCGGCACATGGCGATGTGGAGGCCTTTCTCACCTCCCTGCTCCTGGAACGTGGCAGGAGTTCGAACACTCTGGCGGCCTACCGCCGTGATCTCGTTCGCTATACGGACTGGCTGGCGGAGGCCGGGCTCTCGGTCGAGGCCGCCGACGACGACGCGATCCTTCGTCACCTCGAGGCATTGCGGTCTCGAGACCTCGCTGTTGCATCACTGCGGCGGGCTGCGGTGACGATCCGGTCGTTCCATCGGTGGCGCACGTCGGAGGGCATCGCCGCCGGGTCGGTGGGTCGGGACCTGTCGGTACCCAAGGTCACCGATGCCGTGCCGAAGGCGCTGTCGGAAGACGACGTCACCCGGGTGCTCGACACCTGCATCGGCGTGGACGGGGTCGGTTACCGCGATCGGGCGATGCTGGAAGTCCTCTACGGCACCGGCATGCGGATCAGTGAGCTTGTCGGCCTGCAGCTCTCGGCGCTCGACCTCGACGACGGGATGGCCCGCGTGCTCGGCAAAGGATCGAAGGAGCGGCTCGTCCCCCTCGCCGGATTCGCCCTGCGGGCACTGGTGGAGTACCTCGGTCCGTCGGGTCGGCCCCGGTTGGAGCCGCGCCGGTGGGCGAAACGGGGCGACGCCGAGGCGGTGTTCCTCAACGCCCGGGGTGGGCGGCTGACGCGACAAGGCGCATGGCTCGTGGTGAAACGCCACGCCGAGCAGGCGGGTCTGGCCGCGGTCGTCCACCCGCACGTGTTCCGTCATTCGTGCGCCACCCACATGATCGAGCACGGCGCCGACATCCGCACTGTCCAGGAGTTGCTCGGGCACGCGTCACTCACCACGACCCAGCGCTACACCCGGGTCACGGCCGAGCGTCTCCGCTCCGTGTTCATGGAGGCGCACCCCCGGGCGAGGGTGCAGCGGTGAGCCGACCGGTCAGCGGAGCCCGACGGCGGTGAAGGCGCGGTCGAGGGTGACCGAGGCGATCGACTGCGCTCGTTGCGCGCCGGCGGCGAGGATGCGGTCCATCTCGGCGGGGTCGGCGCTCAGCTCGGCGAAGCGTTGCTGCGTCGGTCGCAGGTACTCGATCAGCGCGGCCGCGGTGTCGGCCTTGAGCGGGCCGTACTGGGTGTAGCGCGACGCAAGGGCGGCCGGGTCCTTCTCACCGGTGGTGGCGGCGAGGATGGAGAGCAGGTTCGACACGCCCGGCTTGTCCTGCGGATCGAAGCGGACCTCGCCATCGAGGTCGGTCACCGCTCGCTTGATCTTCTTCTCGATGTCCTTGGGGGCATCGAGAACACCGATGGTCCCTCCGGGCGAAGCGAACGACGAAGACATCTTGTTCGTCGGCTCCTGGAGATCCATCACCCGCGCCCCGACCGTCGGCATCGTGCCGACCGGGACGACGAAGGTTTCGCCGTAGAGGCGGTTGAAACGTTGCGCCGCATCACGCGTCAGCTCGATGTGCTGGCGTTGGTCGTCGCCGACCGGCACCTGTTCGGCGTCGTAGAGAAGGATGTCCGCGGCCATCAGGGCGGGATAGGTGAACAGGCCGGCCAACACGCTGTCGTCGTTCTGTTTGGCCGCCTTGTCCTTGAACTGGGTCATGCGCGACAGCTCTCCGTAGCCGACCGTGCACTCCATGATCCAGCTGAGCTGGGCGTGTTCGGGCACGTGGCTCTGGACGAAGATGCAACTGCTGTTCGGGTCGATGCCCGCCGCGACCAGGAGCATTGCTGTTTCCCTGGTCTTGTCCCGAAGCATGGCGGGGTCTCGTCGAACCGTGAGCGCGTGCAGATCGACGACGCCGTGAAAGCTGTCGGGACTCTGGTCCTGCACCCAGCGCATGACGGCACCGATGAAGTTGCCGAGGTGCTTCTCCCCGGTCGGCTGGATACACGACAGAACTCGTGTCATGGGACGGAGGGGACGGCGACGTGCATGGCGCGGTGATTCATCAAGGCGACGATTGTAGGAGCCACCCGAGCGCCAAACCGGGGCTTTCCCTGCTCCAGTACGCTGGTCCGCCGTGTCGGTAGACGTTTCCACCCCGGTGTTCGAGGGGCCTTTCGATCTCCTCCTGCACCTGATCACCAAGGAACAGGTCGATCTCTACGAAGTCTCGCTGTCTCGCATCGTCGATGCGTTCCTCCACGAGATTTCCGTCATGGAGAGCCTGGACCTCGATGTGGCCACGGAATTCCTCCTGATCGCGGCCACCCTGGTCGAACTCAAGCTCCGTCGACTGCTCCCCGAACGGTCGAGCGTCGATCTCGACGAAGAGCTCGCCCTCCTCGAGGAGCGCGACCTGCTGCTCGCGAAGTTGCTCGAGTATCAAACGTTTCGCGGGGCAGCAGCCTTCTTGCGCCGCCTCGAGCAGATCGCGTCGCAGTCGTTCCCGCGGACCAACGTGGTCGAGGAGCGCTTCCTGTCGGTCACCGCGGATCCGCTCGCGGGTTCGACACCCGAGCAGCTCCGCGAGGCGTTTCGCCGGGTGGTGTCCCGTCTCGCATTTCCGAAAGAGGTCCCGTCCGTCCAGGTGGACCACATCACGCCGGTGCGGGTCACCGTCGGCGAAGCGGTCGTCGAGTTGGCGCAGGTGCTCCCCGGGATCGGTCGCGCCACGTTCCGCATGCTCACCGTCGGAGTGACGGAGCCGGCCGAGCTCATCGTGCGCTTCCTCGCGGTGCTCGAGCTTTACAAGCAGGGATGGGTCGAGCTCGATCAGGCGCAGAGCTTCGGCGATCTCCACATCTCCTGGCAGCCCGATGGCCTCGATCATTCGTTCGTCGAGGTCCGTTCGTGGGCCGACGGCGCGGATCAGGACGCAAGCGGTGGATCGCACGACGATTCGGCGGAGTCGATCGTGCCGCTGCTCAACGACGAAGAAGATCAGGAAGAGGTCGAGGAGATCGAAGCAGAGCTCGAGGAGTCGATCGCCGCGGCTCGCAACGCCCGCCTGGCCGCTGGCCCGATCGCAACGGTTGACGACTATGACGGCTGACGACGACAACGACCTTTTGACTCCCGAGGACGAACCGGGGCTCGGGCCCGGGAACGACCGCGACGACGTGACGCGGGCGATCGAGGCCGTCCTCATGGTGGCCGATGAGCCGGTCTCGCCGCAGCTTCTCGGCGAACTGCTGGAGATCTCGCCGGGGGTGGTCGAAGCGCGATGTGCAGCGTTGGCGGTCGCCTATGAGGCTGAGCATCGCGGCTTTCAGCTCGTCCGGGCCGCCGGAGGATACCGATTTCAGAGCCATCCCGACCTCGCCGCCTACGTCGAGCGGTTCGTCGTCGGCGACCAGGCCCCGCGCCTCACCGGTGCGGCGTTGGAGACGTTGGCCATCGTGGCTTACAAGCAGCCGATCAGCCGGGCCCAGATCGCCCAGATCCGCGGGGTCAACGTCGACGGCACCATGAAGACGCTCGTGCAGCGCGGCTATGTCGCCGAGGTCGGCGTCGATCCGGGCCCCGGTCAGGCGCTGTTGTTCGGCACCACCGCCCTCTTCTTGGCGAACCTCGGTCTCGACTCGCTGCGGGACCTGCCGCCCCTGGGCGATCTCGTCCCGGGGGCCGACGTGATGGAGGTCCTCGAGGCCTCGCTTCGCGTCGACGGCGCCAGTGGCCGGACCATGCGCACCGATGCAAACGCTGTGCTCTCCGGCTCAGGGCCGCCAAGCTCGTCAGCCGGACCGGGCGAACCGGACCCGGGTGACGAATGAGCACTGACGGCCAGGACCAACACCAACAAGATGATGCGGCGGACGCCGCGCGAACGGTTGCTTCGACCCTCGAAGCTCCAACGGTCGAAAGCAGTGTTGTGAACGAACAAGAGTCGGCGACCGGTCACTCCGACGAGGACGCTGAGGCGATCGACGATGCCATCGCACGTCGTCAACGCATCGACGCGATGTTCGATTTCCTCCCCAATGTCGCCGCCGGCACCACTCCCGCGGCCGATGGCGAGCGGCTCCAGAAGGTCCTTGCCCGCATCGGTGTGGCCAGCCGACGTGAGTGTGAATCGCTGATCGCGGAGGGCCGCGTCACCGTCGACGGTGTCGTGGCGGTGCTCGGCAAACGAGTCCACGAGGGCGAAGTGGCCATAGCCATCGACGGGGTCCCGGTGACGGTCCGTCCCGACACGGTCTGGTACCTGCTCAACAAGCCCCGTGGCGTGGTGACCACAGCTGATGACCCGCAGGGTCGCCCTATCGTCGTCGACCTCGTCCCCGCCGAACCCAGGGTGTTCTCCGTCGGGCGTCTCGACGCAGACAGCGAAGGTCTTCTTCTGCTGACCAACGACGGCGATCTGACCCATCGACTCACCCATCCGAGCTACGGGGTCATGAAGGAGTACCTGGTCTCGGTCGAGGGCACACCTGATCGAGGCGCGGTGCGTGCGTTGCGTGACGGCATCGAGTTGGACGACGGGATGACCGCGCCGGCCGAGGTGAACGTGATCGCTGACGGCATGGTCCGCATCGCGATCCACGAGGGTCGCAATCGTCAGGTACGTCGCATGCTGGCCGCGGTCGGACATCCTGTACTTCGCCTGGTGCGCACCCGGATCGGTCCGCTCTCGGACCCGACACTCGCGCCGGGCGAGTATCGACGCCTCACGACCCCGGAAATCCTCTCGCTGGCCCAGGCGTCGGGAGAAAAGCGTCCCCGTCCGGTCGCGGCTCCCGGGCTTGCTCCGCGGGTGGATGTGTCGGCGTCCGACGGCAATCGTGATCGCCGCCTCGCCGTTCCGGACAATCCCGCCGCATGGCGCGGATCGCGCCGGCGGCCGCCTCGCTGAGCGGTCCGTTCGATCGCCGATCGTCGGCCTCCGCGCCGACCCGCCGAAAGCGCCATCGTCGGCGAAACGGCGCGCTCCACCCGGCAGCCCATCGAAGGCGTTCTCTACGGTCGGTCGATGGCCCGGGGAGATTCTTTTGCCGCAGCACCGTCGGCCGGCGACCGGACCCGTGTGCAGCGCAAGTTGCTCGTCGGCAGGCGCCGCGTCTTCGTCGACGGACCCGCTTCCCTCAGCGTTTCGACGTTGGTCCACTGGCTGGGCGGAGCGTGGAGCGGCACGGACGCCGTGCTCGCCGACGTCCCGAACGGACCCCTTGTGTCACCAGGTCCCGTGGAGTGCGAGGGTGCGTGGTCACTGGTCGTCTCGGCGGGACCTGATTTCCTCAGGTCACACGTTCTCGGTCCGGATGACGTCCTGGTCGTCGGGCGTCGCTGCTCTCCCGTCGACCTGAACCGGCTCGGGCGTTGGGCGCTCGACGACGGCGCCCTCTCGGTCCGCCATGCCGAGATGCGGCTTCGGGGTGGCCGGTTGGAGGTGCGCGACCTGGGTTCACGAAACGGGACGCACGTCTCGCACGATCCCGGGCGCGAAGCCACTGTCGTCCGCCTCGGTGCCTCGACCGTCGTCTGCCAGCCGATGGGTGATCGGGCGGCGCGACGGCCCGGGGCGTTCGACTTCGACCCATCGACGGGAACATGGCTCACGGCGATGAGCGCTGTGCGTGGCCCGACGGTGCCGGCGATCGACGTGCCAATCGCCGGTCAGGGCGGACGTCTCGGCATGCGGGTCCGACCGGGAGCGATCGTCGGATCGATCGTGGGCGGTTCGGTGATGGCGCTGCTGGTCGATCCCCGGCTTGCGGTCTTCGCAGTGCTCTCGCCGCTCCTCCTCGTGGTGAACGTCGTCGACGACCGTCGAGTGGCGCGGCGTGAGCGACGCACGGGCGAGCGTGATTTCGCGTCCGCGTTCGCGGCGTTCGAAGCACGTGTGACGAGGGCCTTCGCGCAGTGGGGCGATCAATGCTCCTGCGACTTCCCGGACGGCGCTCGTCTGTTGGCGTCGGTCGCGGGAAGGCGAGGAGGTGTCGGTTGGGGCGGCCGAAGTGATGGGCCCGGTTGGCAGGTACGCCTCGGTTCGGGACCGGTCCGTTTCCGCCCCCTCCTGCGCGCCGCCGGACCTCTTCCCGAGGTCGTCACGGAGCTGCTCGACGGTCTGGTGAGCCCCGAGGCTCCGGTCGTCGTCGACGTCGGTCCACGGCGGCTGATCGCGGTCGTCGGACCGAGAGCCGGCGACGTCGTTCGAGCCATCGTCGTCCGGGTCTTCGCGCAGTTTGGACCGTCGTCGTTGGCACTCGTGGTCGATCGGGAGGAAGGCGCGTCGCCACCCGTGTGGCAGAGGTGGCTTCCGCACCCGGACGAGGCGGATGGCGCATCCCACGTGGTGTTCGTCCAGTTCCGTGGCGGTGGCGTCATCGGAGCGGCGGGCCGGCGTCGATTTCGTGACGGCTGTCCCGACGGCGCCGTGATCGTCGCCGTCGAACACGCGGAGCAGGTCCCGGCCGACGCGACGACGGTGGTGACGATGGGAGGCGGAGCCTTCTCAACGGTGCACCACCGTGACGGTGAGCGCGTCACCGACGTGATCACCGACGGTACGGACCCGGCCGAACTGGAACGTGTGGCGATGCTGGTCTCGCGCTGGAGTGAAGGCGCGCCGCCGGGCGCCTTCTCGCTCCCGGCTTTCTTGCCCTTCGACGATCTGTTGTCGTCCATCGAGCCGGGCCGACGTTGTGCAGCCACGCTGATCGCCCCGCTCGGGTCCGATGGCCACAAGCCCTTCGAGATCGACTTCGTCTCCGACGGGCCCCACGCATTGGTGGCCGGAACCACCGGTTCGGGAAAGAGCGAACTGCTCCGCACACTCGTGGTCGGGCTCGCCGCCCGGTATCCCCCCGATCTCGTGACGTTCGTGCTGATCGACTACAAGGGCGGCAGCGCGTTCGCGGAATGCGTTTCGCTTCCGCACACGGTGGGGTTCGTGACCGACCTCGACGCCGGTCTCGCGGCGAGGGCGCTGACGTGCTTGGAGGCCGAGCTGCGTCGCCGGGAGGCGGTACTCCGGGAGACCGGAGACCGTGAACTCGTCTCGTATGTCGCGTCCGGTCGGCGCGAACCGATGCCTCGGCTGCTGGTGGTCATCGACGAGCTGGCGGCGATGGTGCGAGATCTTCCGGGATTCGTCCCATCGCTTGTGTCGCTGTCGCAGCGCGGTCGCACGCTCGGGCTGCATCTCGTGCTCGCCACGCAGCGACCGGCGGGAACGATCAGCGACGCGATCCGTGCGAACACCAACATCCGCGTCGCGCTCCGGGTGCAGGACCCGGCTGATTCGGTCGACGTGATCGGTCAGCACGACGCCGCCTTCCTCGATCGGCGTCGTCCGGGACGAGCGCTCGTGCGTGTCGGACCGGGCGAGGTGAGTGCCGTGCAGATCGCCGCGGTCGGCTTCGAAGCGATTGGTTCGATCACCACCGTCACCGACTTCGACGACGATCGGACGGTCCGTTTTCCGGAGAGGGGGAGCTCGGTGCAGTACGACCTCAGTCCACTCGCGCGTCGAGTCGCCGAGATCGCCACGGCGCATCGATTCAGCGGATCGGCGTCGCCGCGCCAACCCTGGCCGACACCGCTTCCGCTCGTGCTGGCCAGGCCTGGGCCCCGCGCAGCGTCGCTCGGGTTGGCCGATGAACCGGCGGCGCAGTGGCAGGGCGAGCTTGAGGTCGACCTCTCCTCCGGGAGCATCGCCGTCGTGGGAGCGCTCGGGAGCGGGGTGACCACGACACTGCGAACGATCGTCTGCGCGCTTGCTTCATCACCTTCATACGAAGGAATCCGGATCTATGCCCTCGACCTTCTCGGGCGCGAGCTCGAGTCATTGGCGTCGGTTCCCTGCGTCGGGGCGGTGATCGGCGGGCACGAGGAGGAACGGCGTGAACGGCTGGTTGCGGTGCTCGGAGCAGAACTGGCGACCCGTCGGGACGCCGGGTCGTCGACCGCGTCGTTCCCGCTCGTCGTCGTGGTGATCGATGGCTGGTCCATGTTGCGCACTCCGGGCGGTGACGCAGCGATGCTCGCTCTCGGAGACGCCCTCACACGGCTCGTCGTCGAGGGCGCCGGGCTCGGGCTTCGATTCGTCATCGGGACCGATCGGGC
>JANOJN010000202.1:0-2175 GCA_031418775.1 Acidimicrobiia bacterium
CCCCGTGTCGACCTGACCGCCGAACGCTAGTTCTCCGCCCTCGACCTGGCCCCAATCGAGACCCGCGTCGCGCCCCGTTCGCACGGCACCGACTCGACCTTGAATGGATCGGCGACCGCGGTCTCGATCGAAACCCCGACCGACACTCCCCGCGATACATCTATCGAGACTCCGACCGACACCCCAACGGACAGTTCGACCGACACTCCCCGCGATACATCTACCGAGACTGCGATCGACACCCCGACCGACACTCCCCGCGATACATCTATCGAGACTTCGATCGACACCAAAACGGACAGTTCGACCGACACCCCGACCGAGACTCCTCGCGATACATCTATCGAGACTGCGATCGACGCTCCCACGGACGGTTCGACCGAGACTTCAACCGAGACTTCGACCGAGACTTCGAGCGACGCACCTCGCGATACTTCGACCGACACTTCGATCGACACTCCTCGCGACACTTCGACCGACACATCGACCGACGCATCGCCCGGCCATGACGACCACGTGTTGACACCCTCAGTCGGACAGATTGAGCGGACCGGTTTCGCGATGCCGACGAACGGGGCGGTTCGCCTCCCTGTGGTTCCTGTCGTTTCCGGATTGCGCCCGTGGAACGGCAATCACCCCATCAACGGCAACCACCCCGCGAACAGCGGCGTGCTCCGAGATGCGACGCTCCTGCCACGTCTGCGCACGGGTGAGTTTCTTGACTCGGATCGTTCGATCCACGGCGCCGGTGCGCCAACGATCGAGCGAGAGCGCATCGTCCCGTCGGCGCCCGATACACCCACCGAGTGACAGAAGGGGCGCGGGCGCCGCGTCTGCGAGACATCCATTTCGCCCCGTCGCGGAGGTACCCGTCGCCTAGGGTCGACGTCGTGTTCGGGCGAACGATCGACTGATGAACTCGTGGCCGTTCGTCCTCCTGGCGTGGGGGTTTGGTTTCGCAGCAGGGGCTGGTTTCGTCCATTTGGCGGCGCGTTCGTCGCTCAAACGAACGCCGTCGTCTGCTCTGGTTGCGCTCGCCACTCTTGCCGGCGGCGGGGCGGCGTTTGCCGAAGCCCGGCCAACCGGAGTGCGGGTAGCGGACGTTCTGCTTCGTTGCGCGCTAGCTGCGCTGTTCGTGGTCGTGGCATCACGAGCGCGACGCTCGCAGCTCGTGGTGGCGTCGGCCGCGCTCGCCATCCCGACGGTGCTTGCTGGCGACCGGGCTCCGTACCTCGCCGTCGGTCTCGCCGTTGCCGCCGCCGGGGCCGCCGCGGCAAGTTACCTCTTTCCTCAGCGGGTTCCGGTCTTCGCCGGGATCGTCGGGGCGATTCTGTCGCAGGCTGCGCTTCACGTTCCCACGTCGCTCCCGGCGCGGGTTCCGTCGGCTGTCGCCGCTGTCGCCCTGCTCGTGCTGTTCTCCTCCGGCGCCCCGCGGCTTTCCGTCGTGGTCCGACGCCGCCTGGTGGTGGTCGGCGTGGCAACAGGTACCGTCACGTTTCTTTGTGGTGTCGCCGGGAGTATCGCTCTCGTGAACTCCCGTGGCCAGGTCGAGCGTGGCATCTCCGCGGCCAAGAACGGTCTGCGGGCGGTCAACGAAGGCAACATCGCGAACGCCGAGCCGCAATTCGCGACAGCACGGGCAGCGCTGCTATCAGCGCAACGACACCTCGAATCCCCCTTCGCCCGGGCCGGGCGAGTGGTGCCGATCCTGTCGCAACACATCTCGACGATTCATGACCTGACTCTGGTGGCTGCCGATGTCGTGGAGGCCGCGCAGACCACGACGGGGAAGGCAGATCTTCAATCATTTCGAGCAGAGTCCGGGCGGATCGATGTTCGTCGGATGGCTGACCTCCAAGCGGAGGTCGTCGTCGCGGACAGGGCGCTCCGACTGGCCCGCAAAGCCCTGACTTCTGCCGACGGCACCTGGTTGGCGCGCCCCGTCTCGAAGCGGATCTCGTCGCTGCAAACCGACGTCGACGACGCCGCCCGCTCAACCGCCGACGCACGCAAGATCCTCGATGTGGTTCCGGCCATGCTCGGCTCCAACGGGAAGCGGCGCTATCTCTTGGTCACCCCCACGCCTGCCGAGGCGCGCGGCAGTGGCGGCGTCATCGGGAACTACGGGGAAATCAGCACCGACAATGGCCGATTCGCGCTCGACCGATTCGGTCG
>JANOJN010000203.1:0-16601 GCA_031418775.1 Acidimicrobiia bacterium
CGTCGAACGCGGCGAAGTGCAGCCGGTCCTGGGCCGGCGTGGCGATGCCCGCCTGATGGCTGCCGTAGAACGCGACTGCACCGCTGTCCAAAGTCGACGCGTCCGCGTCCGTCCCGTTGCGACGGTTCAGCGCAGCGACGGCGCCGCCGGCGACCGCTGCGACGCCAACGCCCGCGGCGCCGAGCAGACGCCGACGAGATAGTCCGGGGCGCTCGGGGGACGAGGAAGTACGCGCGCGTAGGGTCGCGGAATCTTGCCCATCGTCGATCGGGAGCGGCGTCTCCCTGTCGCTCACAGCACGACGGCGGCGGTGAGACGCGAAAGAGGCTCCCCGAGGGCGTTGACGGCGTCGGCCATCGCCTTGATCTGTTCCGCCGAGAGATCGCGGTAGTTCACGAAACCATCGCCCTCTTTCTGCGCGTCGAGGAGCTTCTGGACGTCGTCGAAGCGCTCATCGAGCTCGGTCAGCAACGCCGGGTCCTTCTCGCGGAGCACCGGTTCGAGCGCCTCGAACGCCATCTTTGCGCCTTCGACGTTGGCCTGGAAGTCCCAGAGATCGGTCCCGGACCAGACCTCCTCTTCGCCGGTCACTTTGCCGGTTGCTACTTCGTCGAGCAGTTCCTTCGCTCCGTTGCTCAGCTGATCCGCAGAGAGCGAGACGACCGACACCCGGCCACGGAGGTCCTTGGTATCGGCAACGAGTTGATCGGCGAGCGCGGCGCGTTGCCCGGCGGTGAGTGCGACATACGACGCATCGTTTGCCGGCGGCCAGAGGTCCTTCTCGATCCGATGCCAGCCGGTCCATTCCTGGCCCGCTTCGAGGTCGGCTTCACGAAGGTCCAGCTTCGGGTCGACATCGCCGAACGATTCGGCGACGGGTTCGATCCGCTCCCAGTGCATCCGGGTGGGTGCGTAGCTGGCACGCGCCTCGTCGTCCTTGCCGGCCCGGTACAACTCGGCAAAGGCTTCGGTCTTCTCCAACAGCTCGTCGGCCTCGATGCGGACGAAATCGGTGTACTGCTCCGTTGCGTCGGTGAGCAGCGTCTCGATCGCCGGTGCCGCCACGGGGTCACCCGAGTCGGTGACCGTGAAGTCGCTGCGGATGCCGTCGCCGGTCATCCCGGGTTTGCATGCCGCGACGTAGGTGCCCGGCTTGATCCGGACGACAAGGTTCCGCGTGATGCCCGGGCCGATGTTCTCGACCTCGCCGACCACGCGCACGCCGTCCTCGGCGAAGAGATAGAACTCGTTGACTTTCGAACCCTTGTTGGTCACGGCGAAGGTGAGCGTTCCGCTGGGAGCGTCGGCCGACGACACGGTGCAAGCATCGTCGGTGGCCGTGACGGTGAGCTTGCCGGGTTCAGTACCGTCCTTCTTGGCGCCGGAATCGGCTTTGTCCGTGCAGGCCGTCAGCATCGCGACGGCACTCATGACGGTGACGATGACGACGCCGCGGCGAAGGCTGGGAAGCGACATCATGCCGGCTGTCCTTTGGTGGTGATCCGGGCGGTGGCACTCGGCCGTCGACGCACGAGCATGATGAAGGCCGTCATCACCGGGATCACGTAGACCAGCCATGCGCCGGCCTCGAGCCAGGTCGTGGTGGGGGAGAAGTTGAATGTTCCCTTGAGGAGCGTCGCCAGCCAGGTGCCGGGGCGGATCGTCGACGACACGTCGAAGGCAAGGCGGTCCAGCCCGGGGAGTATGTCGGCCTCCTGGAGGTCGTGGATGCCGTAGGCGAGCACACCGCCGGCGACGAGGACCAGCAGCGCACCCGTCCAGGTGAAGAAGCGGGCCATGTTCAACTTCAGCGCGCCCCGGTAGATCGCCACGCCGACGAGGACCGCGACCGCGAGGCCGAGGGTGGCCCCGATCAACGGTTCCGTCGACGAGCCGGTTGCCTGTGCCGCGGCCCACAGGAACAGTGCGGTCTCGAGTCCTTCACGGCCGACGGCGAGCACGGCGACGAGCACGAGTGCACTTCCTCCGGCGGCGACGGCCGCGTCGATGCGGTGTTCGAGCTCGCCCCGAAGTGACCGCGCGGTACGCGCCATCCAGAAGATCATCCAGGTGACGAAACCGACGGCGACGATCGAGAGGCTGCCGCCAATCGTCTCCTGCGCCCGGAAGCTCAGGCCCCGGGGTCCATAGGTGAGCAGGGCTCCGAACGCGAGTGACACGCCCACGGCGATCCCGACGCCCGTCCAGATCCGCGGTGCGAGCTCGCGACGGCCTGACTTGTGGATGTAGGCCAGGAGGATGCCGACCACCAGCGCCGCCTCGAGACCTTCGCGTAGGCCGATCAGGAAGTTCGCGAACACGCTGCCGCCTCACTCGAAGTCATGCCCGAAAGCGTATCCCCAAAACATTAGGTGCACCTACACCACAGTGCATGGAGAGCCGCAAGGCCTTCGCGACGCCATGGGCCCCGCCTGCCCCAGCCGTCGCAGATGACACGTACCGCCACAGATCACCCCATCCGCCGCAGATCACCCCGTCATTGCCGCACATCCGGCAGTTTCCTGCCGTTCTGCGTCGAAATCGACCGATGTGCGGCAGGGAGGCGAGGATGTGCGGCGGCGGTCAACCGGCCAAGTCAGCTGCCGATGATGCCGCCGTCGAGCTTGCGGATGACGACGGTGGCCGGTCGGGGCTGGGTGTTCGCCCCGTCGGGCCAGGCCGACTGGGCGTTCGCTGTCACGTCGTTGGCCCGGAAAAACCCGCCGTCCTCGCCGGGATGCTGCACGGCGATGAAGAGCGTCTTCTGGTCAGGGGAGAACTCCGGTCCACATGTTTCGGCTCCGGCCGGAACGCTGAGGAACTGGCGTACCTGGCCGCGGTTCGGTCCGGTGGTGGCCACTGCGTGAAGGGCATCGTTGTAGCCGATCGTGTTCGGCGCGCCGTCGGTGGCGATCCACATCATGCCGTCGGGGGAGAACGCCACGTTGTCCGGCGCGCCGATCGGGCTGACTTCGCCGGCGAACCCGGCGAAGTAGGTGTCGGCCCAGCTCGCCACGTCCTTCAGCGCGGTCACCTGCTTGCCGCCCGCCTTCGGGTTTCCGGCGAGCATGAAGATGTCCCAGCGGAACTGCATGGAGGTGTGGTCGTTGTTCTTCTCGGTCAGCTCCAGGATGTGGCCGGTCTTGTTTCCTTCCCGTGCGTCGAAGCGCGGGTTGGCGGCGACTTCGGCGGCATCGGTGGCGAGCGTCGTGCGGCGTGCGTTGTTGGTCAGCAACGCGTAGACCTTGCCGGTCTTCGGGTTTGCCTCGATGTCCTCGGGCCGGTCCATGCGTGTCGCGCCCACCGCAGTTGCGGCGAGACGGGTGCGGAGCAACACGTCGGCCTGGTCACGGAAACCGGTGCGGGCGGTGAGCTCGCTGCGGCGGTTGTGCTCGAGCGGAATCCACTGGGCCGAGCCGTCGGCTTCGAGCTTGGCGACGTAGAGCGTGCCCTCGTCGAGCAGCACACCGTTGGCCTTGCCCTTCTTCGGGTCGTAGACGCCGTACGAGACGAACTTGTAGAAGAACTCGAACCGCTCGTCGTCGCCGGAGTACACGACGATCTGTCCGGAGGGTGCGACGACCACAGTCGCCGCTTCGTGCTTGAAGCGGCCGAGCGCGGTGCGCTTCACGGGGGTCGAGTTCGGGTCGTCGGGATCGATCTCGACGATCCAGCCATACTTGTAAGGCTCGTTGGGGGCGATGGAGACGTCGAAGCGATTCGGGTAGGCGCGTTCCCAGCCGCGGTCGGACGCCGCGGGAAGCAGCCCGTAGCGCGCGTGGGTCGTCCGGGTCGTTGCGTCAGCCACGCGGTCGTTGTTGGCGAAGTACTGGTTGAAATTCTCCTCGGCCGTCAGCACGGTGCCCCACGGGGTGACGCCACCGCCGCAGTTGTTGAGCATGCCGAGCACCGGACCGGAAAGACGCTCGTCCTGGGCTGCCGGGCCCGACATCCGCATCGGTGTGGTCGCCGTGATCCGACGGTTCCGCTTGCCGGGACGGACCTCCCACTTCGACGTTGCATTGGCGCGGGCCAATTCCACGACCGTGCCGCCATGGGCGGCGAGCTCGATGTCGACCCACGCGCGCAGCTGGTCGAGGTTCGTGGTGCGTCCATTCCATCCGGGGATCATCCGGTACGGGTCGGTGTACTCGTGGTTGAGGAAGAACACGCCCTCGGTGCTTCCGTCACCGATCGGGAAGAAGGCCTGAAAGTCGTGGTTGTAGCCGCACTGCTGCGCTTGTGCCGTACCGGATTGGGCCGCAAGGTCGAACTTCGGTGCACCGGGGAGAACGGGGTCACCCCATCGGAGAAGGACATCGGCGACGTAGCCGGCCGGAACCCGAAACGCGTCGTCGGTGGTCCGGGCGGGAGCCACCGGAGCGAAGCCGGTTGATTCCGCCGCCTTGCCGAACGTCGCCGGGGTGACGACTGCGGAGGCGCCATTCGTGACGAAGTCGAGAGCGGCGCCGCCGACCGTCGCAGCTGCTGCCGCTGCCGCACCGGCTTTGAGGGCCCCGCGACGACTCATGCGCGCCTGCATCAGCGATTCGAGGGTGTCGTTATCGGTCTGGGTGAACTGGGGGATGGTTGACATGGGGGTCGAACGTAGGAAGCCTTCCGAACGGTGAAGCATCGCCGAGATGAACAGTGGCTTGCCGTTGTCCGAACGTTCTTCCACGGGGAGTCAGACGGCCGTCCGTTTCCGAGCGCCAGGTGAACGCCCAATGTGCAGTCGGCTCCGCTCCGGTGTCCCCTCAGCGAACGGGTGCGGTGAAGTGCTCGGCCAGCGCGTCGAGCTGATCCTCTGTCACCCCAGCGTGGAGGAGGTACCTGGTCGCCGATCCGTATCGGTCGGCGAGGTCGGCCAGGAAGAGATGCATCGTCTCCTGCGGAGCCGAGAGGAAGGAGGACGGCTGGCTGATCATCGCATCGAGGCGCTCGGGAGTCTGGTCCCGGATCAGGGCGATGAGCTCGGGCATGGCGAGGGCGCTCATCGCGTAGTCCTCGGCGATCACCCGGCGGTCGACTCCGAATGCCGACAGCAGGAGCGCGACCAGGACGCCGGTCCGGTCCTTGCCGGCCGTGCAGTGGACAAGTGCCGGGCTTGCGCCGCTGTCGGCAAGCACGCTGAAGCATTCCGCGACGCGGGCGGCGCCGAGCTCGCACATCTCGAGGTAGCGGTCGGCGAGGAAGCGTTCCGCCGGCAGCGTCGACGCCGCGATGGAACCCGGGTCCCACACTTGGGTGAGGATCGGGATCGAGTGCACGACGAGGTTGCGCAGCGGGCTCAGGCGTCGCTCCGGTTCGGTACGCAGGTCCAGCACGGTGCGGATCCCGAGGCGTTCTACGAACAGCAAGTCGGTCGGCGTGGCGAAGTCCGGTGTCGCCGATCGGAACAGCCTGCTGCGCCGCACCCGACGGCCGTCGGCGCACGCGGTGCCACCGACCTCACGGAAGTTGAGGAGTCTGACGGCACGGTCGGCGGGCCGGTCGAACCGCGGCGCATCGTCGCTGTCGAAGCGGAGAACTGCAGAGTTGGCGTCCATGAGCCGCACGGTACAGAGCGAACGCCAACACTCGGCAACGGCCAGGCGTCGTCCGGGTGAATTGGCGTACTGCGACGACCGCGACGGCGACCGCTGCCGCAGATCACCCGGTTTCGTGCCGTTTCGGGCGGGAAACAGCCGATGTGCGGCGGGGTGGTGGGGATGTGGGGTGGGCTGGTGGGGATGTGGGGTGGGCTGGTGGGGATGTGGGGTGGTGGGGTGGGGATGTGGGGTGGTGGGGTGGGGATGTGCGGCGGGGTGGTGGGGATGTGCGGCGGGGTGGCAGAGGTCCGGGAGCACGGTTGCGGCTACGTTGGCGCAGGTGACCAGTTCGGTGCCGTGGTCGATCGTGGCCCGCAACCTTCCCGACCATGCGTCGAACCCGATTCACACGGATGCCGGTGCCCTGGCGGCGGGTTTCCCACGCGCACTTGTCGCCGGTGTCACGACCTATACCTACTGCGTCCATCCGATCACCGAGCATTGGGGTTTGGAGTGGGCACGCTCGGGTTCGGCCGAAGTGTCGTTCGCCTCGCCGGTCTTCGATGCGGAGACCCTCTCGTTTCCGGTGACCTTCGAGGGTGACGACGGCCTGAACCTCGAGGTCCGGGTCGATCGCTCGGACCGCCCGCTGGTGCGCGTCGATGCCCGACGCATGGCGACGTCCCCTCCTATTCGTTCAGCCGCCGGGAGCCAGAGCCTGGAGCCGATGACCGTTGATCTCGACGGTGAGTTCGACCCGAGCTACGCCGAGCGCGCCGGCGATGACCTCGACCTGTTCAGGTCCGCCGACGTCGTCCATCCCGGCGTGTGGCCGAGACTGGCGAACCACATGTTCCACGAACAACTCGTCAACGGCGCGTGGATCCACACGCGCTCACGCATCCGCCACCATGCGCTCGCGCCGCTCGGGGCGAATGCCGTCGTGCGCGGCGTGGTGTTCGACCGCTTCGTCCGGAGGGGGCTTCGCGCCGTGGCTGACATCGAGATCGCAGTGGAGGGTGTCATGGTCGCGTCGATCGAGCATGAAGCGATCATCGACGTGACGGTGTCGGAGTGACCGGAAGGCGTTCGGCTCGCTCGCCGGTTCGAAGCGTCAGCGGGCGTTGACGTTCACGGGATGCAGGATCGCGGTCATGCGCACGGCCCCGGCGGGATCGAACCCCGACACGTCCGTGGCGTGCTTCTCTCCGACCCGGCGCATCGTGATCCGTTCGGGGTCGGACTCCCAGGTGATGTCGGCGCGGATCTCGACGAACGACCACTCGTTGTCCGGGTTCAGGACGAAGAAGGTCGCCTTCGGATTGGCCACCATGTTGCGGTACTTCTTCCGGGCGGTTGTCATCGATACCTTGATCGTGTCGTCCTCGAACAGGAACCACACGGCGGTCGACTGCGGGTACCCGGCGGGATCGATCGTGGTGATCACACCGGTGATTGGGCGATCCAGAAGGGCGCGGGCGTCGGCGGAGAACATCCGCCGAGCATGCCACGGCGGGGCGAGTACTCGTGGGCCAGACTTCATCGCATGATCCGTCCGCTGCGAGAGCGCCGCCGTCTGCGGACTCCCGGCCAAAGCCGGCGGCGATGAACGCCAACGATGTGCCGTCGCCGGTGGACCGGTCGTCCGGTCCCTCCGATGTCGGCGGCGTCAATCCGTTGCCTGCCCGTGACTCGTTTCTCGACGTGCTGCGGGCGGTGTCGATCTGTCGGGTCGTCGTGCTCCACACGCTGCTCCGTCCACCGACCGTGTACCTCCCCTGGGTGATGTGGATCTACCCGGGCATGCCGGAGGTGTTCTTCGTGAGCGGCGCCGTCACGGCGCAGATGCTCTCCCGTCGGAGCGCCGGCGAGGTCGTCGTCCGCCGCATCCGACGTATCGCCCTTCCGTATGCGTGGTTCGCGGCGTGCGCGCTGGTCGTCATGATCACGACCGATCTCCGAAGCGACGAGCCAGGCGCCGCCTTTCCGTGGGAGAAGGCATGGCACTGGGCCGTCCCGCTGCTGGCGCCGACGGGATCACGAGATCGTGTGTTCCTGTGGGGCCAGCTCTGGTACGTGGGGGCCTTTCTGTGGCTCGTCCTCGCTGCCGCCGGACTGCTCTGGCTGCATCGCCGGGTCGGCGCGTGGTGTGCCATTGTCCCTCTCGCCGGTTTCGCGTTCACGCAGTGGCTGACCAAGATCCACGGTGTCGTAGTGGACGAAGCGATCATCACGGCCTTCCAGTTCGGCATCTTCTTCGCACTTGGTCCCTCATATGCGCGCATACGGCAGTGGAGAAGTCGGTCCCTTGTCGCGCTCGGGGGTGCCTTTGGCGCGATGGGCCTGCTCACGGCGTTCGTCATCGAACCGATTCACGACAAGGGCACCCAGGAGCTCTACGCCTCGAGGTCGGCCCATCTGCTGATCGGGGCGGCATGGATGCTCGTCGCTCTCTCGGCCCGAGTGCCGATCGAACGATGGATCGATCGCCGCCGGGGAGCGGTCGACGCGGTCGTCGGTCGGATCAATCAGCGGACCTTCACCCTCTACCTGTGGGGCCTCCCGGCGAACGCGGTGGCGAACTCCGTGAGCCGACGCATCGACGCTCCCACCGTCCGCCTTGTCGCCTACCTCGGCCTGACGGCGCTGGTGCTGGCGCTCTTCGTCGTCTGCTTCGGTCAACTCGAAGATCTTGCCGCTCGCCGTCGCCGTCGCTGGCTTCCCGTCGGCGCCGCACGAGGTCAGGCTGTGGCGAGTTCCGCTGCCGGGCCGGTCCCCTGAAGGCCGTCAACGGCGCGCTCGAGTATCGCGGCCAAAGCCACGATGTCCTCGTGCTTCATGTGCCCAAAGAGGTGCTGTTGGACTCCGGAAACATGAACAGGGGCGAGGATTTGGACCGTGTCCCAGCCGAGGTCGGTCAGGTGCGCGTAGTAGCCGCGTCGGTCGGTATCGCACTTGATCCGCTCGACGAGGCCTCGGTGCACCAACTGGTCGATCTGGTAGGTGAGGCGACTGCGTGGACTCACGACGACCTGCGCCAGTTCGGTCATTCGGAGCCGGCGACCCGGTGCCTCGGACAGCAACGCGATGACCTCGTAGTCGGCGAACCCCAGACCGAACGGTGCCAGGTCGGAGGAAAGCTTGTCGGCGAGGGTCCGTTGGAACTGCAGGAACAATCGCCATGCGCGCTGTTCGTCGTCGGAAAGCCAGCGAAGGTCGGGCACGCATTCGACCATAGCGACCCGCTGCTTCTACATCGTTGTCATCCGTCGCAGGCCGGCGTGGTGATCCAGCAACCTTCGATGTGGTCGTCGACCATCCCCGCCGACTGCATGAACGCGTACATCGTGGTCGGCCCGACGAAGCGAAACCCCCGTCGTTTCAGCTCCTTCGACAAGGCAATGGCCTCGGGGCATGTCACCCGCAACTCTTCGTGTTCGGTCAGTCGGAACGTCCGGTGCGGGGGGCGAAAAGACCAGCACAGCGCATCGAGTGACTCCCCGTTCTCCAAGAGCTCGACGGTGGCGCGTGCGTTGTCGATGGCGGCGGAGATCTTGGCGCGGTTGCGTACGATCCCGGTGTCGCTCATCAGCCGCTCCACCTTCCGGTCGTCGAACAACGCAACGGCGTGGGGGTCGAAGCCGTCGAAGACGTCCCGGTATCGCGCCCGCTTGCGCAGGATGGTGATCCAGGACAGGCCGGCCTGGGCGCCCTCCAAACACAGCTTCTCGAGCACCTTGGCTTCACCGTGCAGGGGCTGACCCCATTCGGTGTCGTGGTAGGCCGTGTACAGCTCATCAGAGCCGCACCACCCGCACCGGGAGTGGCCATCCGCGCCGGTCAGGAGACGCCCGTTCACCGAACCGAGGCTAGGCCGAACGGGGTTGCGGGTTTCGCCGGCGAATTCGGTTCGGTCAACCCGGGGCGGCCCGGGTAAGATGATCTGCCATGCCGCACACCTCAGACCAGCGCTTCTTGGTTCTGCATGGCTGCAAGCTGAAGGGCTTCTCCGAGCCGTCAGCCATAGGCTCGGTCATCGGGATGAAGCCGCCGGCTGTCACCAAGATCCTCCAAGGGCTGGTCAAGGAGGGTCTCGCCAAGTATCTCGAAGGTGGGCGCATCTCCGGCTACGCGCTCACGCCCGCCGGAAAACAGGAGCAGGTGCGCCTCGCCGAAGCCGACCTGGTCGGGAGCGGCTCCCGGCAGGTGGTGCAGGATTCCTACGAGCGGTTCCTCGTGCTCAACGCCGACCTCCTCGCCGTCTGTACGGCCTGGCAGGTCCGGGACCTCGACCGCAACATCCTCAACGACCACAGCGACCGTGAGTACGACGAGGGTGTCATCAAGCGATTGGCCGACGTGCACCTCGGGGTGACCCCGATCACCGTTGCGCTGTCGGCCGCCCTCGACCGGTATCACCACTACCAGCCCCGCCTGCAACTTGCGCTGGACAAGGTGAAGAAGGGCAACCGTGAGTGGTTCGCCAAGCCGATTCTGGACTCTTATCACACGGTCTGGATGGAGCTCCACGAGGATCTCCTCTCCACGCTCCGCATCGAACGCGCGTCGGAAGACGCATAACCAACCAGCGAGGCGCTTGTCGCCCGCACCCATCCCCGTGAGGGGAAAGGATCCGATCATGTCCCGCTTCGGCGAACCCCACCCCGCTCCGTCCGAAAGGCATAAGGAGCCCCTGATGTCGCGTCGCCGCGACGTCCCCACCGCTGTGTCCATCGTGTCCATTGACGGGAGGAACCTCTGATGTCCCGCTTCGGCGACGTCCTCACCGCGATGGTGACCCCCTTCGACGCCAACGGCGCCCTCGATCTCGACGCCGCCCAGGCGCTCGCCCGCTGGCACGTTGCCCAGGGCAACGACGGTCTCGTCATCGCCGGTACCACCGGTGAAGCGCCGACGCTTTCCGACGAGGAGCAGCTCGACCTCATCAAGGCGGTATGCGAAGCAGTCACCGTCCCCGTGATCGGCGGCGCTGGATCGAACGACACGCCCCACGCTCTGCATCTCACCAAGGCGATGGCCGGCCTCGGCTGTGCCGGTGTGCTCACGGTGACCCCGTATTACAACCGTCCCTCGCAGGCCGGCATCGAGCGCCACTTCCGGGCAGTGGCCGCCGCCACCACCCTCCCGGTGGTCATGTACGACATCCCCGTCCGCACCGGACGCAAGATCGCCAACGACGTCATGCTCCGCCTCGCCCGTGAATGCTCGAACATCGTTGCGGTGAAGGACGCGGCAAGCGATGTGTCATCGTCGGCGCGGCTCATGGCCGAAGCTCCGTCGGGCTTCGAGCTCATCAGCGGGAACGACGACCAGACCCTTCCTCTGCTGTCCATCGGCGGGAGCGCAGTGATCGGCGTGGCCACGGCCTGGGCGGCGTCGGAGCACAAGGAGATGATCACCTCGTTCAAGAAGGGCGACGTCGAGCGGGCGCGATCGGTCAATGCGCGGCTGCTCGACTCGTACTCCTTTGAGACGGGCGACGCGAATCCCAACCCGCAACCCGTCAAGGCCATGCTGCGGACGCTCGGCCACCCGGTCGGGTACTGCCGTCCGCCGATGGACGGCGAACCTGACGATCTCGAAGATCGCGCCCGCAAGGTCTACGCCGATCTCAAGGCAGGTTCGTGAGTCTCCGCCGGTTGTTCGCCGTCGCGGCTCCACGCCGAAACGGCGCGTCGTGAGTCGCCGAGGCGGTCCTCCCCGCCCCGTCGCGGCACTCGCCGAAGAGGCACTTGCGCCGGTGGGCGCGGCACCTGACGGAACCGTACGCGTCATCTTCCTTGGCGGTCTGGGCGAGGTCGGTCGCAACTGCTGCGCGATCGAGGTCAATGGTCGGTTGATGCTCGTCGACGTCGGGTTGATGTTTCCCGACTCCGACATGCCGGGCATCGATCTCGTCCTGCCGGACTTCACGTACCTGCGAGACAACGCGGACCGCATCGATGGCGCGATCCTGACCCACGGACATGAGGATCACGTCGGCGGGCTCTCGTACCTCCTGCGCGACATCTCGTTTCCCCTCTACGCCACGCAACTCACGCTGAACCTGGCGCGCGGGCGCATAGAGGAGGCCGGCCTGCTCGGCCGCACCTCGTTCAACCCGCTGGTCGACGGCGAGCGCCGCACCATCGGCGCATTCGATATCGAAGTAATCCCGGTCTCGCACTCCGTGCCCGACTCCATTGCGATCGCCTTCCACACGCCGCAGGGCGTGATCATGCATTCCGGTGACTGGAAGCTCGATCTCACGCCGATCGACGGTCGCACCACCGACCTCGCTCAGATCGGCGCCCTGGCCGAGAACCATGGGATCCGACTGCTGATGGGCGATTCCACGAACGCCGAAGTCGACGGCCATACGGAGTCCGAACGCGTCATCGGCAAACAACTGCGAGACATCATCCGCGATCAGGATGGACGACGCGTCGTCGTGGCCTGCTTTGCATCGCACATCCACCGTGTGCAGCAGGTCATCGACGCCGGTCTCGCATCGGGACGCAAGATCACCACGCTCGGCCGGTCCATGCAGCGAAACCTGCAGATCGCCCGTGACATGGGCAAGATCAAGCTGAGCGATCGCGACATGTTCGACATCGAACGGCTCGGTGACCACGATCCGTCGAAGGTGCTCATCGTTTCCACGGGGTCGCAGGGCGAGCCCATGTCGGCCCTGTCGCTCATGGCCGCGGGCCAGAACCGGTTCGTGAAGCTCGGCGACGACGACACCGTCATCTTGTCGAGCCACGCTATCCCGGGCAACGAGACGTCTGTCGGCAAGGTCATCGACGGTCTGTGCCGACTTGGCGTTGAAGTCATCCATTCCGGACTCGCCAAGGTGCACGTGAGCGGCCATGCCAAGCGTGGTGAACTCAAGACCCTGCTCTCGGTCGCCAAGCCGGAGTTCTTCATCCCGATCCACGGCGAGTTCCGCATGCTGAGTCACCATGCGCGCTTAGCAATGGACATGGGTATCAAGCCGTCCAACGTGCTCATCTGCGAGGACGGCGACACCGTCGACCTCACCAAGCAGGGCGCCGACTACGGACCGAACGTGCCGAGCGGCTATCTCTACGTCGACGGCATCGTCGGCGATGTCGGCCTAGGCGTGCTCCGTGACCGCCGTGTGCTGGCGAGCGAAGGTGTTCTCGTTGTCGTCGTCACCATCGACGAGGACCATGGTCACATCATCACCGATCCGGAGCTGATCACCCGTGGGTGGGTCTACGCGCCCGAGGCGGAAACGCTGTTGGGCGAGGCCGCCATCGTGATCCGCAAAGCGCTGGAGCAGGCCATCGCCGATGGTGCGCGCGACCACGAGACGATGAAGCGGACCGTTCGTACGGCCACGGGTCGCTTCGTCAGCGAGCGGACGAGGCGCAAACCGATGATCGTCCCCGTCGTCATCGAGGTCTGAGACCGGGGGGCAGCGCCCCGGCGGGGAAAAACAGAACCTGTCACACGGGTCCGGCTACCCTGAAACGCACTGTGCCTCCCTCCCAGCGGACTTCCCCACGCTCGGGCGGCTCGACGAAGCGACGCTCCGCGTCGTCTTCTCGGGGACGCTCAACCACTTCGACGCGCGCTCGGCGAGCGGCCTCGCGGCCGAGCACGTTCGGACAGACCAGGGAGTTCCTCGGGACCCACCTCGGTCGTCAGGCCGACGACGTGTGGGGCCTCGTCCTGCTCGTCGTAGGTGTTCTGATCGGCCTCGGCATGTTCTTCGGGCTCACGGGCATGTTCGGGGAGGTGGTCCGCAGCGGCGCCGGCGCGGTGCTCGGACAGGCAAAACCGCTGGTCCCGATGGCCTTGATCGCTGTCGGCTATGTCCTGGTGCGGGGCCGACCCCGGGAGGAGCCGGTTCGGGTCGCCATCGGTTCGCTCTTCCTTACGCTCGCCACCGCTGGCCTGCTCCACGTGCGCGCCGACGGCGCCGGGTTCGGGTCACCGCTGCGAACCCTGCGCGGGGCCGGGGGATACGTCGGCTTGATCGTCGCCGAACCGCTGACCCGGGTCGTCGCGACCTGGGGAACAGTCATCGTTCTGTGCGTGCTGGGTCTTCTCGGCGTGTTGATCCTGGTCCGGCTCCGCGTTCGCGACGCCGTGAACCGGACCGCTGATGGCATGCGACCGGTGGGCGCCGCGACGCGCCGCGGCGTTGCATCGTTGTTCACCCTCACCTCGGCATCCGAACGAGAGGAACGCTCCTCGGCCCGGGACCGCCATCCCACGTCCCCAGCGCGCATCTCGATGCGCGAGCGGCGCCTCACCCATCCGGGTCGCGAGGCGGGTGCTCTTTGGCGTGATCCGAAGTCCGACGGCGACTACTTCCAGCCCGGCTACGACGACCTCGTGGACGACCTGATCGACGACGCGCCCGACGCCGTCGAAGACGTCGTTGAACCGGTGAAGCCCAAGCGGGTGCGCAAGAAGCCGTCGGCAGAACCGGTGATCGATCTGGCCGCGGCGGAAGATGCCGCCGTCGAGGCCGCGACCCCGAAACCGGTCGAGGTCACCCTTCCGCCGGAGCCTGTCTGGACCGACGAACAGCCCGTCGTCGCCGCGGTGCCACTGCCGGGTCTCGGGCCGAAGGCGAAGCCGGCCGTCGTGTGGAAGCTCCCGCCGAGCGCGCTTCTGAAGAAGGGCAAGGCCGTCGAGATCGACAAAAGGGCGGTCGAGCTGGCCGGCCGTGTGCTGGAAGAGGCGCTCGCCGCGCACGGCGTGGAGACGCGCCTCATCGGGATGACCGTGGGCCCCACGGTCACTCGCTACGAGCTCGAGCTAGGGCCCGGGGTGAAGGTGGCCAAGGTCACCGCGCTCCACAAGGACATCGCGTATGCGATGGCCACCGCCGATGTCCGCATCCTCGCTCCCATCCCTGGCAAGTCGGCCATCGGGGTCGAAGTCGCAAACAAGCAACGCCAACTCGTGGCCGTCGGTGATGTGCTCTTCACGCCGGAAGCACGCAAGGCCGTAAGCCCGCTTACGGTCGCTATCGGTCGCGACATCGACGGCCGGCCGGTCACGGTCGACCTCGGCAAGATGCCGCACGTGCTGGTGGCCGGCACGACCGGGTCGGGTAAGTCGAGCTGCATCAATTCGCTCCTCACCTCGATCCTCATGCGGGCCACTCCCGATGAGGTGCGCATGATCCTCATCGACCCGAAGATGGTCGAGCTCTCGCAGTACAACGGGCTCCCGCACCTCCTGACCGCGGTCGTCACGAACCCCAAGAAGGCGTCGAACGCCTTGGCGTGGGCGGTCGACGAGATGGAGCGCCGCTACGAGATGCTGGCGCGTCTGCGCTTCCGTGACATCGGCGGCTACAACGACGCGGTCGCGCGAGGCGATCTCGACGACCCCTATGCCGACGACCCGGCCGGCGGGATCGGACTCCCACCGGTCAAGCACGAGAAGCTCAGCTACATCCTCGTTGTCGTCGACGAGCTCGCCGACCTCATGATGGTTGCGGCACGCGATGTCGAAGAGGCGATATGCCGCATCGCCCAGAAGGCACGTGCCGTCGGCATCCACCTGGTGATCGCCACGCAGCGCCCATCGGTGAACGTCATCACCGGTCTGATCAAGGCGAACGTGCCCTCGCGTTTCGCGTTCGCCGTGTCCTCGCTGACCGACTCGCGCGTCATCATCGATCAGCCGGGGGCGGAGCGACTCATCGGGCAGGGCGACATGCTGATGCTCACGGTTTCATCCAACGTGGCCACGCGCGTGCAGGGCAACTTCGTCAGCGAGGAGGAAGTCCGCGGCATCGTGAACTTCTGGAACCGCCAGGGCAAACAGGTCGCCGAGTCGCGACCGTCGTCTGCTCCGGCGATCGACGCCGATGACGACATGGGGGCAAAGGAGCACACCACCGGTTTCGTCGGTCAGCGTGCTCCCGGACCCCTGCTGGAGCCTTCGCCCGACGCGGTCTTCGGCTCGTCCGGAGTCGTGTCCGGCCCCGGTGCTCCGTCGGCGTTCAACTACGGCGGTGTGCGCGAACTCAGCGGCAGTCCGCTCACCTCGTCGGGCGCCGACGGGGGCGACGAGGACGACGACGACCTCTTCGACGCAGCGATGGACCTCGTGGTGCGCAGCCAGTTCGGGTCTACCTCGATGCTGCAGCGCAAGCTTCGGGTCGGCTTCTCTCGCGCCGGCCGTCTGATGGACCTTCTCGAGACACGCGGCGTTGTCGGACCGACGACCGGCTCCAAGGCCCGTGAGGTGCTGATGACGGTCGAAGAGCTCGAAGCGCTGCGTCCGCGGCCGCAGTAGAGCGACTCCGTGCACGCTCGGGTACCCGCATCTTCGGCCAACCTCGGTCCCGGTTTTGACACGCTCGGCGTCGCGCTTGAACTGTGGACCGAGGTCACGGTCACGCCATCGGACCGGCTCCACCTCACGGTGATGGGCGAGGGCTCGTCGTTTCCGCTCAACAGCAACCACTTCGCCGCCAAGCTCGCCCGTCAGGTGCTCGGCCACGACCGTCTTCGCATTGACATCACGAGCGACGTCCCCGTGGCGCGTGGCCTCGGCTCCTCGGCGTCGCTCGCCGTCGGCATCGTCGCGGCGTGCGGACATCCCGACCCACTGAGCTTCGTCGGACTGCTCGAGGGCCATGCCGACAACGCTGCGGCGTGCGTGCTGGGTGGCTTCGTCACCGGGGCGATCATCGACGGCCGCGTGGTCGCCAGTCGCCTCCCGCTTGACCCGGCGCTGACCTTCGTCGTGGTCATCCCGGAACGGCATCTGTCGACGAAAGACGCACGCCAGGCGTTGCCGGAGGCGGTACCTCTCCCCGACGCCGTGTTCAACCTCTCTCGGATGGGAGCTCTGATCGCCGGTTTCGCGGACCACCGCCGGTTGGTTCGAGGGGCGTTCGACGATCGCCTGCACCAAGCGCAGCGAACACCGCTCTTCCCCGAGTCCACGCAGGTTCTGACTGCCCTCGTCGAGGCCGGTGCTCTCGGGGCAACCTGGTCGGGAGCGGGCCCTACCCTGCTGGCCACGTGTCACGTCGGCGTCGCATCCGCGGTCCGCGACGCCGGGGCG
>JANOJN010000204.1:0-2045 GCA_031418775.1 Acidimicrobiia bacterium
TCCTCGTCGCCGATGGCCTCAACTGTGGGTCGTTGAATGATGAGCATGCGTAGACCTACTTGTTGTAGAGCTCGACGATGAGCGATTCGCGCACCGGCAGATCGATGTGTTCGCGCAGCGGGAGGTCACGGACGGTGATGGACTTGCCTTCAGCGGCCTTCTCCAACCACGCCGGGACAGCCCGGTCGATCGTGTCGAGGTTGTGCTGGATGACGATGAACTCGCGAGCGCTCGGACGAAGTTCGACGATGTCGCCCTTGCGAACCTGGTAGCTCGGGATGTTGACGCGACGGCCGTTGACGTTCACGTGACCGTGACGCACCAGCTGACGGGACTGTGCACGAGAGGCACCCCAACCGGCACGGAACGCGACATTGTCGAGACGGACCTCGAGCATGCGCAGCAGGTTGTGACCGGTGACGCCGGTCTGGCGGTCGGCCTCCTCGAACATATTCCGGAACTGCTTTTCCAGAACGCCGTAGATACGCTTGGCCTTCTGCTTCTCACGGAGCTGGAGCATGTACTCCGACTCACGGATACGCCCACGGCCATGCTCACCCGGCGGATAGGGCCGCTTCTCGATCGGGCACTTCATCGAGTCGCACTTCGGACCCTTCAAGAACAGCTTCGTCTTCTCCCGACGGCACAGACGGCAGACGGGACCGGTATAACGAGCCATGTCAGGCCGCCTTTCCTTGACGGGCAACGGGTGTTGCGAGCAGCGACGCGAAGCGGAGCGGCGCAGCGCCAAAAAACAGAGCGCGAGCCATGTCAGACCCTCCGCCGCTTGGACGGACGGCAACCGTTGTGGGGGATGGGGGAAACGTCTTTGATCGACGTCACTTCGAGACCAACGTTCTGGAGGGCCCGGAACGCGGAGTCGCGGCCGGAACCGGGACCCTTGACCAACACTTCGATGCGACGGATGCCGTGCTCCATGGCACGACGGGCGCACGCTTCGGCAGCCAACTGAGCGGCGAAAGGCGTCGACTTGCGGCTGCCCTTGAAACCGACGTTGCCCGACGAGGCCCAGGCAAGCACGTTGCCTTCGGCGTCGGTGATCGAAACGATCGTGTTGTTGAACGAACTCTTGATGTGCGCAACGCCGGCGACGACGTTCTTGCGCTCTCTCTTGCGGGGGCGACGGCCACCCGGCTTCGGTTTAGCCATGACCTATTTCCTCGGGGTCTTCTTCTTGCCAGCCACGGTCTTCTTCGGACCCTTACGTGTGCGCGCATTCGTGTGCGTGCGCTGACCGCGGACCGGAAGGCCACGGCGGTGACGGATGCCCTGATAGCAACCGATCTCCATCTTCCGCTTGATGTCCTGGGACACGTCGCGTCGGAGGTCGCCTTCGACCTTGAGGTGCTGATCGATGTACGCGCGCAGACGAGTGACCTCGTCCTCGGTAAGGTTGCGAACCCGGGTGTTCGGGTCGATACCGGTATCGGCGAGGATCTTCTGCGAGGTCGGACGACCGATACCGAAGATGTAGGTCAACGAAATCTCCACTCGCTTCTCGCGAGGGATGTCAATGCCAGACAGACGGGCCATGAACTAGCCCTGCCGCTGCTTGTGTCGGGGATTGGTGCAGATGACCATCACGCGCCCATGGCGACGAATGACCTTGCACTTCTCACAAATGGCTTTCACGCTCGGCCGCACCTTCATGCACGGCCTCCATTGAGAAGGTTCACAGTGTCTCTTTACTTGTAGCGGTAGGTGATCCGACCTCGGGTGAGGTCGTACGGGGTGAGCTCTACTTGCACCTTGTCGCCGGGGAGGATGCGGATGTAGTGCATACGCATTTTTCCGGAGATGTGGGCAAGCACCTTGTGGCCGTTTTCCAGTTCGACGCGAAACATCGCATTGGGGAGTGGCTCGGTGACCACGCCCTCCAGCACAATCGCATCTTCCTTTGGCTTAGGCAGAACGGCTCCTCAGGTCAGACCGCCCCACGTTCGGGGCGAAATGGATGGTCGGCTGGCAGCGTGGGGCGTTGGAACTGCCGTGCACACGCTCGAAACCACACGAGCGGGGAGCAC
>JANOJN010000205.1:0-59462 GCA_031418775.1 Acidimicrobiia bacterium
GACGCATCGTGCCTTCCGCGACCGATACAAGCGCGCTTACCGATCTGGATCGGCGGGGCCGGGGAACAGCGGACGCTCCGTCTCGTGGCCAAGCATGCCGATGGGTGGAACGTTCCCTACGTCACTCCCGAGGAATACCGGCGGCTCAACGGTGTGCTCGACGATCGCTGTGCCGAGATCGGCCGGGACCCGTCAACGGTTCGTCGCACGATCAACCTCATGTTCAATCTGCAGTCGACCTCCGCTGCGGCCGACGCGGAAGTCGAGCGGCTGCGAGGCGCGTGGGGTCCCGCGTTCGATCGGGTCACGGGTGGTGCCCTACTCGGCACCCCGGACCAGGCGATCGAGCGAATCCGTGCCTACCGGGCCGCCGGTGCGCAGGACATCAACATCGCACTCCGGGCACCGTGGGACGAGGACGCGCTGCGTGTCTATCTCGACGGGGTCGTCCCGGCGGCGAAAGCTGACAAAGCCTGACCGCGAGTTCCCGGCCGATGGCTCGACTCGCCGCTCTCGAGCGCGTCGACCCCGGAACACCGGAATCTACCGAAGGCAGGTGACCGGCAGCGCCTAGCCTCGGTGGCCGTGCAAACGAGTCGTCGAACCATCCGCTCGTTGCAACTCACCGGCGCCGCGCTGTCGTCGGGCTACGGGGTGATGTTCGCCGTGCTCGGCAAGATGCGCGACTCCTATGGGATCTCCGAGACGATGCTCGGCCTCATCGTCGCCGTCGGATTCTTCGCCTCGTTCGTGGCCCAGATCCTCCTCGCCCCGCTCGCTGACCGCGGCTTCGCCCGCACCCTGCTCCTCGGCGGACTGATTGCCAACGTGACCGGGCTCCTGATCGTCGCCACCGCGTCGGCCACGCCCGCCTTCGCGTTCGGGCGTGCTCTGATGGGCCTGGGCATTGGAGCGGCCTACCCGGCCATGCGCCGTTCGGTGGCATGCGCCGACCCCGACAACGTCGGCAAGAACCTCGGCGGCATGTTGTCGTTCGACGTTGTCGGCTTCCTCCTCGGGCCGGCCATCGCCGCTGTCCTGGTCGGTCACATCGGCATTCGCTGGCCCTTCGTGGTCGCCGCAGCGCTTTCCGCGGTGTTCCTCCCCGTCACCTGGCGCGCTCCGTTCGGTGCCCCCGAAGCGACGGCCGAGGACCAGCCCCGCCTTGCGATCGGACTACTGCGCGCCCGATGGATGCAATCGGCCAGTGCCTACGGCGTCGCCTTCTTCATCATGATCGGCATCTTCGATGCGCTGTGGGCGGTCCGCATCGACGACCTCAACGGTTCGTACTTCTACGTCACGCTGGGCATCATCGTGTTCGCCGCCCCCATGGTCGTGCTCGCCGAGCGGGGCGGGGCGTGGGTCGAGCGGAAGGGCCCGTTCCGCATAGGAGGACTGGGTCTGTGTGTCGGAGCCCTTTGTCTGACCATGTACGGGCTGATCCCGGTGCCGTGGATCCTCATCCTCGTCGGCCTGGTGCACGCGACGAACGACGGCATGAGCGCATCGAGCATTCCCGTCGCCGTCTCGCTGGCCGCCCCTCCGGAGCAACTCGCGGGAGCACAGGGCCTCGTCGGTGCACTGCAAACGCTCTCCGGCGGTGTGGCCGCCTTATCCGCTGGCGCCGTGTACGACCGCTTCGGGCCGATCACCACCTACGTAGGCGGCGCGGCCTTCATGTTCGCCCTCATCGCCTTCGGCTGGATTCGGGCCGGCGACCTGCGCAGCCTCCACAAGCTCCCGAACACCGCATTCAACGCCGTCGAGCGGCCGATCACGACACCCGTCAACGCGTAGCGGTCCGGGTCGACCGACGTCGTGTTCGGCGGCGTCGCGGTTCGAGCGTGCTCGGGCGGGGTGCCAGGTCATCAGGGCCGCGATCGTCCTCGGGTGAAGGCGCGAACACCCTCCAGAACGTGAGGCCCCGCGAGTAGGCGAGTGAGCGGGTTTGCTTCACCACACCACCGCCATCACGACCGCTCCGGGGCCCGGCGTTGCCTTCGATCGTCACGACACGACCATCGGGCAGCACGTCGACGACGATTCCGGTGTGCCCGGCGCCGCTGTCGCCTCGGCGGAAGTGGAAGAACACGTCTCCGGGTCGAGGGCGGGAGAACAGCTCACCGCGTTTGTACGCCGCATCCCTTCCGTATTGGCAGTACGCAAAGCCGGACGCACCCTTCCCCGCCCCGACGCTGATCGGTAGCGGATGCCCGGCGTGCGCGAACACCCACGAGACGAACTCGGCACACCAGAACACGCCGTTCGCGCCGAACCACTCGCCATACTCATTGAGGTTGCGCCCCCGCTCGCGCACGCCGAGTTGGCTGGCGGCGACCCGAAGAACGTCGTGCGGATCGCCGTTCGAGAACGGCCCGACCAGCTGTCCGGGCCGGGGATAGCCGAACGCCGTGGACGGGGGAATGCCGATGATGGGCAGCGGCAGTGCCTTGCCACCAGGCGCGTCGGCCGCACCGAGCCGCCGGGCGACGAACGCCACGGAAGCCTCGACGGATCGGGCGGTCCGGGCCAACGACGCAACAGGCGTCGCGTGGTACTCCGCACGACCGGTACCCAGGCGACGCACGGCACCGTCGATGGTAAGCGCGCATCCTTCCAGAGCGTTGGCGAGCGACAGCAGATCAACCGGAAGCGCAGCCACTCGCGGGGTCATGGACGTCACGGTAGGAGGCCACCCCGCAGAAGTTCGTCGGCGGCGCACCGGAGCACCGCTGACGAGGCACCACGATCTCCTGGTTCGCGTTCGTCCTCGACTAAGCGGATCGGGCGATGACGCCCATCAGTTCGAGAATCCGGGTCGGCGGCAGGTACTGCTCCGTCACGGTGACCCCGAGGTGGGCCAGAGCATCTTCGACGGCATTGGTGATCGCCGCAGGTGCGCCGATCATTCCGCCTTCGCCGACGCCCCGGAAGTTGGCCGGCTTGTCGCTCGGCGTCTGCAGGTGGTGGATCTCCACCGCCGGGATCTCCATGGCCGTGGGGATCAGGTAGTCGATGAAGGTCGACGATTGGAAGTTCGCATCGGCGTCGTAGGCCACCTTCTCGTAGAGCACCGCCCCCACACCCTGCGCCACGCCGCCGCGGATCTGACCGTCGACAACGGCCGGATGGATGAGATCGCCGCAGTCCTCGATCACCACATAACGCGGGATCGAGATCATGCCGGTGTCTGCGTCGATCTCGACGAAGCACACATGCGTTGCCTGCACCCAGCCACCGCGTCCGCCGTCGTAGGCAACCGTCGACGTGAGCTCGGCGTTGCCTCCGCGGCGCACCGCACCGGCGACGTCGGCAAACGAGATCCCACGTGACGGGACGCCCGCTACATGAATCGTGCCGTCGGTGATCTCCACGTCCTCCACCGCCGCTTCGAGCAGGCCGGCGGCCTGATCCAGGATCTGCCTGCGGAGGTCGCGGGCCGCGAACATCGACCCGCCGCCGGCCATCGGACCGCCGCGGCTTCCGCCGGTGCCCATCAGGCCGAACGGTGTGCGGTTGGTGTCGCCGAACACGACGGTCACCTGATCGATCGGGACGCCGAGCTCATCGGCGGCAACCTGGGCGAAGGTCGTCTCGTGACTCTGCCCGTGGGGCACCTGCTGGGTGAACACCGACACCGTTCCATCAGCTTCGAGCACGGTGCGGATCGGCTCGGACGAGATCATCCCGCCGCCCGGCAGCAGGGCGTCCGCATAATCGGGCGGTCCCGGTGCGGCTTCGTGGAACGTGGCGAAACCGACGCCGAGGAGCTTTCCCGACTCGCGGGCTTGTGCCTGCGCCGTTCGGAACGCGTCGACATCGGCAAGCTCGATGGCCCGCTCCAGCGTGGCTTTGGCCGACATCTCGACGTCGAGCGTCGGACCGGTGATCATCTTCACCGGAAGCTCGTCGGGCCCGTACATGTTGCGCAGACGGATCTCCGTGGCGGACATGCCCAGGCGACGGGCGACGATGTCGAGCATCCGCTCACGGGCCCAGGTCTCGTTGGCCCACGGTCCCCGATAGGCGACGTAGTGCGCCTTGTTCGTGGCGACGACGCGCGTCCGGAGCTCGAAAGCCTCCGGGCGATACGTTCCGGGCATCATCACCTTCATGATCCGCGTGAACAGCGGCGCCCCGAAGGGCACCGCGGGATACGCACCCTGATCGACAACAAGATCTGCGCGCATGCCAAGGATGCTGCCGCTGTTGTCGACGGCCATGCTCATCGTGATCGTTTCGTCGCGCGCCGTTCCCCCAACGGTGAGGTGCTCGACACGATCCTCGATCCACTTCACCGATCGTCCGAGGTCGATGGCTGCAGCGCAGACCGCCACGTCTTCACGCGAGGGATGGCCCTTCACCCCGAATGCCCCACCGATGTCACCGGCGACCACCCGAGGGAGATGGCGGGCATCCATCGCCAGCGTGTTGGAGAACAGACGGCCGATGTGACGCAGCGTCGATGGGTCACGTCGGACCTGGTGGATCATCCCGGCGTTGTCGTTCTTGCTGAGCTCGTCCTTGTTCGCGGTGAGGAACTCCTTCGCTCCCTTGCCGAACGACTTCAAACGGGAGCGGTTGGCCTTGAGCGCCTTCAGGGTGTCGACCGCTCCAGCGCGGCTCGTGCCGATGGCCAGGATCCAGCGGAGCGAATGCGCGGACTGGGTTGCAGAATGGAAGACGAGTTCGCTCGGCGTGACCTCGGCGACGCAACCGCGGGTCTCCATCGGCTGGTTCGACTGACGATGGCTGGAGAAGCGCTCGGTGAAGACGTGTTCGGCCGATGCGAAGACGGCATCGACATCACCGAACGTGTCGGTGTGCTCGTAGACGACGTTGCCGCCGTTCTTCGGCCACAGCTGCTCACTTCCCGGACTGAGCGCGGTGGCGATCGTGCCGACCGGGCGAAGCAGCCGGTACTCGACCTCGATGTGCTCCAGCGCGTCTTCGGCCTCCGCACGCGAGGACGCGAGGACCAACGCAACGGGGTCGCCGACCATCCGCACGCGACCGGTGGCCAGGGGCCAGAACACCGGCGAATAGAGGCCGGCCAGCATGGCGAAGTTCACGAACGGATTCGTCTTCGCCTTCATCTCCTCACCGGTGTAGACAGCCACCACGCCGGGCACACGACGCGCCTTGGCGGCATCGATGCGGACGATCTCGGCGTGCGGGTGCGGACTCCGCAGGAACACCGCGTGGACCATGCCGTCGACGACGACGTCGGCCACGTAGGCGCCCTTGCCGGTCAGGAGCCGCCGGTCTTCCTTGCGGGTCACACTCGAACCGACGAGCTTGCCGACGAGCGACGCCCTCACTTCGCCGCCCCATTCGCATCGGTGAGAGGCCCGAGCGCCGCCGTGATTGCCGCCTCGATGCTCTCGAGGATCGAGGCATAGCCGGTGCAGCGACAGAGATTGCCGGAGATCTCGGCGCGGAGAGCGTCCCGGGTCAGCGGCTCGCCTCGGTCGATCAGAGTCTGCGCGGTGAGGATGAACCCGGGTGCGCAGAACGCGCATTGGAACCCGTGATGGTCCATGAACGACTGCTGAAGCGGCGACAGGGTTCCGTCGGGGGCGGCGAGCCCTTCGATGGTGGTGACGGCGACGCCGTCGGCCTGCACCGCGAGCATCAGGCACGACCGCACCGCGGCACCGTCGAGCAGCACCGTGCACGCCCCGCACACCCCGTGCTCGCACCCGAGATGGGTACCGGTCAGCCGAAGGTCCTCACGAAGGAAATCGGCGAGCGATGTGCGCACGGGCACGTGGCGTTCCACCTTCGTGCCGTTGACCATCAGCGACACCGCGGCCGACACCGACCCGCTTTCGTTCGTGCTCACGCCGCGTCTCCCGAAATCGTGGCCGCGTCAGATGCGAACCCCTGCAATGTGCGGGCCAGGACGACACCGGCGACGTGGCGCCGATATGCCGGTGAGGCGTGATTGTCACCTGGTGGGTCGAGTTCCTCGCGCAGCGCAGCAACGGCGGTCGTGATCGTGTCTCGCGTGAGCGTCCGCCCCCGGAGCGCGCCCTCCGCATTCGTGGCACGAACTGCGGTCGACCCCACGGCGAACAGCGCGAGGGCGACATCGTCGATCGATCCGGTGCGGTCACGTCGCAACGACGCCGCGAGCCCGACCATGGCGTAGTCGCCGTGGCGACGACTCACCTCGTTGACGGCGGTCACGGTGCCGGGTGCCACTGCGGGGAACCGGACTTCACACAGCAGCTCATCCGGAGCGAGAGACGTTGTGAGGAACCCTTGAAAGAAGTCGCGGGCGGCGATGATCCGTTCCCCGCGAACGGACCGAGCGACCAAGGACGCGTCGAGCGCGAGCGCGATGGCAGGAAGCTCCGCCGCAGGGTCGGCATGGGCGAGGCTGCCGCACACCGTGCCGCGATTGCGAACCGCCCGATGGGCGATCCAGGGCATCGCATCGGCAAGCAGCGGGGCGTGCCTCCGAACCACGGGAGCGTCCTCCACCTGAGCATGGGTGACTGTCGCACCGACGCGGACAACACCGGCGTCGTGGGCGAGAACGGCAAGTCCGCTCACCCGGGAGATGTCGACGAGGTGTTCCGACTGCCCCAATCGCAGTGCCATCACCGGCAACAGCGACTGCCCGCCGGCCAGGACCTTCGCATCGTCACCGAGGCGTCCGAGCAGCTCGACCGCCTCATCGAGCGATGTCGGCCGGTGATAGACGAACCCAGGAAACTTCACGAGCGCCATCCTGCCATCGCCGCCCCGTGCCTGCCCAGGCAAGTCGGCGCGTCACGGAAGGGCGAGCGATGCGGTTACGGATTCCCGGAGAGCTTTCACTTTGTCCTGGGCGTACTTCCGCAGTCGTACTTGCACTGGCGCACTTCCGCCGTTGCGTCCCAGTCCACGAGAACGGAGCGGCGGAGCCACGAGCTACGTGTCGCCGCGGCGAAGGACGCCTGATGCTTCGAGCGCGGTGATCTCGGCGGCGGCGTAGCCCAGGTGGGTGAGCACTTCATAGTTGTGCTGGCCAAGTGAAGGCGTCACGAGATCGAGTTCGTCGGGTTGCTCGGAGAAACGCAGCGGATTGCCGGGAATGACCATCTCGCCTATGACCGGATCGTTGATCGTCTTCACCATCCCGCGTTCAACGAAGTAGGGATGGGTGATCGCGTCGGCGGCGTCGAGGACGGGGGCGCACGGAATGCGGTGCACTTCCAACGTGGCGAGTAGCTCGGCGTCGGTGGCGAAGGTGGCCATCCATTCCTCGACGATCGGGTTGAGTTCGCCGCGGTTCTTGTGGCGGCCACGAAGGTCCGCGAATCGCACGTCGCCCGCCAGGTCGGGGCGGTCCAGCGCTTTGCAGAAGTGGGGCCACTGGGCCTCCATGACCTGAATCGCGATCCATCCTTCGGGTCCCTTGTACACGCCCTGCGGCGAGTTGAGGGTCGAGAACCGGCCGCCACGTTTAGGCCGCCACCTGCCCTTCGTGATCGAGGCTCCCTGCACCGCGAGTTCGTGCGCGTGGAACAACGTGTCGACCATGGCGATGTCGATGTGTCCACCGCGGCCGGTGCGCTCACGATGGAACAGGGCCATTCCGATTCCGGCGAGGGCATGAACTCCCGATGTTACGTCTGCATATGAACTGCCGACCGGCATCGGTGCACCGTCTTCCGGACCCGTGAGATTCAGCATGCCGCTGTAGGACTGGGCGATGAGATCGAAACACGTCTTGTGCGAGTAACTGCCCTTACGACCGAACCCGGAAATCGACGCGTAGATGAGCTTGGGGTTCTGTTGGGCGATCGAGTCGTAATTGAGACCCCGACGCTCCAGCACGTTTGGTCCGTAGTTCTCCACCAGCACGTCGGCTTCAGCGATCAACTTGTCGAGCACGGCCCGCCCCTCGGGTTTGTCGAAGTCGAGACACACGCTCTTCTTGCCCCGGTTCTGCTGCACGAAGTAACCGGAGCGGCCATTGCTCATGACCGCGAGACCACGGATCGGATCGCCGTAGGGCGCCTGCTCGATCTTCACGATGTCGGCACCCATCTCGGCCATCAGACGTGTCACGGTCGGGCCTGAGAGGTACTGGGTCAAATCAAGAACGCGGATACCGACAAGCATTGGTTCGGTCATCCGGGGACCGTATCGCGGATCACCCATCCGACATGGAGATCGGCTCTGCCCGCTCCGCTTTTGGTGGTGGCTAGCGGGTCTCCGACATGTAGATCGGTTCCGCCCGCTCCGCTTTTGGTGGTGGCTAGCGGGTCTCCGACATGTAGATCGGTTCCGCCCGCCACTTCTCGGCCATGTCCTCGTTCTGGATCCGTTCTTGCAGGAGCACGATGCCCTCGAGGAGCGCTTCGGGGCGGGGCGGGCAGCCGGGTACGTAGACGTCGACCGGAATGATCTGGTCGACACCCTTGGTGACGGAGTAGCTGTCCCAGTAGGGACCGCCGCAGTTGGCGCACGACCCCATCGAGATCACGTACTTCGGCTCCGGCATCTGGTCATACAGCCGCTTGATGGCCGGGGCCATCTTGTCGGTGACGGTGCCGGAGATGCACACGAGGTCGGCCTGGCGCGGCGAGGCCGGGAAGGGAATCACACCGAGGCGCATCACGTCGTAGCGAGGTGACCCGAAGGCGGCGCCCATCTCGATGGCGCAGCAGGCCAGTCCCCACTGGTAGCACCAGAGCGAGTACTTGCGGCTGTAGTTCAGCAGCGAGGTGAGCGGCTTGACCGGCCCCTTCGACTTGAAAAAGCCGTTCTCGACTAGACCCACCGGAGCACTCCCTCACGCCATGATCTGCCGATTGCTTCCGGACTCAGACCCATCGGAGCACTCCCTTACGCCATGCATAAATAAGACCGAGCAGCAGGATGAACACGAAGATGCCCATCTCGATGAGGCCGAAGACACCGAAGGCCTCGAGTCGCAACGCCCACGGGAACAAGAACACGGCTTCTACGTCGAACATTACGAAGAGCAGCGCGTACAGGTAGTACCGAATCTGACTCTGCGACCATCCGGTGCCGACCGGGTCGACGCCGGACTCGTAGGCCACGAGCTTGGATGCCGACGGGTTCTTCGGACGCACCAGCCGCGAGAGCGACAGCGTGCCGCCGACGAGCGCGAACGCAGCGACGGCGAGGAAGACAACGGTGAGATAGGAGCGGAGGAAGTCCGACACGGGCGAGGAGCCTACCGGGAGAGGGATGGGGAGGGTGAAGTCGACATGGCGTGTGCGTTACCGAAGAAGCGCGCGGTCAGCGAAGTCGATGATGGTCTGGGGGAGGATGCCCACGGCGATGGTGAAGGCGAACGCCGTGGCGATGGCGAGTTGGGTAGCGATCGGCATGCTGATCTGCGCAACCACGGCGTCATCTGCGCCGTGCCCATCGGCATGGTCGTCGCCGCGGGCCCACATTCGCAGGATCACCCGCAGGTAGAAGAACGCTCCGACCACGGAGATCAGCATGGCGATGATGGCGATGGCGTAGGAGTTGGCATCGGCGGCAGCCCGGATCACGCCGAACTTGGCGATGAAACCGGATGTGGCCGGTATCCCTGCCTGGGCGAGGAGGAACACTGTCAGTGCCACGGCGAGGAACGGGGAGCGCTTGGCCAGCCCGTTGTAGTCGTCGAGGTCGTGGTGGGAATCGCCCCGACCGCCGACGACCGTGACGACGCCGAAGGTGCCGAGCACGACGATCGCGTAGGTGAAGAGGTACACCAGCGAGCTGGACAAGCCGACGGCATTGCCCGCCTGGAGTCCGATGAGAATGAAACCGGCGTGGCTGATCGACGAATAGGCCAGCATCCGCTTCACGTCGCTCTGCACGACGGCCAGCACCGCACCGAGGAACATCGACGCAATCGCCAGCACCCAGATGATCGGCTGCCAGTCGAGGCGACGGGAACCGAGCCCGGTGAGAAGGATCCGAAGCAGCGCCGAGAACCCCGCGGCTTTCGCAGCCGCGGCCATGAAGCCGGTTACCGGCGACGGTGCACCTTGGTAGACGTCGGGCGTCCACACGTGGAACGGAACCGCGGCGATCTTGAAGCCGAGCCCGACCAGCATCAGCGCGAGGCCGCCCACGAGCAGACCGTTGTGCAGGATGATGTTACCGGCGAGGTAGTTCGCGATCTCCGTGAGGTTGGTCGAACCGGTCGCCCCGTAGGTCAACGCAATGCCATAGAGGAACACCGCGGAGGAGAAGCCGCCGAGCACGAAGTACTTGAGCGCCGCTTCCTGCGACTCGGCGCGGCGCAGATGCGAACCGGCGAGGACGTAGAGCGCGATCGACAGGATCTCGAGCCCGAGGAACAGCACGATCAGATCGTTGGCCGAGGCCATGATGATGCCCCCGGAAGCCGACAGCAGCATGAGCACGAAGACTTCCGGTCCTTCGAGCTCCTCCCGGCGCAGGTAGCCGTCGAGCACCAGCGCGGCGAGCGCAACCGCGCAGACCGTGAGCATGGCGAAGAACACGCTGAAACCGTCGACGTGGAGTGCGTTGGCCAAGGCCGACGACGAGCGGCCGTGGTTCACCCGGTCCCACAGGGGGAAGGTGAACCCGCCGGCGGTGACCGCCGTGCCGATGGTGAACCACGTGGCGAACCCGCGGGCCAACTTGGTGTGCTTCGCCAGCGATGCGATGACGATGAGGAGCAGAGCGCCGGTAATCAGCACCGTGGCCGGGCCGACGGCAATCCAGTCGATCTTCGGCGTGTCGAGCGTTGCGGAGATCGCTCCTTGAGCGGCGTCGGTCGTTTCCGCAGCAGCCTGGGCGAGGACGTTCATGTTCATTGCCCCTCCCCTTCGGCCGACGACTCGTCGGAGTGCGCTTCGGCGTCGCCGTCGCTATGCCCTTCGGTCTCGGCCGAGCCGGCAGGGATCGCTCCCCGATTCTTTGCAGGAGTAGGTTCTCGCTCGCCGGTCTTCGTCTCGACGTGGGTGATGAGTGCTTTCACGGACGGATCGATCCGATCGAGAAAGGGCTTCGGGTACACGCCCATGAGCACGATGACGGCGAGGAAGGGAACGATGACGATGCGCTCGCGAAGCGTGAGGTCATGGATCTGCGAAGCGTTCGCCTCGTCGGGCTCGCCATGGAACGTGCGCTGGTAGGCCCAGAGGAGGTAGATGGCCGCGAGGATGACCCCGCTTGCCGCCACGACCGCCCACCACCGGTGATCGACGAACGTGCCGACGAGGATCATGAACTCGCCGACGAATCCGTTGAGGCCGGGAACGCCGATCGACGAGAGCATGACGATGGTGAAGGCACCGGCAAGGACCGGCGCGACCTTCTGGATGCCCTTGAGGTCGGAGATCAGACGGGTATGACGACGCTCGTAGATCCATCCGACGAGAAGGAACAACGCGCCGGTCGAGACACCGTGGTTGATCATCTGGAGCACGGAGCCCGACAGCGACTGGTTCGTGAGCGCGTAGGTGCCGAGCACGATGAATCCGAGGTGGGCGACCGAGGAATACGCCACCAGACGTTTGAGGTCCTTCTGCACGGCTGCCGTGAGCGCGCCGTAGAGAATGCCGATCACGCCGAGGGTGAGCATGACCGGGCCGAACCACGTGGAAGCTTCAGGGAACAGATAGATACCGAACCGGATCAGTCCGTAGGTGCCCATCTTCAGCATCACGCCGGCCAGGATCACCGAGCCAGCGGTCGGCGCTTCGGTGTGGGCATCGGGCAGCCACGTGTGCAGCGGGAAGATGGGGACCTTGATGGCGAACGCCGCGGCGAACGCGAGGAACAGCCAACGCGACGTGTCACGCGAGAGACCCGCCTCGGCGAGCTTGGTCACGTCGAAGGTGAGCTCACCGATGTTCTTGCGGGCGAGAAATGCGAGCGTCACCATGGCGACGAGCATGAGCCCGGATCCGACCATGGTGTACAAGAAGAACTTGGTGGCGGCGTAGGACCGGTTGCCGTGTCCCCACCCGCCGATGAGGAAGTACATCGGGACCAGCACCACTTCGAACATCACGAAGAACAAGAAGAGGTCGAGCGAGAGGAACACGCCCATCACGCCCGCTTCGAGCAGCAGGATCCACGCGGTGTAGGCCTTGCGGTTGTGGCGCTCGTCGGGGCCGAGCAGCGCCAACGGGAACAAGAAACCCGTGAGCACGACGAGCCACAGCGAGATGCCGTCGACGCCGAGATGCCACGACGAGCCGAACGATGAGATCCACTCCTGCTTGGACACGAACTGGAAGCCGGCCTCGCCCTTGTCGAACGCGAACATCATCCAGCCGGCAAGTGCGGCGGTGGCCCCGCTGAAGAGCAGACCGAGGGGCAGCACGAGCTCGTTCACCCGCGTGTTCGGGATGAACATCACCACAAGGGCGCCGATCAGGGGGAACACCACCAGCATGGTGAGAAGCGGGAACGCCACGGCAGCGGATCCCTCACTCGCAGCAAGCACCGTCGAGAACATCAGAACCCCGTCCGAACAATGGCCCACACGAGGAGCGCGACCAACCCACCGGCAATGCTCAGTGCGTAGGTCCGCACGTAGCCGTTCTGCAACTTGCGCAACTGGGTTCCTCCACCACGTACGAGCGTGGCCATGCCGTTCACCACTCCGTCGATACCGCGTCGATCGACGACAAACGCCAGGAACTCGCTGAGCTTGCGTCCCGGCACTTCGAAGATCTTCGAGTAGATCGCGTCGACACCGTATGCGCGCTTGAGAAGTGGGAGCTCGAGCGCTGCTTGCGATTCGGGACTGGTTCGAGTGAGCCACTGCGAAGCGCCGAGCGCGATGCCGGCGATACCGCACAGGGTGGCGATCACCGCAAGAGTGAGCTTCGTGCCGCTGCCCACGGAACCATGAGCACTCACGAAGGCGTGGATCTCGGTTCCGGGGATGAAGGATTCGTCGAGCCAGTGCTCGAGCCGCATGGCCAGGTTCTTCCCGCCAAAGGGCTGGTTGATGGCGCCGCCGACAACGGCGAGCACGGCGAGCACACCGAGCGGGAACAGCATCAGCAAAGGTGACTCGTGCGGCGTGTGCCCGTGTCCATGCGCGTCGCCATTCGCGTCGGCATGCGAGTCCGTCACGAACCGTTCCCTACCGAAGAACACGAGGATGATCTGGCGGGTCATGTAGTACGCGGTGAGCAGCGCGGTGACCAGCCCGATGATCCACAGCGCCTTGTTCTCCTTGTACGCATCGAGGAGGATCTCGTCCTTCGACCAGAAGCCGGAGAACGGCGGGAACCCGGAGATGGCCAGCCAGCCCATCAGGAACGTACCCGTGGTGATCGGCATCCACTTCTTGATGTTGCCCATCCACTTCATGTTCTGCTCGTCGACCACGACACCGTGCATGCCGTGGATCACCGATCCCGCAGCGAGGAACATCAGCGCTTTGAAAAACGCATGCGTGACCATGTGGAAGATGGCCGCGACATTGCCGCCCACTCCTACGGCCAGGAACATGTAGCCCAACTGACTGATCGTCGAATACGCGAGGACGCGTTTGATGTCGTCCTGCGCCGTGGCGATCGTGGCCGCGAACAGTGCGGTGAGCGCACCGACCCACGCGATGGTCGTCATCACCCCCGGCGCCAGTTCGAGCAGCGGATGCACTCGAACCATCAGGTACACACCAGCGGTGACCATGGTGGCGGCGTGGATCAGGGCCGACACCGGCGTCGGGCCCTCCATCGCGTCGGGAAGCCACACGTAGAGCGGAAGCTGGGCCGACTTGCCGCAGGCGCCGAGGAACAACAGCAGGCAGATCGCCGTTGCCGTGGACGAGGCGATGCCGTTCTCCTCGATCGATCGGAACACGGCGTGGTACTGGAGCGAACCGGTCTCGTTGAAAATCAGGAACATGGCGATCATCAGACCGAAGTCGCCCACCCGGTTGACGACGAAGGCCTTCTTTCCGGCGGTGGCCGCCGACGGGCGCTCGAACCAGAAGCTGATGAGGAGGTACGAACAGGTCCCCACACCCTCCCAGCCGAGGAACATCAGCACGAAGTTGTCGCCCATGATGAGCATCAACATCGAAAAGACGAACAGGTTGAGATAGGTGAAGAACCGGGAGAACCTCGGATCACCGTGCATGTAGCCGATGGCGAACACGTGGATCAGCGCAGCGATGCCGGTGACGAAGAGGACCATCGTCATCGAGAGCGGGTTGGCGAGCAGCGCCACATCGACGCCGAGCGAAGGGAGCCACGACCAGAGGACCTTGGTGTACGCCCGCTCCTCGGCGCTCTTCGACGCCAAATCGGCGAACACGCCCAACGAGATCAGGAATGAACCGGCCACCATCGCCGTGCCGAACCAACCGGCGAGAGGCTCGCCAATACGTTTGCCGAACAGCAGAAGAACCGCCACACCGAAGAGCGGCAGAGCCGGGATGAGCCAGACGAGAGAGAGCACTTGTTCGTCAGCCCTTCAGAAGCACGGCGTTGTCCGCCGTGGTGCCGATCTTTCGACGGCGGAAGATGGACACGATGATGCCGAGGCCGACGACCACTTCGGCGGCCGCCACGACCATGATGAAGAAGACGACGACCTGCCCGCCGATGTCGTTGAGCATCTTCGCGAAGGTGACGAAGGTGAGGTTCACCGCGTTGAGCATGAGCTCCACGCACATGAACATCACGATCACGTTGCGACGCAGCAGCAGACCGACCATGCCGATGGTGAAGAGCACTGCCGCCACGGCGAGGAACCACTGTCCCCCCGGTCCGGAACTGGCTTTGTCGACGAGCACCGCTCCCTGGGCCTGGGTCATGCCGCCACCTCATCGGTGAGCGGTTTGGGCTTGCGGGCCAGGAGCACGGCACCGACGACGGCGATCACCAGGAGCACCGAGGTGATCTCGAACGCGTAGACATAGCGGGTGAACACCGAATCGGCGATCTTCTCGACATTGGTACCCGGGCCATCGGCGGCACCAGCTGTGGACGGTGCACCGGTCGTGAAGTTGACCCGCGAGAGCGCCAGGAGAAGGCCGACTGCCGCGACACCGATCACGGCCGCCGCCGGTTTCTGCGCCCGCAAAGGTTCGACTCCGATGTTGGCTTCGTCGCGATCCACGCCAAGCAGCATGATCACGAACAGGAACAGCACCACGACGGCTCCGGCGTAGACAATGACCTGAACGACAGCCAGGAAGTGGGCCGCCTGCGCAACGAAGAGGACGGCCACCCCGAAGAGGGTCAGCACGAGCGAGAGCGCGGCGTGCACCGGGTTCGGCAGGGTGACGACCCCGATCGCTCCGCTCAGGGCGATCAGCGTTCCGGCAACAAAGACGATCCAATCAACCATGTTTAGTGATGCCCATCGTTCGACGGTGCGTCCGCCTTCGCAGCTGCGGCCTGCTGGCTGAGTCGGGCAACGCGCTCGGCGAGTTCGACGTCCTGGCCGGGTTCGGCGGCGCGGGTACCGGCACCGAGGTCACCGGACCACAGGGGCTTACCGCGGTACGAAGCGTCTCCGCCCGGCGAGGTAGCGCGCATCCAGCCCGAGATCGGCGACTCCGCGCCTCGGGCGTCTTCCCACGGTTGCACCTTCGGGCGACCATCGTTTCCGACAACAAGCTCGTCCTTCGTGTAGATCGCGTCGCGCCGGTTGGTAAACGCGAACTCGAAGATCTTCGATTCGGTGATCGCTTCGGTAGGACACGCCTCGACGCAGAGGTCGCAGTGGATGCAGCGCAGATAGTTGATCTCGTAGACGAAGCCGTAGCGCTCCCCCGGCGACGTCGGGTCCATCGGATCGTTGTCGGCCCCGCGCACGTAGATGCACTTTGCCGGGCAGACGCCGGCGCAGAGCTCGCAGCCGATGCACTTCTCCATGCCGTCCTCGTAGCGGTTCAGGACATGACGTCCGTGAAAGCGCTCCGGCTTCGGGCGGATGGTATCGGGGTAGGCCTCGGTGAGCCGATCCCGGAACATCTCGGCGAACGTGACCTTGAAGCCATCGAGGTATCCCACGGTCAGAACCTCCCCGGACGGCGACCGTCGGAATGCGACGTGGCGGCGGCAAACTCTTCTTCGCTCGTCCGGCGACCAACACGCATGGCCGCAAACAGTAGACCGGCCACGGCCGTGGCCACGATGAACGCAATCAGGACGTTGCGGAACTTCTCGGCCCGGGTTTCACCCGCCTCACGAGCGGCGAGGATCAACAGCCACAGCAGCGAAGCGGGGATCAGCTTCTTCCAGCCAAGGTCCATCAGCTGGTCGTAGCGGAACCGTGGCAGCGTTCCTCGGATCCAGATGTAGGTGAAGCAGAGGCCCATCACCTTGAGCAGCAGCCACAGCGGGCTCGACTCCCCGATCAGGGCGCCGATGAAGGTCACGTCATCGAGACGGAGGGCCTTCGCCAGGTTGAACGGCATCGTCGGTCCACCGAGGAACAGCGTGCTGATCAATGCCGACATCGTGATCGTGTTCATGAACTCGGCGAGGTAGAACATGGCAAAACGCGCCGACGAGTACTCGGTGTGGAAGCCACCCACGAGTTCCGACTCTGCTTCGACGAGGTCGAACGGCGGACGGTTGAGTTCTGCAGTGCCGGCAATGGCGAACACCACAGCGGGGACGAAGATCAGCTGCCAGAGGTTCCAGTTCCACCCGGACTGGGCAGCAACGATCGACTGGGTGGAGAGCGACCCCGCACCCAGCACGACAGCGGCGAGCGAGAGGCCCATTGCCGCTTCGTAGCTGATCATCTGCGCACTCGCTCGGACAGACCCCATGAGCGGATATTTCGAACCCGAGGACCATCCGGCGAGCATGATCCCGTAGACCGCGATCGACGAGATGGCGAGGGAGAACAGCACGCCCATCGGGGGATCGGCGAGCTGCAGGATCGTGTCGTGCCCGAAGATCTTGGCGGTGCCGCCGAGCGGGATCACGGCAAAGGTCAGGAAGGCCGGAACGGCGCTCAGGTAGGGGGCCAACCGGAAGACCATCTTGTCGGCACGGTCCGGGAACAGCGCCTCTTTGAAGAAGAGCTTCGTGCCGTCGGCAAGCGTCTGGAGAAGACCCCACGGTCCCGCCCGGTTGGGGCCGATGCGGTCCTGCATGTCGGAGATGACCTTGCGCTCGGCCCAGACCATGAAGACCACGCTCAGCAGGCAGATGAGGAACGCAAGGATCGCCTTGAGAACGATGATTACCAGGGGCATCCCGAGGAGGTACTTGCCGTCGGAGAGCAGCGGATCGCCGATCTCGGCGGCGAGCACGCCACCGAGCGCTGTGGGCATGCTCATGCGTTCCTCCCGCTCTCGAGACGGACCTTCGTGGTGCCGTCGGCGGCCAGCTCGGCGTCGTTGATCAACATGTTCGCGCCCGAGGCGGCGGTGTTCCAGGCAATGAACGCAACACCCCGGGGAAGGTGGTCATCGGCCTCCATGGGCAGGGTCAGCTCTCCGTGCTGCGACACCACCCGGACGAGATCGCCCGGGTGCATCGCGTGGCGCTCGATCTCGCCGGAGTGCAACCGCACGGTGGCGGGGCGAGCGAGCTTGGCGAGGGACGGACTCGCCTGCACGATCGAACCAAGGTCGTAGAGCACCCGCGAGGTGACGAGGCGCAGCGAGTACGAGTCGGGCACCGGGACCACGCCCTCTGTGGATCGGACCCGAATCGGTCGCGGAACGGCGAGGGTGGGGACCACGGGCTCGTCGGATCCTGCTGCGTCGTCGGCCGGCGCAACCGGCAGTGACTCGGCGGCAACCTCGGGAATCGGCACGAGGATGCCGTCGGCATTGGCGGAGCGGCCGAGGGCATCGGGCGTGGCACCGGCGTGCGTCGGCACCACCGCGGCGATGTCGGCGGTGATGTCACCGACGAGCTCGTAGCCGAAGTCGACACCGAGGATCAGGGCGAGCTCCGACGCGATCATCCAATCGGGCCTCGCCGTACCCACGGCGGTGACCTTGGAGCTCAACGAGGTGACGCGGCCCTCGAGGTTCGTGGTGGTTCCCGACTTCTCGGCAAAGCCGGCAGCGGGGAGGACCACATCGGCGTGGGCGTTGGACGCGTTCGGAAGGGTGTCGACGGCGACGAGGAACTCGACCTTCGACAGCGCCGCTTCGGCGAGCGCACGATCCGGGCAATCGGCGAGCGGGTCGGCACCGAGGAGGACGAGGGCCTTGATGGTTCCTGCGGCCGCAGCGGCGAGCATGCCCATGGTGTCGAGACCGACCGACGTCGGGGTACTTCCCCAGTGCGAGGCGTACCACGCAGCGCCCTCGGCCTGGGTCACCCGGCCGGGAAGCAACCCCGGCGCCATACCCATGTCGAGCGCCCCGTGCAGGTTCGCCCGACGCATCGCCGGAAGGACCACGGTGCCGGACGACGCGTCGCGCAGCGAAAGAGCGGCCTCAACAAAAGAAGCGCTCTGCTCGGCCATGGAGCCACGACCGAGGACGACGACGATCTTCTTTCCTGCCGCCATCGCCTTGGCCAGCACGGCACCGGCGGCATTGATCACTTCGCTCTCGGCCCCGCCGATCTGGCGCTCGGCCGGGTTGCCCCCAGCGGCGGCGACGACCGCCTTGGCCGCCACCGCCACCTCGCCCGGTCGGTACCGGACCGACGATGCAGCGTACGGAGTGGAACCAGTCGGCGCGGTGGCGAACTCGACAACGGGAACTCGCTTGGCAGTTGCCGCATCTCGCAGGCGGAGGAAGAGGACCGGGAGCTCCTCTTTGAGATCCGGACCGAGCAACACGATCGCGCCAGCCGCACCGAGGTCGTCGATCGTGGCCCGCGGGAAACCGAGCCACGCATCCGCAGTAAGCCCGTCGCCGAGCTGTGCATCGACGTTGTCAGTCCGGAGGACCGATTTCGCCAAACGAACATATGCGTACTGATCTTCGTTGGTCAGACGGGCGCCGCCGATGAAGCCGATCTGCGAGGGGTCGTACGAGCCAAGAGCGGCTGCGATCCGGTTGTTCGCCACCGACCACGACACCTTCTCTGCCGCGGCACCACGGGCGGCGCGGACGACGGGTGCGGAAAAGCGAGACGGAGAGGACACCGACTCGAAGTCGAACCGACCCTTGTCACACAGCCATCCCCAGTTGACCGGGTCGGAGTCGACACCCTGCAAACGGGTGATCTGGTCGCCGCTCGACTGCACGACCACCCGGCACCCGACGGCGCAGGACGTGCAGGTGGACTCGACCTGGTCGAGGTCCCACGGACGGGCCGCGAAACGATACGGCGAAGCGGTGAGTGCGCCGACCGGGCAGATCTGCACGACGTTGCCCGAGAAGTACGACGCGAACGGGTCGTCGGGAAACGTGTTGACCTCGGTTTGGTTCCCCCGATTGATGAAGTGGATCAGCGGATCGCCCGCCACCTCTTTCGAGAACCGGGTGCAGCGATCGCAGAGGATGCAGCGTTCGCGATCGAGCAGCACCAGATCGCTGATCGGAATCGGCTTCTCGTTGTGACGCTTCTCCTCGACAAAGCGTGACTCACCGGGACCGAAAGTGAGGGTCTGATCCTGGAGCGGGCACTCCCCACCCTTGTCACAGACAGGGCAGTCGAGCGGATGGTTGACGAGCAGGAACTCGAGCACGCCATCCTGGGCCTTCTTCACCGTGGAGCTCTTGGTGTCGACGACCATGCCCTCGGCCACCGGCTGCATGCAGGCCGGCTGCAGCGACATGCCACGGGGTCCGGACACCTCCACCAGACACATGCGGCACATGCCGACTTCGGACATGCGAGGATGCCAGCAGAAGCGCGGGATGTAGGTGCCGGTTCGCTCGGCCGCGGCGATCAGCAGTTCACCGGGATTTGCCTCGATCGGCGTACCGTCGATGGTGACGGTGAGCGTCGTCTTCTTGGGTGCTTCGGCGGCGGCGGCAATGTCGGTCATGGAGGAACCTGGCGGGGTTAGGAGGCAGGTGTTGCGAGTAGTGAAGCGAAGCGGAGCGGCGCAGCGCCAATCGTGTCGGTCATTTGGGAGAACCTGGCGTTGTCAGGAGGTGGGAGTGAGCGAGTGCCGATAGACGCCGGTGGACAGTCCGTCGACGGGCCGGCCATGGACGATGTAGTGCTCGTACTCCGCCGGGAAGCGACGGATGGAGCTCACGAGCGCTCCCGCGGCGGCCGAAGGGCCGAGAGGACAGATCGTGGTCTGCCGGGGCGGCCAGGTGAGCCCGGGGCTGATGTTGTCGGCGACGTCCAACAGCAGACTGACGTCTTCAGGTCGGCCCTCACCGTCGAGGATCCGCCGGTAGATCTTCTCCATCCAGTTGGTTCCCTCGCGGCATGGTGAGCACTTGCCACAGCTCTCCTTGGCGAAGAACTTGACGATACGCCACGCCGCCTTGACCATGTCGGTCGTCTCGTCCATCACGACAATGGCCCCCGAACCGAGCATCGAGCCCTTGGCTCCGACCGCTCCTGCGTCGAGCGGCGTGTCGAGATCCTCCTCGAAGAACCATGGTGCCGAGCCGCCACCGGGAATGAAGGCCTTCACCCGACGGTCAGCGCGGATGCCACCGCAGAAGTCGTAGAAGAGCTCGCGAAAGGTGGTGGTGCCGAACTCGACTTCGAACACTCCGGGATTCTTGACGTGACCGGAAACCGCGAAGAGGCGTGTGCCGGTGTTCTTCTCGTTGCCGAAGCTGGTGAACGCGGCGGCGCCATTGGTGATGATCCACGGCAGGTTCGCCAAGGTCTCGACGTTGTTCACGACGGTGGGCTGCATGTAGAGGCCCTTCGACGCCGGGAAGAACGGCGGCTTCAACCGAGGCATGCCCCGGTTGCCTTCGAGCGACTCGATCAGCGCCGTCTCCTCACCGACGATGTACGCGCCGGCACCCCAGTGCAGCACGACGTCGATCGACCATTCGGTGCCACAGATGTTCTTGCCGATGTAGCCGGCGGCGTAGGCCTCGTTCAGCGCCGCTGCCATCCGCTCATGCGCATGCGGCATCTCCCCGCGGATGTAGATGAACGCCTGCTCGGCCTTGATCGCCCACGACGCGATCAGAACTCCTTCGATGAGCTGATGCGGATCGCGCTCGAGCAGGATGCGGTCCTTGTACGTGCCCGGTTCCGATTCGTCGCCGTTGACGACGAGGTAGCGGGGGAACACGTCCTTCGGAAGGAACCCCCACTTGGTGCCGCACGGGAACCCGGCGCCGCCGCGGCCGGCGAGATTGGCCGCCTTCACTTCGTCGACCACCGCATCCGGAGCCATGGCGAGCGCTTTGCGCAGCGCCTCATAGCCGCCGGTTCGGAGATAGCCGTCGAGCGTGTGGCCGTCGGCCTGATCCCATCGGGTGGAGATCATCTTGGTGGGTGCGGGCATGGAGATCCTCGTGACGAAACGTGCGACGTGGGGGGTCGGGCCTAGATGGCCTTGACCCCGGCCCGACGATCAGCGGGAATGGACTGGCGCACCGCACCGAGGGTGCCGTGGCGCGGGATGTCGGTGCGCTTGCCGGCCCGCAGGTCGGCGACGAGACGGTCGAAACCTTCGTGCGTGACCTTGTTCTCGTAACGGTAGTTCACCTGCAAGCACGGCGCCTCGGTGCAGGCCGCAAGACACTCCATCTCCTCGAGGGTGAAGAGACCGTCGGCCGTCGTCGCGCCGGGACGGATCCCGAGCGAGTCGCTGGCGTGGTCGAGCAACTCTTCGCCGCCGACGAGCAGGCACGCGATGTTGGTGCACACGCCGACCACGTAGGTCCCGACGGGATGGAACTTGAACATCTCGTAGAACGTGGCGGTGCCGTAGACCTCGGCATTGGAGCAACCGACAAGCTCCGCGATCTGGCCCATCGCATCTTCGGTGAGGTAGCCGTCCTGCTCCTGGGCGAGGTGGCACATCGGAATGGTCGCGCTCTTGGACCTCGGGTAGTGCGTGAGAAGTTCCCTTGCGCGTTCCAAGTTCGCGGGAGAGAAACGAGCCATCTCTAACAAGCCTTCCGGAAGGTGGGGCAAGGTGCTGCCGCATGACGTGCACATATGTTCATCATCGGTCGACCTCGCCAAGGACCGGATCGATCGACGAGATGATTGCAATCGCATCGGCAACCTGAGCGCCCTGCATCATCGTGGGCATCGACTGGAGGTTGACGAAGGACGGCCCGCGCCAGTGCATGCGATAGGGCTTGGTGCCGCCATCGCTGACCATGTAGCAGCCGACCTCGCCACGGGGAGACTCGACCGGCACGTAGACCTCGCCCTCGGGGACTTTGAAACCGTCGGTGAAGAGCTTGAAATGATGGATGAGCGCTTCCATCGATTCGTTGATGCGGCTACGCGGCGGCGGCGTGACCTTCTTGTTCTGGGTGCGATAGTCGCCTGCCGGCAGCACGTCGACGATCTGGCGGACGATGCGGATCGATTCGCGGATCTCGTTGAGTCGGATCGCGTAGCGGTCGAATGCGTCGCCGTGCGTGCCGACGATCACATCGAAGTCGACCTGGTCGTAGGCGAGGTAGGGCATGTCGCGCCGGAGGTCCCATTCGACCCCCGTCGAGCGCAGGATCGGACCCGTGGCGGAGAGGGCGATCGCCTCATCGGCGGTGATCACGCCGACGCCCTGGGTACGGTCGAGGAAGATCGGCTGACCGGTGAGCAGGATGTCGTATTGGTCGAGGCGGGGCTCGATCTCGGCGCAGAGGTCGAGCACGTCCTGCTGCCAACCCGGCGGAAGATCAGCGGCCACGCCGCCCGGCCGGATGTAGTTGTGGTTCATCCGGAGACCGGTGACCTTCTCGAAGAACGAGAGCACGAGCTCGCGCTCACGCCATCCGTAGATCATCATTCCGACCGCACCGAGGTCCATGCCGTTCGTGGCCTGGAACAGCAGATGCGATGCCATGCGATTGAGCTCGCACATCAGCATCCGGATCCACGTGGCTCGCTCGGGGATCTCCACGTCGAGCAGCTTCTCGGTGGCGAGCGAGAAGGCCAGTTCGTTGAACAGCGGCGCGAGGTAGTCCATGCGCGTGACGTTGGTGCCGCCCTGCAGGTAGGTCAGACCCTCTGCGGTCTTCTCCATTCCGGTGTGGAGGTAACCGACGACCGGCTTGGTCCGCAGAACGGTCTCGCCCTTGAGCTCGAGCATCACGCGAAGCACGCCGTGGGTGCTCGGGTGCTGCGGGCCCATGTTGATGATCATCGTCTCGTCGTCGCCGAGCTCGATGTCGTAGTCGTTGATGTCGATGGCGGCGTCGTCGCTCACACCGCGCAGCACTGCGCCCTGCTCGCGCAGCAGCTCCGCCGCGGTGGTGACATCGCGGTCCTGCATCTCCTGTCCGAAGTTCATGTGGTCCTCGCTGGCGTCGAACGCGGCGTCACGTTGTGAGTGAACTGGACGGGGATCCGGCCCGTGGCCTCGTCCTTGCGCAACGGGTGCCCCTGCCAGTCGTCGGGCAGCAGAATGCGCGTGAGATCGGGGTGTCCGTCGAACCAGACACCGAGAAGGTCGAATGCTTCACGCTCCATTGCTTCGGTCCCCGGATACACGCCGTAGAGCGAGGCGATCGTGGGGGTGTCGCCCGCAAGCTGCACACGGACACGGATCCGTTCGCGGCGAGCGTGCGACAGCAGATTGACAACCACTTCGAACCGCTCCGGCTCTACACCCGCCGGAAGCACGCGGGTCGGGTTCGTGAGATAGTCGACCGCGGTGAGGTCGACAGCCATCCGGAAGCCGTCGCTATACAACGCTTTGACGACGTTCACGTAGGTCGCAGCGCTGGGGTGCACAACCTTCTCGCCTCGGCTGGAGGAAACAGGTGCGCCGTGCAGGAGCTCAGGCTCCGCCGCGACTGCGTCGGAACTGGTTGCCACGTCTGACATTGCGGCCTACTTCGGGGTGCCGATGGAGATGGTCGCCGGCGGAACATCGAGGCGAAGCGAGGCACCGCCGCCGTTGTCGTGGCGGCGCTGCGCAATCTCGCCGGTCTGGATCTTCTCGTGCAGCGTCATGATCGCGTAGAGCAAGGTCTCGGGACCCGGAGGGCACCCCGGCGCGTACACGTCCACCGGGACGATCTGGTCGACGCCCTGCACGATGGCGTAGTTGTTGAACATGCCACCCGACGACGCGCAGACGCCCATCGAGATGACCCACTTCGGTTCCATCATCTGGTCGTAGACCTGCCGGAGGACGGGCGCCATCTTCTGGCTGACGCGGCCGGCGACGATCATGAGGTCGGCCTGGCGGGGCGAGCCGCGAAAGACCTCCATCCCGAACCGGGAGATGTCGAAGCGTGACGCGCCGGTGGCCATCATCTCGATCGCGCAGCAGGCGAGGCCGAACGAAGCCGGCCAGGTGGACGACTTGCGTGACCAGTTGACGAACTTCTCCAGCGATCCGGTGAGGAAGTTGTGGTTGAGATCTTCGAGGCCCATGGCCTACGCCGCCGTTTCTTCGGGGGAACCGACAGCGGCGCCGACGGGACGGGACACCTTGCGGATCGTGGACGATGTGGTGCGGTCGCCGGAGATCCTGCCCGCGCTTGCCTCGAGGCGGCGGAGGCGGTTCATCGGGGCCCAGTCGAGCGCACCGTTGCTGATCAAGTACGTGAACGCAACGACGACGGCGATCGAGAAGATGACCATTTCCACGAGCCCGAACATCCCCAGCGCGTTGAAGCGAACAGCCCACGGATACAAGAAGATGATTTCGATGTCGAAGATGATGAAGATCATGGCGACGAGATAGAACCTGACGGGGAAGCGCTCCGCCGGCTCCTTGTCAGGAACGATCCCGCACTCGTACGGCCCCGTCTTCGCCGAGTTCACACGCCGTCGTGGTCCGAGAACGGTGGACGCGACGATCGACCCGAACACGAACAGCTGGGCCAGCACGAAGAGGATGAGGATCGGCAGATAGGCCGCCATGGCGATCCCTTACGCCGTCGCCGGGCGGATCTTCATCGCCGCCATGACTTGGCGGTCACGCTTGTGCAGCGCCCTCATCGAGATGATCAGCATGATCAGCGATGCGAGGAACACCTTGAACGCCGGTTGGCGGAGGTTGCCCTGGTTTCGGACCATCACGGAGTTGAGAACCGGCTTGGAGGTGTCGATGATCGGCTTGCGATTGGCATCCAACGCGACCGCCCCGAAGGCGTCGAGCTTGTAGGGAGCGGCCCGATCGACGTAGTAGCGCTTCTGGTGGAGCAGACCCATGAACCGGTAGTCGCCCGGGTTCCACCAGTCGCCCCCACGCTCCAGACGTGGACGCAGCTTGATCCGCTGCGCTCCGCCGATTTCGTAGCCGGCGATGTGGGCGAACTCGGTGGAACTCTTGAAGAGCTTCTCCTCGATCAGGTGGACATCAGACGCCGACTGGGCCTCGCCTCGGGTCGGCGTGCCTTCGGCGACTTCCGTCCACGCCTTCGGCAGCTTGGCCCCTTCGAGGTACGGAGCCAGAGAGGCCACCTTGTCCGATTGCGCATTGCCGACCTCGGTGATCACCTCACTGACCCGCCAAGACGGCGGGTTACCCTTGAGGCCGATGCCGTAGACCATCCACGTGATAGTCATCAGCACCATCCACGCCCAGAAGCCGGCGTTGGCGAGCAGGAAGCCGAGTCGGTTCCCGACGTTGGTAGCGAGGATGACATAGGTCGCCCCGCACAGGATGATGAACATCGTCGCCGGGAAGATGATCCCTCGGGTGGTGATGTTCCATTCGAGGGCTCCGAGGATCAGCGCGTTCATTCGAGACCCCGTTCGTAGGCGACGATCTGGTTGATCATGTCGTCGGTCAGCTTGTTGGCGAAGTAGGGCATGCCGCCACCGCTCCAGTGATTCACGCCACCGCTGCCGTACGCCACCTGGTCGCCGACGCCGACCTTGATGAACTCGGCCTGCTTCGCTGGATCAGGGAACTGGTTGGTGAGGCTGCTCTTGCGCAGCGACGGGCCATAGAAGCCACCGGCCGACTCCTTCGGCTCACCGTAACTCCACCCGTTCGTGTGGCAGCGGGCGCACTGCTGATTGAACAGGATCTCGCCGTCAGAGGCAGCGAGCGTCTTCTTGGCGTTGGCAAGGTTCTTCTCAAGATCGGCCAAAGCCGTTTCGGCCGAGCGCAGGCTCACGACGTTTCCGGAGGTTTTCGCGTCTTCGAGCGCCTTCTTCGCCGTCTCGAGCGACTTCGCTTCGTTTTCGACGAGCGTTGCGGCGTTCGCCTTCTCGTCGGTCAGGGCTTTGGCGGACTCTGCCTGAGCAGCCTTGGCGGCATATTCGAAGGCGACGGCGAACGCCTTCTTGTTGTTGTTGCCGTTGGACTTCCAGGCGTCTTCGTACGCCTTCTTCGCCTCTGGACTTCCCTGGATCGCCCAGTAGGAGAGGAGCGATACGACATCAGCAATCTGTTGCGGCGTGCCCGGACCACCGCCAGCAGTTCCCCAGGCCGGCATCGGGTTGTTCTTCGCTCCGCCTCGGCCGTAGACGAGCACGTTGGTGATCTGACCCGCCTTGTAACGAAGCGCCACATTGTCGACCCGTGGAGCCTTCCACTGAACGGAACGCACGACCGGCTTGCCCGTCTCTGGATTGATCTTCGGCTGACCGTTCTCGTCGTAGTCGGTGACCGTCCAGTTGGCGACACCGCCGCCACCCTCGGGACCATGACACGCGTTGCAGGCAAAGGTCCTTTCGTAGTTCCGCAGACCTCGCTTGATCTCTCTCTTGTCGAAGCCGATCAGCGCACCCTTCTGGCGACCTGGCTCACCGAGCCAGTAGAGCGGCAGCGACACCGCGAGCACCGAGACGCCGACGAGCGCGGCAACCAGGAACCGGTCGAGTCGGCGTCCTTCGAACACCTCATCATCCGGCGGTGCCTTGCGGTTCGGCGCGTCGAGGAAGCTGTCGACGATGTCCTTGGTGGACCGCCGGTTCTCGAGAACGAGATAGACGGCCCACGCGGCCAACGCCGCGAAGACGATAACGACGGCGACGGCGCGCTGAGTAGTGCTGGCCAAGATCACTGGTGCTCCTTGAAGGGCGGACGGTCGCCGGGCTCAGTGCCCGCCGGCCTTGCCGCCGACGCAATGGGGTCCCTCGGCCTCCTGGCCGGTGGTGTTGGTGCCCTGAGCAGGGCCGATGATGACCTGTGAGGTATCCACGGTCACGTTGCCGGCAGCGTCGATGTCGACGTTGAACCGATCCAGTCCTCGGGGCGCCGGTCCGGCCTTGTACTCGCCGACCCGGTTGTACTGCGATCCATGGCACGGACACTCGAACCACTGCGAGTTCGTGCACCACGGGACCTTGCAGCCGAGGTGGACGCACTTCTGATAAAGCGCCGCGACGCCATTTTCCATCCCCTTGACGACACCCGGGGCATAGACCTTCTTCGCCTTGTCCACGTCTTCCTTCGGGTACGCCGTGAGGTAAGTGCGCGCTTCGGCAAAGTACTTGGGTTCCTTCTTGGCGGCGATCTCGGCGAGAACGTCGCTCACCTTGCCGAGGGTGACCTTGGAACCGAAGCCACCGGAGAGGCTCGGCCACAGAAACGCCAGGCATGCCGCACCGAAGCCGCCGAGACCCGCAGTGAACATGGCGATGGTCGAGCGGTTGAGGAACTGTCGGCGCGTGACTCCGAGTTGCTCTGCGTCCATCGGCGCACGCAGAACTGCCGGGGCACCGGGAGCGGGCCGTAGTTCGACGTCCCCACCGGTGCGCGAAAGCACCAGCGCCTTCTCCACGGCACGGCCGGACGGCGGCGGCGGAGCGGCGGCGGTGACTTCGGCCTTCGCCTGACGGCGGCGGGACCGGTCGCGCTTGACGGTCTCGCGGGCCAAGAGCCCGGTCGCCGCGCCGCGGTCGGTTCGCCGGGACATGGTCGCGACCGCCGCAGCGGCGAGCACCACGACGGCGACTATGGCAATGATGAGAACGGTGGCGTTCATAGTTGTGCCTCCATCGGGGTCTGCGAGCGGACGCTCACAGCTCGAAGAAGATCCCTTCCTTCCACGGCATGATGAAGTTGAATCCCCGTCCTCGGAAGAACGAGCCGATGATCACGAGCACGGCCCAGAACATCAAGAAGATGGTGAAGATCGAGATGGCGAACTTGCGGTCCTCAGGCTTGTTCGACGGGTTCTTGTCGAGGTAGGGCGAGAGGATGAGCAGGAACAGACCCATGCCGGGAATGGTCACGCCGGCGACCATCGGGTGGAACATGGTGAGCAGTTCCTGCAGGCCGAGGAAGTACCACGGCGCCTTGGACGGGTTCGGGGTGGCGTTGTAGTTCGCCAACTCCAGGAGCGGGGCGTTGACGAACGCCGACAGCACCATGAGCAGGGTGAGACACGCGAGCGAGGCAACGAACTCACCTACGAGGAGGTGCGGCCAGGTGCTGACCTTGTCGGTCGGTGTGGCTTTCACGTCTTGGATCGATCCGGCCTTGACGACGGTGAGCAGTCGCTGCGTGTGACCGGCCGGGCCGGCGAGACCGGCACCGGCGGGCTGGGCCAGCGCTGCCGCTGCGGCTACGGCACCTGCCGACGGCTTGTCGAGGACGGCGACCCCGCCACCCTGGGCAGCGTCGCTGGATGCACCGGACTCCTTCGCCGCTTTGGCGGCGGCGCTCCGAGCCAACAGATGTGCCGGAATCTTCCCGGTCTTGTCGGCCTCGGCGTAGCTCGCCGCTGCGTCGTCGGCCTGGGTCGATGCCGCCGGAGCGGCGGGAGCTGGCGGAGCACCACCCTTCTCGGCCAGCTTGCGCGCTTTTGCCTCCGCGGACTTCCGCTTCAGCTCTTCCATGTCAGCCATGAGTGTTCCTCCGCTCGCAATCGGCTGTTGGTTGGGGTGCGTGACGCGTTGTCACAGCGGCCCCGAGATCCCACTCTGCTCTTGGGTGGTGAACGCCATGCGACATCACAGCGGCCCCGAGATCCCGCCATCTTTACGGACCCGCCAGAAGTGGATGGCCATGAAGATGACGATGATGAACGGGAAGAGCAGCACGTGGAGCACGTACCACCGCAGCAGCGTGTCGGTGCCTATCTCGACTCCGGAAAGGAGCACGAACTTGGACTGGGTACCGAAGACTGGGGTGTAGCCGATCATGTTGGTGCCGACCGTCACTGCCCACAGCGCAAGCTGATCCCACGGGAGCAGGTAGCCGGTGAACGACAGGAGCAGGGTCAGGGTCAGGAGGATGACGCCGATGACCCAGTTGAACTCACGGGGAGCCTTGTAGGCCCCGTGGTAGAAGACGCGGGCCATGTGCAAGAAGACGGACAGCACCATCAAGTGGGCTCCCCATCGATGCATGTTGCGAACGAGCAGGCCGAAGGTGACGGCGGTGTGAAGCGTCTTGATGTCCTGCCAGGCCAACGCTTCGGTGGGGCGGTAGAAGAACATCAAGAAGATGCCGGTGACCGTCAGCACGATGAACAGGAAGAACGAGAGCCCGCCCAGGCACAACGTGTAGCTGACCTTCACGGCGTGGCGCTTCACCTTCACGGGGTGCAGGTGATAGAGCAGCGAGTTCATGATGACGTAGCTGCGGTTACGCGGCGAGTCCGAATAGCCCTTTCGGAAGATCGACCCGGGGCGGAAAATGGAGTTCCACGCCTGGCTGCCCTGGACGTTCTCGACGGACTTGGCGAGTCCGGCGCCGAGGCGCTCCGGAAGTCCGGGCTTCATTGGTGTGGTCACGAAAGTTCTCCTGCTGATCGATCGCTCAAAACGGTACTGCTCGGAACCTGCGGGGCGTTAGACGACACGAACTGGAGTCGGTGGCGGGGAGACATTAGAACCGCATTCCGTACGAGTAGCCGTGCTTGTTGTCGCGCATGTGCTGGTCGCCGTCGCGAGGAGCGACGCCGGCCTTGCCCATGATGATCACGCCGGTCGGACAGCGGTCGACACAGAGGCCGCAGCGCGTGCACACGTCTTCATCGACGACGAAGATCACGTGGTCATCGGGGTCGGTGCCCGGTGAGACGACGTTGACGGAATCCTCGACGGTCCCCGCCGAGAGCATGTGGATGCACTTCCACGGGCAGATATCGACACACCCCTCGCACATGATGCACTCGGACTGATCGATGTGGAGGAACTGCTTCGGCTTGACGCTCCTGTTCAGTTCATCGACGCTGATCTCCGCCAGCGTGTAGCCGCCGGGGAAGTAAGGCATCGGGGGATTGGCTTCGGTCTTGGCCATGGGTCACCTCTCGGTTGTCATGCCTTCTTCATCAGCGGCCGGCCATAGGCCGAGACCGGCTCGATGGCGGCCTTCGCGGCGGCCTTCTTGCCCCGGTTCTGCCACGCCACCCAGAGCTTCATGTTGGCACCCAGGAACACGATGTAGAGGGTTGCGGCGATGATGTCGCGAATGGCCTGCTTCGTGATGATCACGCGACCACGGCCTCCAAAGGCGATCCCGTCGGGGAACATGACGTTTCGCTCCGCACTGAACCAACCGTTGCTCGTCTTGCCCGGGAGCAGTGAACCGAACGGGCCGAGCGGAATGCCGATGGAGTCCGAGCGCCAGTTCATGGATTTCCCGTCGGCCCAGGAGAGGAACTGGTGGGGCACGATGCCGTAGGCCAGGAAGAAGATCCAGAAAATGACCGTGGCTCCCATGATCGCTTCGCCCCAGGTGACGGGTGTTCCCACTGGACGCCGGCCCCCGTAGGCGAACACAGCAGCGACGAGAAGGATCAGCGCGAGGAACGAGCCGAGGAACGCAACCACGTGGGGCCTTTCGGGGAGAAGATCAGCAGACGACGGAAAAGTTTGTGAATCAGATCACAAGCTGGGCGGTGCACCCGTTGTGCTCGCCAACGTTTCTACCACTGCCACCCGCCGCGCAGGGAATCACCGGAAGGCCGATTTGATGACATCCGTCATCTCTCCTGACGAACGATTTGCGCCGGTGATCTGAACAAGCGCTACAACTTCGCTGAGGGGATTCCCTGCCGCGCGGTCCGAGCGCCTAGATTTGCCGATCGAAGGCGACCGGAGGCGGTCGTCCCGCTGCACGCGCACGACAGTTCCCCGAAAGGCGACGCTATGGCCGATATTCCCAAGCATCTGCTCGAGCGAGCCGCGGCGCGGCGCGCAGCGCTGTCAGGTGCCGAGGCCCCCGCTCCGACCGCGTCCGCCGAGGCCGCATCGGCCCCCGCCGTCGTGGCGTCGGCTCCCGTGGCCGCCGCAGGCGGTGCCGGGGGTGGAGGCGTGGCCGCAGCCGCCCCAGTGCCCACCCCTGCCGGACCACCGCCGGCTCCGAAGGGGATGGGATTCGCCCGCATCGGCTCGGTCTTCATGCTCGTGGCGCTGCCGGTGTGGCTGTTCTTCATGTTCAACACCTTCAGCGTGCCGGGAGCCGCGGCCGACTCTCCTGAGGCCATCGGCGGACGGCTCTACGCCGCCAACTGCGCGTCATGCCATGGCGCGAACGGTGCCGGCACGGACGCCGGGCTCGTCGGACGACCGCTCTACAACGGCGAAGCCGACAAGACGTTCCCGGATCCCATCGAGCAGTTCGCGTTCGTACGCCACGGTTCGTGCGGCACCGGCGTGTCGTACGGCAATCCCCAGCGCGACGGGGGTCAGCACGTCGGCAAGGGCGGCATGCCCGCTTTCGCCCCGGGAACGCTCAGCGATGCCGACCTGCTTGCGGTGATCAACTACGAGCGTCACGTGCTGGCCGGCGAGGCATATCCGGTGAACCCCCTCGTGAAGGTCGGAGCGCCGGAGGCCGAGGCTGCCCTGGTCGTCCCGGAGGCCGACCTGACGAAGACACTCGGTGAGACCAAGTACGAGACGGGCGACGTCTGCGGCAAGTAGGACCGTCTCCGCCCGACGGAGTGAGCACCGCGACAACGGCCACCGGAAATCCGGTGGCCGTTGTTTTTTGACGGAGACGCCGTCGTGTCTGCGACGGCGAAAGCGGACCCTACGCCCGGATGCCGTTGAGATAGGCGCCGAGAAGGTGGTCGAGGAGTTCGTTCGCCTCGGGCCAGTCGAGATGCGGCTTGGCGATGATGAGCGAAACGACACCGTGGCTGAGCGCCCAGATGCTGTGCGCCATGATCGACGCGTCGGTCGTGCGAACCTGACCGGCGTCGATGCAGGCCTGGCAGCGCTCGACGAGTCGGGTGAGTCCGGTGACACCGGTACGACGCATCTCGTCGAGCTGGTCGTCTGTCAGGAGCGAGCGCCCCATGAAGAGAATGCGGTAATGCTCGGGATGCTGGAGGCCGAAACGGACGTAGGCACGGGTGCCGGCGTCGAGAGCGGCCATCGGATCATCGACATCGTCGGTGGCGCTGTCGATCCACTCCGCCAACTGGCGGAAGCGTCGGGCACAAACGTCGAAGAGCAGCTCTTGCTTGTCGAAGAAGTGCAGGTAGATGGCAGGAGGAGTGCAGCCGACGCGATCGGCGACGGCGCGGATCGAAACGGATTCGGTCGTACCGCCCTCGATCAGCAGCTGATCAGTGGCGTCGAGGATCTCGAGGCGCAAACGATCCCCATCGCCTCGCTTGGCACGAATACGCCGAGGTGTTGCCTCGACAAGGTGGCTATCGCTGGTCGGGCGATAAAGGGAAGTAAGTGTGGTCATCGGACAACCTCCTTCGGTGGTCGCATGTCGATCCGATAGACAGAGTCAACGCCTCAGACGTGAGGGAAATGTGAGAGGGCGATCACTGCATTGCGATCAGTTCTCCGACCGGTCGGTCGGCACTCATTGACTTCTCATGAGAAGGAGCTCGGCCATGGCGCTCTTTAGTATGTGCACATACGGTGATGCCGGCTAGGCGGCGGCCCTGGTTCGGCGCAGCAGAGGATCGGCGAGGGCCAACGCCCGATCGGCGAAAGACAGGAGCCTCCCGGCGGCGCCGGGGGTTTCGTTGTCGACGAGGTTCCCCATCACCGCGAGCGTCAGGTCAGCGGCCTTCTGGGTTCCAACTGCAACCCGCAGGCCCGTCCGCAGGAGCAAGGGATGGCCGATCACGAAGCTGAAGCGGCGACCGGTCCGAAGGAAGGCATCGAAGCGCTCACCGACGATGCGATCATATGCGCGCGGAGCATTTGTCGGATCGGCGATGAACTCATCGGCGGCGATCATTCCCGACTCGAGCCCGTAGTCGATTCCCTCACCGTTCATTGGATTGACGAGGCCAGCGGCGTCACCGATCGCCAGCCAGCCGTCGCCATGCCGGCGCTGGGCGCTCATCGGAAGACGCCATGCCCGTGGTTTGTCGATGAACGGACCAAGTTGCCAGCTTTCGCGGACGATGGCGGCGTAGTTGTCGATGAGTTTGTTCAGGTTGAGTTTCTTGAAGCCCTTCATCGTCGACAACGCGCCGACACCGATGTTCACCGTGCCGTCGCCAGCGGGGAACATCCAGCCGTAGCCCGGAATTGCTATGCCGTGCTCGTCGGAAAGGCTCAGGCAGGCTTCGAGGTGTCGTTCACTGTGACGCGGTGACTCCGCATACGCCCGGATGGCGAGGCCGAAGGTCTCATCGGGAACGCGTTCGGCGCCGAGGAGCCGAGCGGCGGCGCCCGGAGCTCCCGCTGCCAAGATCGTGAGAGGGGCGCGCCACTGGCCTGCCGCAGTCTCCACGCCGACGACGCGTCCGTTCTCGAGAGCAGGGAGCGCCTCGGTGCCGAAGACGACCTCGGCCCCGGCCTCCGCGGCAGCATCGATCAGCTGGCGATCGAGGAGCCGACGGGGAAGCACGGCACCGTGCGGACCGAAGCGGTTGTTCGAGGGCCACAGCAGTTCGCGGGTCTTCTTCCCGGCGATCATCCGAAGCCCGTCGATCCGATGAGCACCCTCGAGATCGATCTTCAGCTCCGACAACGCGGAAACCGCTCGGGGCGTGAGCCCGTCACCGCACACCTTGTCGCGGCCGTGCGGGCCCCTCTCGAACACGACGACATGAGCGCCCGCGCGAGCGGCACGCAACGCTGCAGCGGCGCCGGCGGGTCCTCCACCGATCACGAGGAGGTCGCACGTGTTCATCGTTGACCATCTTCCCAGCCGTGGTGCGCTAGTGCAGTGAAACGGAGTGAACATGCGCTACCTCCTTCGGCCGCGGCGTGACGGCGTCGCTCCGCGTTCAGACCAGGGAGAGGATCACGTCGGCGTGTCCGTCGGAAACGGGCAGCACGCTCAGCCGGTTGCCCTTGCGGAGGAGCAGCATCCCGTCGAGCTCCTGGGCGTGGGCGCGAAGTTCGTCGAGCGAAATCACCCGGCGGAACTTCTTCATGAACGCGACGTCGACCAGCCACCATCGCGGATCGCCGGGCGAAGAGTCCGGGTCGAAGTACTTCGACGAGGAGTCGAACTGGCTCGGATCGGGATACGACGCCGACGCCACCTTGGCCACCCCGACGATGCCGGGGACCGTGCAGTTCGAGTGGTAGAAGAACACCCGGTCGCCGATCGCCATCTGCTTCCACATGTAGTTGCGGGCCTGGAAGTTGCGCACGCCGTCCCACGGCTCGCGTTTGCGCGCCTTCAGGTCGTCGATCGAGAACCCGTCGGGCTCCGACTTCATCAGCCACCAGGCCATCACACGGCCACCGTGCGAGCGATCACTCCGGCGAACAACTCACCGTCGTCCATCAGTCGGCCGCTCCCCGGGCCATCACGGCGGCAGCCGACTCACCGGCGGCGTTCACCACGACGTCGAGGTCGGCATCGGTGTGGGCGAACGACGGGAAGAGCGCCTCGTACGGACCGGGCGCCATGGCCACCCCACGCCTGAGCATCTCGTGGAAGAACGGCGCATACAGGCCGTTGGCATTGGCCGCCCTGGCCTCGTCGTAGTTGGTGATCTCGGTCGTGCTGAGGTGAAGACCGGTGATTGTGCCGACCCGCGGGACCTGGATCGGCATGCCCGCGGCTGCGATCGCTTCAGTGAGCGCGCCGACGAATCGGGCGGTTTGTTCCTCGAGCGCACTGTACGCGTCGTCCGTGCACAGGTTGAGCGTGGCGAGACCGGCGGCCATAGCCAGGGGATTCCCGGACAGGGTGCCGCCCTGGTACACCGGTCCGAGAGGCGCCAGGTGGGCCATGACGGTCTTCGAGCCGCCGAACGCACCGACCGGAAGTCCGCCACCGATGATCTTGCCGAAGCACCACAGGTCGGGGGTGACACCGGACCACGTGGTGGCGCCACCGCTACCGAGACGGAACCCGGTGATGACCTCGTCGAACAACAGAAGCGCTCCGGAGCGATCACACGCATCACGGAGCGCTCGGAGAAACCCCGGTGCCGGGGCGACAAGTCCCATGTTGGCGGCGACCGGTTCGACGGCGACGACGGCGACATCAGGACCGATCTCCGGGATGACGTTGTAGGGGGCGACGATGGTGTCGGCCACCGCAGAGGGCGGCACTCCGTCACTGCCCGGAAGACCCTGATTGGCGACGCCGCTGCCTCCGGCGGCGAGCAGCGAGTCGCTGGCTCCGTGGTAGCAGCCCGCGAACTTCAGGACCTTGTGGCGGCCGGTGATGCCGCGGGCAAGTCGGATGGCACTCATCGCAGCCTCCGTGCCGCTCGACGTCATGCGCACCATCTCGAGACCGGGAACGCGTGCGCACATCGCCTCGGCCAATACGATCTCACGGTAGGTGGGCGCGCCGAACGTGGTCCCCTGACCCGCACAGACGCGGATGGCTTCGACCACCGCCGGATGGGCATGTCCGAGAATCGATGCGCCGTAGGACTGCACGAGATCGATGTAGCGCGTTCCCTCGACGTCCCAGACGTACGCTCCGTTGCCGCGGGCAACCACATACGGAATTCCTCCGACACTCCGGAACGCTCGCACCGGCGAGTTCACCCCACCGACGAGCACCTCCGACGCCCGGGCATAGGCCGAGGCATTGGTGGTGTGACACGCACTCCCGTCGGCGGTGGCGCACCCTGAGGATCCGTCGAACGGGCAGTCACTACGTGTACATATCATTGGGCACCAGGTGTTGGATCAGCGGAGAACGGTCGACGCAAGGTCGCGGGCGAAGTAGGTGAGGATCATGTCGGCTCCGGCCCGCTTCACGGCGGTGAGCTGTTCCAAGGCAACAGCGGGGCCGTCGATCCAGCCGCGCTCGGCCGCCGCATGGATCATCGCGTACTCCCCACTGACGTGATACGCCGCAACGGGGACATTGGTAAGTGCACGGACCTTCGCGATCACGTCGAGGTAGGTGACCGCGGGCTTCACCATCACCATGTCGGCACCTTCGTCGAGATCGAGGGCGACCTCGTCGAGCGCCTCACGTTGATTGCGGTAGTCCTGTTGATAGCCCTTGCGGTCGCCTCCGCCGATGATCTGCACATCGACTGCGTCACGGAACGGTCCGTAGAGCCCGCTCGCATACTTGGCGGCGTAGGCCAGGATCGGAACGTTCGGGTGACCTGAGCTGTCGAGGCCTTGGCGAATCGCGGCGACCTGGCCATCCATCATTCCGCTCGGCGCGATGACGTGGGCGCCGGCGTCAGCTTGGGCGCGGGCGATGCGGGCGTAGATCGCGAGCGTGAGGTCGTTGTCGACATTGCCACCGACATCCAGCACTCCGCAGTGACCGTGGCTCGTGTACTCGTCGACGCAGAGGTCGGCCATGATGACCATGGCGTCGCCGAGGTCGGCGCGCAACTTGCGGAGCGCCACCTGCACGATCCCCTCTTCGGCCCACGCCTGCGAACCCTCCACATCTTTCGAGACGGGCACGCCGAACAGGATCACCCCCGGAACACCGAGCTCGGCGAGCGCGTGGACCTCCTTGCGCAGCGAGTCGACCGTGTGCTGGGACACACCGGGCAGCGAGGCGATCGGGTTCGGCTCCATGATCCCCTCGCGAACGAACAAGGGGGCGACGAGGTCGTCGACACGAAGCGATGTCTCGGCGACGAGACGGCGCATCGCCGGCGTCTGACGGAGTCGACGCATTCGCCGCTCGGGAATCGGGACACTCACACCGACGATCCTACGGGCGCCCCCGGCCGACCGTTGGTCGACAAGGGACGACGACAGTTTCAGGCGCGGGCGACGCCGATCGGACAGCTCACGCCCGTTCCGCCGAGGCCGCAGTAGCCCATCGGGTTCTTCGACAGGTACTGCTGGTGGTAGTCCTCGGCGCAATAGAAGTGCTCGAGGTCGACGATCTCGGTGGTGATCGCGCCGTACCCCGCGGCCGTGAGCTTCTCCTGGAACATCGCCTTCGACGCTTCCGCCATGGCCTTCTGGGCGGCGGACGTGACGTAAATGCCACTGCGGTACTGCGTGCCCACGTCATTGCCCTGCTGCATCCCCTGGGTCGGATCGTGGTTCTCCCAGAAGACGCGGCACACGGCCTCGAAGTCGATCTGCGTCGGATCGAAGACGACGAGCACGACCTCGTTGTGGCCCGTCCGTCCGGAACAGGTCTCCTCGTAGGTCGGGTTGGGCGTGATCCCGCCGGCGTAGCCGACTGCGGTCACCCACACACCGGGCGCCTGCCAGAACTTGCGCTCCGCGCCCCAGAAGCAACCGAGGCCGAAGACCGCAGTCTCCATCCCATCGGGGAAGGGCGGCAGGAACGACCGACCGGAAACGTGGTGGACGGTGCGGATCGGCATCGCTTCGGCGCGGCCGGGGAGGGCGGTGTCGGCGGTGGGCATCGGGGTGGACTTGCGGAACCAGGACATACGTCCACGGTACGCGCAGTGCCGTTGCTGTGCGTGGCCGGTTCTTCGGCCGGTCTCAGCAAATGACGACGAACGCTCGGTCGCCGGTTCAGTTCTTGTGCAACGCGGCGTTCAGCCCTTCCCAGGTCACACCGTTGGGGCGCACCTCCAGAGCTCCGGTCTGGCTGTGGCGGCGGAAGAGCAGATTCGACTCGCCACTGAGCTCGCGTGCTTTGACGACCCCCCCGTCGGGGAGCGCGACAAGCGAACCAGCGGTGATGTAGCACCCGGCCTCCACGATGCAGTTGTCACCGAGGGAAATTCCGAGCCCGGCATTCGCCCCGAGCAGACACCTCTCGCCGATACGCACCACTTGCTTTCCGCCGCCAGACAGCGTCCCCTGGATCGACGCGCCGCCACCGATGTCACTCCCGTTCCCCACGACGACGCCCTGGCTGATGCGGCCCTCGACCATCGACGCGCCGAGCGTCCCGGCATTGAAATTGCAAAACCCCTCGTGCATGACCGTGGTGCCCTCAGCCAGGTGGGCACCGAGACGGACCCGGTCGGCGTCGGCGATGCGTACGCCCGTCGGCACCACGTAGTCCGTCATCCGGGGGAACTTGTCCACGCTGTGCACACGCACCTCGGTGCCCTCGGCCCGCAGGCGGAAGCGGACGGCGTCGAAACCTTCGGGATCAAAGGGACCCAGATTGGTCCACACCACGTTGTTCAGATGGCCGAATGCACCGTCGAGCGACACGCCATGGGGCTGCACCTTGCGGTGGCTCAGCAGGTGCAGGCGCAGGTACACGTCGCTCGGTCCCACCGGCGGGTCGGTGAGCGCACCGATGAACACGACGACCGGACGGCGTTCGCCGCCATGCAGGGGGGCGGCGCCCAACGCCGCCCGGGCGGCCTTCAGAGCATCGATGTTCGGGTGCGACTTCCCGTCGCCTTCGAACGCGGCGAACGCGGCGATGGCGCGGTCGAGCTGATCCCGGCTCAGCTCATAGGACGCCGTACCGCTGCGATGGCCGACGGCATCGGCGAGCACCGCCCCGGCACCGAAGTTCTCCGCCAGGTTGACGACCGGAAACGCGGTGTCGAGCACCTTGCCGGAGGGCGCAACGGTGGCGAATCCGACGGCGAACGCGGCTGATCGGACGTAGCCGGGACGGCCTTCGATCTCGGCGACATGGGACCGGAAGGCGTTGACGTGGGCATCGGGGTCGGACATTGCCGACCACCGTACCCACCCGCAGCGAGGCGCACGCCCGATTTCACCCGGTTCGTGTTGCCTGCGGCATCGGTAGGAACGGATCACCCACCCCCGTTACGGGGTCCTTGCCAACCCAGGAGTGGAGGGGTGGCGCCGATGGGGCCCCGCCCGAGGAACGGAGATCCGGTTCGACGGAGGAGAACAACGGGCGAGTACCGCAGCGGAAGGGGAGGATCGGTGACAGGACCCCGCAACGGAACCAGGATGCCTGGCTGGTGGGCCACGCAACCGAAGCAAGTTCGTTGTCGCTTCGAACCACCCGCAGGCAGTCGGCCCTACCTCAGGGACTCCACGAGCGCACGCAGAAGGCCGTCGAGGGTGTGGGGGTCGGCGGTCTGCCATGGCCGTACACCGTGTTCGATCAAGGTCGCCGTGGTCTCGGGGCCGATGGACACGACGATCGGTGGCAGCGCGTCGGTGCCGAGCGACGTCACGAAGGCCCGGACGGTGCTCGACGACGTGAACGCGATCGCATCTGCGTCGCCCACCGCCACACGCGCCGCCGGATCGAGCGGCACCGGCTCGGTTCGGTAGGCCACGACCTCGTCGACGGTCCATCCCCGTGCCCGAAGTCCCTCGGGGACGACACTGCGGGCGACTGCGGCGCGGGGCAGCAGGACGCGACCCGGACCACTCGGGAAGGACTCCACGAGGCCTTCACCGACGGCCCGGTCGGCCACGAGCGCGACGTGACGCCCGGCTTCTCGGACGACGGTCGCGGTGCCCGGTCCGACGCACGCGATCATTGCGTCGAGCTGCCCTTCCGCCGACTCGCCAACGGCCCGAAGGAACCGTTCGGCAGCGTTCGGAGACATGAGCACGACCCAGTCGTACGAGGCCAGATTCCCGACCAGCGACCGCAGCGCGGCGCCACCGTCTTGCGGAGGGACGATCCGGATCACCGGCACTTCTATGACCACCGCGCCAAGGTCGCGGAGCGATGTGACGAACGGACCGGCCTGCTCCGCGGCTCTGGTCACCACTACCGAGCGACCGGCGAGAGGTCGATCGAGTGTCATCGCGGATCCTCGGAGCAGCCGCGCTCAGCCGACGAGCTCGAGCAGAGCCGAGCCGCCGTGCGCGAGCACCTCTTCGGCCAGCTCGTTTCCGAGACGGACCGCGTGGGTGATCCCCGCCCGGCGGGTGCGACGCACGATGATCGAGCCGTCATATGCCGCCACGAGCGCGTCAAGGACAATCTCATCACCGTCAATGACGGCGAGTGCTCCGACAGGTAACTCACAGCCACCGCCGAGACGGCGCAGGTACGAACGCTCGCAGAGCACTGCGGTGTGGGCGGCGTCGTCATCGATGCCAGAAAGCGCATCGAGCGTGGCGTCGTCGTCGATATGGCACTCGACGCCGATGGCTCCTTGGCCCACCATGGGAAGCATCATCTCCGTCGAGAGGATCTCGCCTCGAACATCGTCGAACCCGAGGCGGCCGAGCGGTACGAACGCGAGGACGATCGCGTCGAACTGTGACGCTTTCGCCAGACGGGACCCGACGTTGCCACGAAGTTCAGCGAACTGAAGATCAGCGCGCATATGAGAAAGCTGGGCTCGTCGGCGAACCGATCCGGTTGCGACGACGGCTCCTGGTCGAAGGTCGGCGATCGTCGATCCGATGAGAATGTCGCGGACGTCCCCGCGGACCGGCACACACGCCAAGGTCAGGCCGTCTGGAGTGACCGCAGGGAGATCCTTCGCGGAATGCACCGCGATGTCCGCGTGCCCGTCCAGAACGGCCTGCTGGATCTCTTTGACGAAGACGCCTTGCCCACCGATCGAGTGAAGCGGAGTGTTCGCCGCTTGCGTCCGATCCCCCAACGTGTCGACAAGAACCTCAACAACTTCGATACCCCGGCGCGCGAGCCGCTCGGCGACGAACGCCGTCTGCCATCGAGCCAACGGACTGGACCGGGTAGCAGCGCGGAGCACCCTGCTCATTCGTGTGGAGGAAGAACAGCCTCTTCCCCGCGTTCGGGCGACTCATCCTCACGATCGAGATCGAAGAGCACGCGGAGCGCATCGGCCATCCGTGTCCCCCGAGTCGTTCCCGCCGCTTCCTTCAGACGCACCGTGGGGGTGTGCACGAGCTTGGCGACGAGCCGCTTGGTGAACTGCTCGACAAGGTCCCGATCAGCCGGCGAGAGGTGACGCAACCGTGAGTCGAGTTGATCGACCTCGGCGGAGCGCACCACTTCGAAATGGTCGCGCATGGCGACAAGCACGGGCGCGACGAGGCGCGCCGACGCGCCGGCACGATAACGATCGACCTCCTCGACGACGATCTCGCGGACCTGGTCGATCTCGCGTCGACGACCCTCGAGACCAATCTCGACGAAGGCGCGGATCGCGTCGAGGTCGAGCAGGGTGACGCCGGGTACCTCACCGGCGTTCGGATCCACGTCGCGGGGCAGACCGGTGTCGACGACCAAGAGGGGGCGACCGTTGCGCGCCTCCATCACTGCCTCGAGGTCATCGCGTCCGAGTACGTGGGTGTCGGACGACGTAGCGGTGAGCAGCAGGTCCACCTGCTCGAGCGTGGTCGGCAGGTCATGGAGGGCGACTTCGATGGCGCCGATGCGCTGCGCCAACGTCGCCGCTTTCTGACGCGTGCGGTTCGCAACGAACACTTCTCCTACTCCGGCGAACTGCAGCGAAGTGGCCATGGAGACGCCGATCTCGCCCGCCCCGAGCACCAGGACCGAACGGCCACTCAACGAGCCGAGCCGATCGGCGGCGAGTTCGACGGCAGCATGCGAGATCGAGGCCGTGCCGCGCGAGATCCCGGTTTCGGTCCGGACCCGCTTGCCGGCCTCGAGCGCGTGGCGGAAGAGCGACGACAGGTGCGGGCCAGCGCTCTGCTGGGCCAGAGCAGCGTCGAAGGCAGCGCGCACCTGACCGAGGATCTCCGTCTCGCCGACTACTGCGGAGTCGAGGCCCGACGTGACGGTGAACAGGTGTCGGGCGACGGCGTCGTCGTAGGCCGTGTGCAGGTGCGGTGCGATCTGGTCGATCGAGAGTCCGGACCGATCGGTGAGGAAGCGGTGCAGTTGGGAGAGCGCGCCGTGGAAGGTCTCGCACACGGCGTAGATCTCGGTGCGGTTGCAGGTGGAGACGATGACCGCTTCGGCAATGTCGTCGCCGCCGCGCAACACGTGGAGAGCCTTGGCGAGGCCGGCCGGCGGGATGGTCACCTGCTCGAGCACCTCGATCGGCGCGCTCCGGTGATGGAGGCCAACCACGACGAGGGACATCAGCGCATCCCCAGGTCGGCGATGGTTCGAGCGCTCACGATCAACCAGTCTTTCGCATCTCGGCCCGGGCGCCAAACACGTGTGACCGATGTCGGGCGGACGGGTCCTCGGGACCGGCTCACGCGGAGGCGCCGAGATCGTCGCGGTGGTGCTGGTAGTAGCTCAGGACCTGGAGTTCGACCGCCAGATCCACGCCCCGAACGGCGACCCCCTCAGGCACGTTGAGCACCGCGGGCGAGAAGTTCAGGATCGACCGTACGCCCGCCGCGACGAGTTGATCGGCGACGTCTTGGGCCGCCGCACCGGGGGTGGCGATGATCCCGATCGCCACGTGCTCGGTTCCGACGATCGTGGCGAGATCCGATGACGGGCGCACCGGCAGGGAACCCACCATCTGGCCGGACTTGGTCGGATCGGCGTCGAGGAGCGCAGCGATCCGAAAGCCGCGCATGGCGAAGCCGCTGTAGGTGGCTAGCGCCCGCCCGAGGTTTCCGATGCCGACGATGACCACCGGCCAACTCTCGGTGAGGCCCAGCTCGCGGCCGATCTGACGACGGAGGTTGTCCACGTCGTACCCGACGCCGCGCGTTCCGTAGGTCCCGAGGTAACTGAGGTCCTTGCGCACCTTGGCCGCATTGAACCCGGCGAGATCGGCCAGCTCGTCGGAAGAGACCGTGGCCGTCTTCGCCGCTGCCAGCTCGAGCAGCGCCCGGTGGTACCGCGGCAGACGGGCGATGGTGGCGTCCGGGATCCGACGCACATCCTTGGACACGAACCCCACGCTAAACCGCTTGTGCATCAATTCACAAGCTCGGCCGAGCGGCGCCAACCGACTGCGCCCGGGGACGGAGGGGTTCCCGGGGGAAGGTCAGGGACGGAACGTCGCCCGGTGCGGGTCGGCGACAATGGGCAGGTGCTCACGACCGCGCTCGCCATCGCCGCTGCCCTCGTCGCACTCGCCTTCAGCGCATCGACCTTCGAGCGTTGGCTCGTTCGGCGCCGACCCCAGGATCTGTCCTGGTCAATCTCGCTGATCATGTTCTTCATCGGTGCCGGTGCCCTCGGCTACGGCGCCACGGCGGGATGGAACGGGATCACGTTCCGGGTCTTTTACGCCTTCGGGGCCATCGTCAATGTCCCGTTCCTCGCCGCCGGACAGCTCCAACTCCAGCTACCCCGCCGTTTTGCCAACACCATCAGCTGGACCGTGTCACTGTTCTCCGCCCTCGCCGTCGGGGTCGTGATGGCCTCGCCGTTCACGGCGTCGGTCGACGGCATGGACCTCCCACGGGGCAAGGATGTGTTCCCCATCGGCCCGCGTCTCTTCGCTGCGTTCGGGTCGGGGGTCTCCGCGGTCATCGTGTTCGTCGGGACCATTCTCGGCGTGATCGGCGTCGTTCGCGCACGTGACCACATGCACCCTTCAGTGGCCCGGCGACGGGCGGGCGGTCTCGGTCTCCTCGCACTCGGAACCGCGACACTGTCGGCGAGCGGAACGCTCAACGCCAGGTTCGGGGAGATGCGGGCGTTCTCGATCACCCTCGCCACCGGCGTGGTGCTGCTGTTCGTCGGCTTTCTCCTCACCGGGTCACGCCCACGGCCGACCACGCGGACGTCGTCGATCGACGCCGGCGCCGTGGCCCTCAGTCGGTGAGGGCTCGCCGGAGAACCTTGCCCTGCAAGCCCTTCGGAAGTTCCGCGACCACGGTGACCGAGGTCGGACACTTGTATCGGGCCAGTTGACGCATCGAGAACGAGATGAGCGCATCGGCTTCGATCATCGCCCCGGGCCGGGCGACGACAAAGGCCCGCACGCTTTCTCCGGTATGCGGATGGGGCACGCCTACGACAGCGGCTTCGAGGATGTCGGGGTGAGAAGCGAGCACCTCTTCAACCTCCGCCGGATAGACGTTGAACCCCGAAACGATGATGAGATCCTTCGCGCGATCGACGATCGTGAGCTCACCGTCGGAGTCGGCGACGGCGATGTCACCCGTGCGGAGCCAGCCGTCCGCGGTGAGGACCTTGGCGGTCGCGACGGGGTCCTCCCAATATCCGGGGAACACGTTCGGACCTTTCACCCAGATTTCACCGGCATCGCCGACGAGTGCGTCGTCACCCGACTCGTCGATGAGACGAACCGAGAGACCCGGCAGGGGTGCCCCGATGGTTCCCGGTCTGGGCACTGATGCCGTGGCGGCCGTCACCACCGGCGATGCCTCTGTCAGCCCGTAGCCCTCCCCGACGGGAACGCCGAAGCGATCGGCGAAGGCGCGTCCCGTTGCCGGATCAAGCTTGGAAGCACCGGAGATCGCGCGACGCAGCGAGGCGAACTGGGCCTTCGACGCCGCCTCGGCCGGAAGGGACACGAGCGCGTCGTACACCGGTGGTACTCCCGCGAGGACGGTGACCTTCGCCGAGGCGATCGTGGCGACGGCGGTGCTCGGGTCGAATCGATCGACCGGGATGACGCAGCCACCGGCCGCGAGGGTGACGCCGAGCGTGGCGTTGAGCCCGTAGATGTGGAACAGCGGCGGAATGGCAAGGACAACGTCGGTCGAGGTCAGGTTTGCGTCGCCCAGTGACTGCATCTGCTCGAGGTTCGCCCGGAGATTGCCGTGGGTGAGCATGGCGGCCTTCGGCGAACCGGCCGTTCCGCTGGTGAACATCAGTGCGGCGAGGTCACCGTCGGCCCGTTCCACGAGCGGGCCGGCTGTTCCGGCGGCGACCGCCTCGAAGTCGACCGCGTGCGGCATCGCCGCGCTGGCGGGCGCGATCACGGTGAGATCAGGGTGGCCGTCGAGCTGTCCGCTGAGCGTCGCCACGCCCATCGGCCCAATGATGAGCATCGTCGGTCGCACCGCGGCGATCTCGCGGAGCACCTCGGCCGTCGGGCTTTGCGGATTCAGCGGCACGGCGACCGCGCCGGCCCCGAGCACGGCGAAGTAGCTGACGATGAACTGCCGCCCCGAGGTCATGACGAGCACGACGCGATCCCCCGGTGCAAGACCGAGCGCAATCAGTCCGCCTCGGAGTGCACCGACCTCCGCTCGAAGGGCGCCGTAGGTGACGACCTCGTCGCCGAATCGCAGCGCGGGAGCGTCGGCCGGGTGCGTCCCGATGATCGTGGCGAGGTTCATCGATCGACCATGGGTTTGTCCGATGGCGACGCTCCGCGCCGGCGAAGCGGCAGGGCACTTCGACGGTCCGATCGCAACAAGTGGGTCACGTTCAGCCCGCTTCGGTGACGGCGACCGTCGAGACGCTGCGCGTTGTCGGCACCGTACTGCCGGTCGAACCGCCACCGCTGAGGTCACCGCTCAGAAACTGGAAGATGGCGGCGCCGAACAGCGCGACGAGGAGAACGGCGAGAACGATCGTTGTGGCGGGTCGCATGAGGTCCTGAGTCTCGCGCAGCAGCGCCGATCCGACCGGCCGCACTGCGGGTTCGGCTCTGCGGGTTCGCTACAACCGCTTCAGCGACACGGACACGCCCGGGCCGAGGCCCAGCTCATCGGCAGCCGAGCGCCGGTCGAGGCACAGTGACAGCATCCCGTAGGAGTCCGTCACCAGACCGATCGCGCCCGTGCCGATAGAGGCATAGGTAACCGCGATATGCGCGGTCCGAGTCGTCGTCCCGAACTCGACCGACACTGCGGTCGCACCGGGACCGAGATCGTCCGGGTCGACGTTGAGCTGCGCATTCCCGTACCGGTCCACCCACAGGACTTCCGCATGGATCACCCCATCCTCCGTCCGGGTGAGCGGGATCATTCCCGGCACGAGCCCGGCGGGATCGATCAGATCGCCGAGGTCCGTCAACGCAACCCCATTGGCGAGTTGCGCCGCGACCGGGGCGAACACGTCGCGTCCGGCAAAGGTCACGCCCGGCGCGCTGAGGTGGAACTCGGCATTGTTCAGATGCACGGCCCGAGTCGCACCACCGAGGAAGGCGACGGCCGGGGCGAGCAGTCCGTTGTCGGGGCCGACGAACGTCATCGGACCCGCGTCGACGGCGATCGCCCGACGAGACGTGCCGACGCCCGGGTCGACGATCGCCAGGACCACACCGTCGGCCAGATATTGCACCGCCCGCACCAGGGTCAGCGACCCGGCCCGCACGTCGTGCGCCGGGACGTCGTGGCTGACATCGATGACCATGGCGCTCGGAGCGAGCTGACGGATGACGGATCGACAGACGCCCACGAACTCGTCGGTGAGGCCGTAGTCGGTGAGGAACGAGATGGTCGGGGTCATTGAGGAGTTCGGCGACATGGGTACCTCCGAGGATAAGTGGCTTCCCTCGGGCGGAGCGGCGGCAGCGGGCACCCTGGCGGAACCGTCCGGACCGCCGGGGCCGCCGATTCGTTCAGCGCTTCACGGTCGTCCTCGCCGCAGATCGTCGCACCGTCGTCTTGGTCTTCGCCCGTTTGCTCGTCTTCACCGGAGACCTCGTCACGTTGAGGGTGGCCTGCTTCGGCGACGCCGCGACGTTCGCCACCACCTGCGGCTTCGGGCCGAGTTCGACGCTGTCGTCAGCCAGGAGCCACACATGATCGACCCTCCAGCACCTTCCGGCGGAATCCTCGTTCGGATCAATGCGGAACTCGTTGACCCGGCCACGCCACGGCGTGCCGTCCACGCCAAGGGGACCGATCCCGGTGTCGCGAAGATCGAACGAGACCGTGGCCTCGTTGTTGTACATGACGATGTCCTTCGAAACATGGCGTCGATTGGCCGCATCGCGCCAAACCACCCGCATGTTCATTCCTCCGCCCGAGCCAAACTCCAAGGAGAACGGACCGTCCTGGCGAAGCGCGACCACGAGCCGGTGGAACCGGTCGGCATCGATGAACCCGGACGGAAGTCGCAGAGTGAACGCGGCATCACCGGTCGCGGCCTTCGTCGGCGCGTTGCAGGCCGAGAGGACACCTCCGGCAATCGCCGATGAGGCAACACCGGAGGTGACCGCGTCGGAACCGTCGAAGTCCCACGCATTGCCGGCCCAGGTCGCGTAGTCGAGGGCGTCGTTCGGGACCGTCGGGGCGGCGCGGTCCGTGCGTTCGGTGAGCGCCGTGTCGCCCTTCGGAGCCAGGCGTACCCAGTCCAAATCGACAGAGCCCGCACCGACGGGGAACAGCAGGCGCAGACCGACGATCGATCCGGCCCACGGTGCGGAGAGGGCGGGATCGGTCGTCGCCGGCGACATGCCGATCGAATAGACCGTCTGCTCCGGGGAGGCGGAAAAGAGCGTTCCGCCCTCACAGCCCGCATTCGCCGCTGCGCAGGTGTGCCACAAGGCGATCACCGGTTGGGCGCGACTCACCCGCATGGCCAGCCCGAGACGCCCGAACTTCGACGCGTCAATCGGGTTGATCACGCCTTCGCGTCCGACCGGGATGCCGCCGGGTACCCCGGGCCAAAGCAGCGATACCCACCCGGCGCCGTCGAGATCGATTCGCAGCGCACCACCGTCGATCGCCGCCCTGGCCGCCCGGATCGTGAGATTTCGGGAGATCGGCACATCTTCGGCGTTCCCGTAATCGAGGGCGTCACCGAAGCGCTCCACAAAGAAATCGGCATCGGGCACAGTGGCACGCGCTGAGCCCGGCGGAACAACGATCCCCGCCACCAGTCCCAGCGCGCCCAGCGTCCGAGACAGCGTCGCTCTCCTACCCAAGCTCGCCGGCCCTCCTGGTCGCTGCCGCGACTGCTTCGATGAAGGCGCTCCGAACACCAGCCGATTCGAGCGCTCGTAGGCCGGCGGCGGTCGTGCCACCGGGCGAGGTCACGTTGGCGCGCAACTGCGCAGCGTGGTCGCCGGACTCGACAAGCAGGCGGCCCGCACCGGCGATCGTCTGATGGGCGAGCGTCACCGCGACTGCTCGGGGTAGTCCTTGGGCCACACCACCGTCGACAAGGGCCTCGGCGACGAGGAAGAGGTACGCCGGACCGGATCCCGACAGGCCCGTGACTGCGTCGAGGAGCTTTTCGTCGACCCGCTCGACCAACCCGACCGCGCCAAGGATGCCGGCTGCCCACTCGAGATCGTCATCGGACGCATGGCGGCCCGGGGCGATCGCGGACGCGCCGACCCCGACAAGTGCCGGGGTGTTCGGCATCGATCGGACCACTGGGGTCTGTGCGCCCAACGCCGCCTCGATCGTGGCCGTGGTGACGCCCGCAGCAATCGACAGGACTCGGCCAACCCGGCCGGCAAGCGCGCGGCAGACGTCGGCGACGGTACCGGGCTTCACCGCGATCAGCGCATCGAAGGTCTTCGGATCAAGCGCACAGTGCTCGAGCCCCGACGCCGTAAGGACGCCATGCGTCGTGGCGAGTGCGGTCGCACGGGAGCTGTCCGGTTCGACGACGAGAAACTCCGCGGCAGACATCCGCCCGGAACCGATCAGACCGGCGATCAGCGCCTCCCCCATCTTTCCGCCACCGACAACCACCAGCCTCGTCATGGTCAGCAACCCTAGTGGTGTGTCGCCGAATTGAGCTGGGCGGATTGCGAGTTAGGTTCGTCGAGGACAAGGACGCAGGAGGCACCCGCAAACGACGAAGGTGGCCGCAAGGCGTCCCCGCGAAATAGGCGACACGCCACTCGGCTGCGGGCCCCGGCTCGATCGAAACGATCGTTTCGGCGGGAAAAGAGAAAGTCCGGAGGCTGCACCGCGTGGTTCGCACTTCCCCGAACGAACCATGCAGCAGACGCCACCGGACTTCCTGTGCAATGAAACATATCGATCGTCATCCCACGACGCAAACAGATCCTCGGACATTCGCTGAAGAGGTGGATCGGAAGCATCCAACCCACCGCTCGCGCCTCACGAAGCGAAGCGCGCCGGGAAGCCGAGACGAGCGGCCGTCGGGAAGCATTCCTCGCTGGCCGCGTAGACCGATCCCAGCAACCGGTCGAGTTCGGCGCTCCCGCCGGCGAGAAGACCCTGGAGCGGGACGACACCGCTGAGATAGGTCGCGTCCTCCGGCCCGATCGAGAAGCGCAGGTCGTAGAGCCGGGCGTTGGCCCGCAGCAGGTATTCGTACACCGCGCCGACGTTCTCTTCGGGTGTCGGCAGGAAGTAGGACTCGAAGTGCAGGGTCCGCTCACGAACCGTGAACCAGACCGTGGTCACGGTCTTGGCCTCACTGCGTGTCCGCACGTACCACCGGTCGATGTCGGCATCACGCTCGACGCTCGTGACGACGGGATGGTCGCCGCGGAGTACGTCGGTCCACGACGTGAGGAGGGCGATGGCATCGGCCCGGAAGTGATCCGGGAGGGGTCCGTCGTCGGACACTGCGGACTCGCTCACGCGCACTGCACGAGCGACCGCATCGACAGGTCGGCGTAGAGCCGGCGCAGACGTGCTGCCGTGGTGCTCCATGCGTACTGCCTCGAACGGAGCGCCCCGGCCGCGCCGATCATCGCGCCGAGTTCGGGATCGTCGAGGAAAGTATCGATCCGCCGTGCCCACGCCTGCGGATCGCGGCCGTCGACGAGGTAGCCGGTCAACCCGTCGTCGACGATGGTGACCAACCCCCCGACGTTGGCGGCGATGACGGGAACACCACACGCGCTCGCTTCGAGCGCGACCAGACCGAAGGACTCCGAGCGGCTCGGCACCAGCACGGCGTCGGCGGCCCGGTAGTAGGTACTCAACAGATGGTGCGGCTTCGGGGTGACCCACCGCAGACGATCGGCGACACCGAGCCGACCGGCCAACACGTGCAGTTCGTCGACGTAGCGCTGGCCGTCGACGCCGCTCGGCCCGCCGCAGAGCAGCAGGCTGGCGTTACGATGACGCGACGCGGCGAGGGATTCGATGGCGAGGTCCGCTCCCTTGAGACCCTGCAGCCGACCGACGAACAGCAGCAAGGGTGCGTCGTCGAGCTTCAGCGCGGCACGGGCCCCGGCGCGGCTGCCCGGGGAGAAGAACGCGTGGTCGACCCCCAGCGGGACTTCTTCGATGCGAGTGGGGTCGGCACCATAAAGACGGACGAGCTGCTCGGCCTCGACCGTGGTGTTCGCCAGGATCACATCGCTGCAGCCGATCGCGGCGGCCTCCGAAAGCGCCCGGTCCTCCGGCTCGGGATCGTTCGTTTCCGATTTGACCCGAGCGAGAGTGTGGAAGGTGATGGCCAGCGGCACATCGAGGGCGTGCTTGAGCAGATGCCCGGCCTCCGCCGACAGCCAATAGTTAGCATGCAGGACGTCGGCTCTTATCCCCTCTGCGGCCATGCGCGCTTCGACCGCTGCCGCAAACACCGGGACGAGGGGACGCAGGTCTTCCTTCGCCACCGGTGCCATCGGGCCGGACACGATGTGGTGCACCCGAAAACCCGGCTCCACGGCGATGATGGGCGGATCGAGCGGGGATGTTGCGCGGGTCATCACGTCGCATTCCACGCCGGCCCGTGCCAGCGCAGTGGACAGCTCACGAACGTAGACGTTCATGCCGCCACCGTCGCCGGTGCCGGGCTGTGTGAGCGGGGACGTGTGAAAGGAAAGGACGACGACGCGCATGCCTTGGTCGAGCCTGGGGGTAAGAGCCGGTACGCGGTCCCGACGACCTGCATCGCAACCGCCCGACAAACCGAGATGAGAGAACCGAACCGTAGCTCGGCCACGGTGTTACAACGTCACGGCCGCCATGGGTGTTCCCGCGTGACCGTAGTGGGCCCTCAGCGCGACGCTTCGCCCGAGCCACCGCCGGCGGCCAGGTTCTCCGCCTGGAACGACCGCAAGATCTGCAGGAGCGCCCGTTTCTGGGAGTCGGTCAGTGACGCCTCGTCCTGGATCGCCGCGGCCAGATCCGGATCTCCTGGCTCCTTCTCCTCGAGGATGCCAGCTTGCACGTAGAGCGTCTCCGCCGAGATCCGCAAGGCTTTGGCGAGCTGTTGGAGGATCTCCGCCGACGGCTTGCGGAGGCCGCGCTCGATCTGGCTCAGGTAGGGATTGGAGATGTCGGCCATGTCAGACAGCTTCCGCAGTGACAGCCGAGCCACGCGACGCTGCTCGCGGATGAAACTGCCGAGGCTGATCGGGCCGAACCGCAATTCATCCCGCGGACCACTCTGCTCCTCTTCGTCGCTCGGCCCCTGTCCACCGGCCTCTTGGGTCTTCATCAGCCGATTCAGCAGCTACCGCAGGAGACGGTCGACGCTGCTCCGACCGGTCTTGTAGCGCTGCACGAGCTCGCCCTGGATCGCGTCATAGATCTCGTGAAGGCGACGCCGCTCGCCGCTGACATCGCGTTCGAGCTGGATCAGCGATTCGGTGAGGAAGGCGAGCGCAGCGTCGTCGAGGCCACTGATCGATTCGATCGCTTGACCACCCATTGCCTTGCGAGTACGGCCTTCGGCCCATGCTTCCTGGTCGTCTCGAGGGTCGTCGCTGAGGAGGCGGCCACGGGCCCCGGGCGATGTCTCACCGGTGGAGGTCAGCACGCGGGTCAGGCGCTCGACCAACGTCATGTCGGGGCTCTCCCCCCGGCGACGGCCATCAAGTTCGGCGCCGATGATGTCCAGGTGGGTCTGCGTCAGTCGCCGGAGATACGACGCAGCCTCTTCGAGTTCGTGGCATTCGGCCCGACGCGCCCGCACCTCGTCGTCGGACCACACGGTGAGCCCGTCGAGGTAGTCCGGCGAAAGGACCCGGGTGAGATGACGATTGGGCACGTCAACCACGCTAGTGCCGGGGACGGTCACGGTGGCGCCCGCACCTGCACGACCGCGTCGGAAGGTGCCGATCAGCCGCCGGAAACCGGAGGAAGGACGGCCACCTCCTGGTGATCCGCGACCGGGGTGGATCGCTCGGCCGGTTCGCCGTCGACCCAGATCCGACAGTGGGGCAGGACACGGGCGAAGTCCGGGCCGAACTCGCCGACCGCTGCATCCAACAGATCGCCGACGGTACCCGCCGCGGCCCGCCACTCCTTCACTCCCGCGGCCTCCCGAGCCTGGGCAAAAAGACGGAGTCTGGCCATCGGCTCAGGGTAGTGGCGGCAGCGGACGTCGGACGGTGGCTGCGACACCGGCGGGTTCGAGGCCAGCGAGTCGGCGACAAGGTCGGCGATCCGCATTCGCCGTCCGCGCGACGAGGTGGGACGGGATCGTCGCTCGTGCGTGCTTCACTCGAAGGGTATGCCGAGCCGACCCAACCCGTCACCGCCGACACCTTCGGCGCGGCGCCGCTCGGCCCGAGCGGGTTTCCGCACACCCGGCGTCCTGGTCCTCCGCCACGGCCTTTCGATCTGGAACGCCGAGCAGCGCTGGCAAGGGTGGGCGGACATCGACCTTGCCCACGACGGGCACCGTCAGGCCGCCGCGGCGGCGGCCGAGTTGGCCGGCTGGCCCCGCTCCCTCCCGGTGCGGGTGGTGGCGTCGGATCTCGTGCGGGCACGCCAGACTGCGGCACCGATCATCGAAGCGCTCGACGCGCCACCGGCGCGGATCGACGCAGGTTTCCGGGAGCGCGGTGTTGGCGCGTGGTCGGGGAAGACCACCGACGAGATCGAACGTGAATGGCCGGGCATGCTCACTCGTTGGCGGGATGGCACGATTTCGCAGCTGCCCGGCGGAGAAGACGAGGAGTCGTTCCGTACGCGCATATCGGCGGCCCTTCGAACCGCGTGCGAAGAAGCCGTCGGAGCCGGTGCCGCGGTGGTGGTCGTGAGTCACGGCGGCGTGATCCGCACGCTCGAAAGGCTGCACCACGTCGAGCCGAAGCCGGTCGGGAACCTCGGCGGCCGCTGGTTCTTCCTTGTCGGCGGCGAGATCCGGGGGGGAGCGCGGGTCAATCTCCGCGACCCGTCGACCCGACGTTCGGGTACGGCGCTATGAGCCGTCGACGCGCGCCAACGCCGGCTGCCGAGCCGTACCCCGTACGCGTACTTCGTTCACGGCGACGTAAGCGCAGCGTCAGCGCCCGCCTCGTCGAGGGTGTCCTCGAGCTCACGGTTCCCTCGTGGCTCTCCGACGGCGAGGCGAACGAGTTCGTCGACCGCATGCAGGCGCGCTTCGCGCGCAAACGGACTCACGCCTCGAGCGACCTGATGAAGCGAGCGAAAGGCCTTGCGAAGCGGTACGACCTTCCAGGCCCCTCGTCGGTGCGTTGGGTGGCGAACCAGAACGCCCGTTGGGGTTCGTGCAGCATCGACGACGGATCGGTGCGGCTTTCGGACCGCATGATCGGTATGCCCGACTGGGTCGTCGATGCCGTGCTCGTCCACGAGCTGGCGCACCTCGTGCACGCCGATCACGGCCCCGCGTTCAAGGCCCTCGAAGCCCGCTACGAACGCCAGGTCGAAGCATCGGCATTCCTCGACGGCGTCGTCTGGGCGGGAGCGCAACGTCCGAACGACGAATCGCCGCCGGAGGCCGAAGGCAGCGAGCAGGACTCGTGCGCAGCCGCGCCCGCGGACAGCAAAGCCGCTTCGACGGTGCCCGCCGCTCCCGCGGACCTACGGGGCGACGACCCGGTCGAGCTGGAGCGACTCGATGGCGGCCTCGACATCGTGCAACTCAGCCTCGATCTCCCGGAGGAGCTCCGGAGTGAAGCGAAGTTCCGGTGAACCGGGGGCAAGATCGAGCGGTTGTTCGTCCACGCCGTTCACGCTAGTTGTGTGCCGCCGACGCGGCGGCGCGGTGTCAGGTTGTCGGAACCTGGCATGCCGGGCACCAATACGCCCGCCGCGCCAGCGGCCCCTGACCGCGAGCGACGATCGCGGTGCCGCAGACCCGGCAGCCCAGCCCGGCCCGGCGGTACACCCAGGTTCGGCTGCCGCCCGCTCCGAAGTCCCGGCCGACCGGGACGGTTCGCAGCGTGGCCGTCTGCAGGTTTGCCTGCATGAGCCGTGCTGCCCGCCCGACCAGGGCGACCAGCGCGTCGTCCGAGAGCGCGCGGCGCGCCATCCACGGGTGATGCCGTTCGAGGAAGAGCGCTTCGCAGCGGTAGATGTTGCCGATGCCGGACACGACTCGCTGGTCGAGGAGAAGCTCCCCGAGCGCATAGCTCGCCGACGTCGCAGCGGCACGCTCGAGGAATCGATCGACGTCGAGCGGTTCGACAAGGACATCGGGTCCGAGCCCGCTCAGGGAGGGTCGACGTTTGGTCGGGCCCGGTCCATCGAGCTCGATGACCGGCGCGTTGAAGCACACAGCGATGCGATCACCGGCTTCGATGACCACTCGGGCCTGCCAGGTCGGCTTCTGCCACGAGGCACCGGCCGGATAGACGTGCCACGAGCCGGTCATCTTCATGTGCGTGTGCAGCACGAGCACGTCGTCGGCATCGTCGCCGGCGAAGGAGACCAGCAGGTTCTTGCCGACGGTACCGACATCGCTGACGGTCCGCCCGACAAGGCGGCTGACCGGGAGGTTCGGCAGTGAGGCACGGGCCGCGGTCACGACCCGGCCGCCGAGCCACGTGCGAAGCGATGACGCCGTGCGGGCGATCGTGTCTCCCTCGGGCATGGCCCAACGCTAGGTGAGTCCGCTGAACACGGCCCACGCGGGTTACGCCGTGCGCGAGAGTCGTGGGATGACGGTTCCCGACCTCGTGACGGTTGCTGCGGTGCAGATGTCGATGACGGAAGCGGCGGAGGACAACATCGAGACGGCCGAGCGGCTCGTGCGAGTCGCTGCTGCCGATGGGGCCGACGTGATCCTGATCCCGGAGCTCTTCGAAGGGCCGTATTTCTGCCTCGACCAGAAGCCCGAGCATCTGCTTCGGGCCCAGCCTGTCCATGGCCATCCAACGGTCGCCCACTTCTCCGGGCTTGCCCGCGAGCTCGGCGTCGTCCTTCCCCTGTCGATCTACGAGCTCGCCGGCCAGGCTCGGTTCAACACCGTGGTGATGGTCGATGCCGACGGCTCGCCGTTGGGGAGCTACCGCAAGAGCCACATCCCCGACGGACCGGGCTACACCGAGAAGTACTACTTCTCGCCGGGCGACACCGGGTTCCGCGTGTGGGACACGGCGTTCGGCCGGATCGGCGTCGGGATCTGCTGGGACCAGTGGTTCCCCGAGGCCGCCCGGGCCATGGCGCTCCTCGGTGCCGAGATGCTCCTCTATCCGACGGCAATCGGCTCCGAGCCCCCCGATCCCTCGTGGGACTCCTCGGGACACTGGCGTCGTGTGATGTGCGGCCACGCCGGCGCCAACCTCATGCCGGTCGTCGCGGCGAACCGCACCGGCCACGAGGTGGGCGAAACCTGCGAGATCTCGTTCTACGGCACGTCGTTCATCACCGACGTCACGGGAGCGGTCGTGGCAGACGCGCAGCGGACACCGGAGGCGGTCATCACTGCGACGATCGACCGGCGGGAAAACGCCCGTTTGCGGGCGGCCTGGGGACTGTTCCGGGATCGGCGACCGGATCTCTACGGTCCGCTGCGCACGCTCGACGGTTCGACCCAGCTGCGCTGAGGCCCCGCCGCGACCACCGAAAGCGCGTCACGGGAGTTCGAGGATCGTCACCGTTCCGGCCGAGCCGTCGATTTCGACGAGCGCGCCGTTCGGAATGATCCTCGTAGCATCGGTGACGGAGACGACCGAAGGGATCCCGAGTTCCCGGGAGACGATCACCGCGTGGCTGAGCATGGCGCCGACGTCGACGATCACGGCCGCCGCCGGCACGAACAGCGGAGTCCACGCGGGGTCGGTGAGCGGCGCCACGAGTACGTCGCCGGCCGCCAGGGCCGTGGGATCCGACGGATCGAGCACGACGCGGGCGCGACCCCGCGCCACGCCCGGACACCCTGCGATACCGCGGAGCTTCTGGCCGACCGCCACACCGATGGCGGTCGCCTCGTCACGCCGTCGCCACGTCGAGAAGTCGGGAACTCCAACGTTCCCGTCGATGATGAACGGTGGCTCGCGACTCGACAGAAGGTCGCGCATGCGACGACGCTCGATGATGACCGGGCGGTACGACACCGGGTTCTCCACGTAGTCGTCGACTTCGTCGATCGTGACGAACCAGAGGTCGTTCTTCGATCCGCCGCTGCGTTGGTTGACGCGCCGGTCCAGTTCCCTCATGACCTGGCGGATGCCGTGGAGATACTCGACGACGGTCGTCTTGCTCCGCTCGCGCGACTGGTTGAACAGTGCGGCACTCGCCGAAGTCTTCGCCACGCGTCGACGTTTCGACCGGGGGACCGACTCGAGGGCGGCGGCCCGGTCAGCGGCGAGTCCGTGGCCTCGCAACAGCGGTGCGTGGTCTTCGGCGGCACCTCGCATGCGGTCGACGAGCGCGAGGGCCAACGACGGATCCGTGCCCCACGTCTCGCAGGCCGTCTCCCATTCGTTCGGACCCCGACTACCGAAGTGGCCGACGAACTCGTCGAACGCCCGCAGGAACGGCGCCGCTGCGGGGTCGGCGCGCAGCCGTTCGTCGAGGCCGTCGAGACCCCCATCGAACTCTGCTGTGAGCGCGGGGTCGGCGGCGACGAGCCGGCCGAGTTCCCACAACACACCGGCGGGAGCCGCCGAGGCGACGTCTCCGATGCCACCCATGAGTCGGGCGGCCAGTTCGGGGCGGCCGAGCTTGTCGCAGAGCTGCACGAGCAGTCCGGCCGGAAGAGAAGCCTGCCCGGACACGACCAGATGGCGCTCGAAGAGCTCCGCGCCGAGGGGCATCGACGACCGGACGAAGGCCACGAGCTCGCCATCTGTCGCCGACTCGAACGACGGGATTGACTCCAGCCACCGCTCGACGCTTCGACGGTCGATGCCCAGCTGGGGGAGCTCCTTGGTCCGAAGGGTTCGCAGCGCAAAGGCCACGGCGGCGATCGACGACCGCAGACGTCGATCATGTGGACCACGGACGTAGGGCGGTGCACTCGACGTTCCCAGGTACTGCTGATCGACGCTCGCCACGTCGGTGCCGGGGAATCGTGCGGCAATCAGGCGCTGCGACGACACGTTCAGGTAGGTGTACCCGCCGAAGACTCCGGTGAGCGCAGTGGGGTCGTTGTCGATATCGGCCCTGGTGAGGATCCCGGCAGAGGTTGCAGCACCCTCGAACGCCGCCCTGGTGACGGACCAGTTGACCGTGAAGCTGAGGGGATACTGCACCTCGGGGAAGACCTCGCCGGCGTTGCCGCGGGTGTAGAGCGGGAACCGTCGAGACGCAGAGAGACCGAGGTATCGGCCGTCGGCGATGGGCATCCAACAGTGCTCCGGGGCAGTGAGCGACGCGTCGGAGGAGGTCATGGCCCACGGTACCGCCACGACGCCCGCCGGACGGGCCTCAAAAGGTCGGCGAGATAGCAACGCCAAGTTGATAGACAGGGACTCAAGGAATCGATGTGTGGGAATAGCCGATCGCCGAAGGCGGTTCCTCTACCCCACGGAGATACGTCCGACGCACCCGCAGGAGTTCCCATGACCACCAGCCCTTCAGCACCCGACCAAGACGATCGGCTCACCACGGCGGCCCCGTCGCGCGGCACGATCGGCACGCGGATCATGCCCGTCCTTCCCCTTCCGCACGGCGTAGTGCTCCCCGGCCAGGTCGTTACGATTTCGCTGGAGAGTTCCGAGGCCCAGGTCGCCGTCGAAGGTGCCCTGGCGCACGAGCGCCGTGTGCTGCTGGTGCCCCGTCCCGACGGCCGTTACTCGTCCGTGGGCGTAGTCGGACGCATCGAGAACTCCGGTGAGCTTCCCAACGGGACGAAGGCCATTGTGGTCAGGGCGACGCGACGCGCCCGTCTCGGCAGCGCGGTCGCCACTCCAGTGGCGACTACCGGTGCAGCGGCCGAAGCCGAGGTCCTGTGGCTCGAAGCGATCCCGGTCGAGGAGAGTGCACCGTCCGCGTCGCGTCGCGAGATGATGCGGGAATACCGGGCGCTCGTGGAGACGATGGTCGAGCGCACGCAGAACACGCGGGTGTCGGTTGACCTGAGCGCGATCGACGATCCGAGCCAGCTCGTCGACACGATCGCCTACTGGCCGGAGCTCTCGTCGGAGCGCCGGGTGCAGGTCCTCGAGACGATCGATGTCGACGAACGGTTCGGCCTTGTCGGCGAATGGCTGCGTGAAGCAATCGCCGAGCACGAGGTAAAGCAGAAGATCGCCCAGAGCGTCGGCGAGGGCATGGAGCGCCAGCAGCGGGAGTTCCTCCTCCGGCAGCAGTTGGCGGCGATCCGCAAGGAGCTCGGCGAGAGCGAGGACGGTTCCGACGCAATCACCGACTACCGAGCCCGAATCGAGGCGTCGGTCATGCCGGACGCCGTCCGCGCTGCAGCGACCAAAGAGGTCGATCGGCTCGAACGGATGAGCGAGCAGAGCCCCGAGCAGAGCTGGGTGCGGAACTGGCTCGACACCATCCTCGACCTCGCGTGGGGCGTCGAGTCGAACGATCGGCTCGACATCACCGCCGCCCGCGCCGTGCTCGACGCAGACACGACCGGGCTCGACGACGCGAAGGAGCGAATCGTCGAATGGCTGGCAGTCCGGAAGCTTCGAGCCGAACGAGATGCTCGGGAGGCCGCGGCCCGCACGGTCGCGGAGTCCGGCGATTCCGAAGGCGACGACGAATCGGCTTCGGATCGAAACGTCATCGAGCCGCAGGGAGAGGTTCTGGGCACCGCAGACATCCCGGTTCCGGTGCAGGTCGTCGTAGCGCCGCGAGGCGGACGCGGTGCGATCATGATGCTCGTCGGTCCGCCGGGCGTGGGCAAGACGTCCATCGGCGAAAGCATCGCCCGGGCCCTTGGCCGCTCGTTCGTCCGCGTTTCGCTCGGAGGCGTCCGCGACGAGGCGGAGATTCGCGGGCATCGACGCACCTATGTGGGAGCGCAGAGTGGTCGTCTGGTCAAGGCAATGCGAGAGGCAAAGACGATGAACCCGGTCATCCTCTTGGACGAAATCGACAAGCTCGCCGCGGGTTGGTCCGGCGATCCGGCATCAGCATTGCTCGAAGTTCTCGACCCTGCCCAAAATCACACGTTCCGAGACCACTACCTCGAAGTCGATCTCGACCTCTCCAACGTGGTGTTCATCGCCACTGCCAATACGCTGGATTCGATCGCCGCGCCCCTTCTGGACCGTATGGAAATCATCGCTGTTGACGGGTATACGGATGATGAGAAGGTGGCGATCGCCCGCAATCACCTTTGGCCGCAACAGTTGCGCGAGCACGGCCTCAGCGGCGACGACGCGACGATCTCTGATGACGCTTTGCGAAGCGTGATCGAGGGATACACGCGAGAGGCAGGAGTGCGAACCCTTCAGCGGACACTCGCAAAGTTGCTTCGAAAGACCG
>JANOJN010000206.1:0-2412 GCA_031418775.1 Acidimicrobiia bacterium
GACCTGGCCGGTGCCCCGAACCACATACTTCGTGGTCGTCAGCTCCCGCAGTCCCATGGGGCCGCGGGCATGGAGCTTCTGGGTGGAGTTGCCGATCTCGGCGCCGAAGCCGAACATCTCGCCGTCGGTGAACCGGCTCGACGCGTTGACCACCACGGCGGCGGCGTCGACCTCGTTGACGAACCGGTCGGCGTTGGCGAGGTCACGGGTGACGATGACCTCGGTGTGGCCGGTGCCGTTCACGCCGATGTGGGCTATGGCTTCGTCGATCGAGGCAACGATGGCGACCGAGAGCTTGAGGTCGAGGAACTCCCGGGCGAAGTCGTCCGCCGTGGCCAAGTTCATCCGGTCGGCACCGACGATCGAGCGCGCCGCAGAGTCACCGACGAGCTCCACCTCGGGCATCGCCGCGGCGACCATCGGGAGGAATGTGGACGCCACGGTCTCGTGAACGAGGAGGGATTCGAGCGCGTTGCACACCGACGGACGCTGCGTCTTACCGTTCAGCAGGATCGTCAGCGCCATGTCGAGGTCGGCACTCTCGTCGACGTAGAGGTGGCAGTTGCCGTCGCCGTCGATCACGTAGGGCACGGTGGCGTTGTCGAGGATGGAGCGGATCAGCGACGGCCCACCGCGCGGGATCAGCACGTCGATCGACTCCCGCAGCCGCATGAACTGGGTGGCCGCCTCGTAGCTCGTGTCCTCGACGAGGACGAGACCGTCGGCGGGGAGGCCAGCCTTGACGAGACCGTCGCGCAAGACCCGGGCGATGGCCGTGTTCGACGTGATCGCGCCGCTCGAACCCCGCAAGAACGCGGTGTTGCCGGACTTGCAGCACAGGCCGAAGGCGTCGCTGGTGACGTTCGGACGGTTCTCGTAGATGATGGCGACAACGCCGAGAGGCACGCGCACCTTGGAGATGCGGATCCCGTTGGGCCGCACCCAGCCCTCGACGATCTCGCCGACCGGATCGGCCAGCCCCGCCACCGAGCGCAGACCCGCGGCCATGGCCCGGACCCGGGCGTCGGTCAGCCGGAGCCGGTCGACAACCGGAGCGGGCGTCCCCGCCGCCTCGGCGCGGGCGATGTCGATGGCGTTGGCGGCCAGCACCTCGTCCGATGCAGCGTCGAGCAGGTCGGCGGCGGCGAGCAGCGCGGCGTTCTTGGTCGCCGTAGATGCCATCGCCATGGCCTTCGAGGCCACCTTGGCCCGCCGACCCAGTTCGGCCATACGGGCAGCTAGATCGGCAGACACGGCCAGGCAGCCTACCGGCACCTAGCGGAGGATTCCCCTCTCGGCGCCAACCCACCCTTACGTGGGCCGGCTGGCTCGCACGGGCCACGAAACCGGCCGTTTTCCGAAGCGAGCTGCCCCAAGCAAGTCAGCTGGCCCACGATCGTTCAGTTCCCGGGACGCGATTCCCGTGGGCCGGCTGGCTCGCACGGGCCAGGAAACCGACCCTTTTCCGAAGCGAGCCGGCTCAAGCAAGTGAGCTGGCCCACTTCGGTCTCGGGACGCGAAACGGCCCGCCCCGCACGTGCGGGAACGGGCCGGTTGGCGTTGCGTATGGCAAGAACGGCCGGAGGTACCGGCCAGTCTGGATCAGAACGTGAGGGCTACTTCCAGCTTGGGTTCTTGTAACCGGCGGTCAACGGTGAGCTGCCCGGTTTGTTGCTGGTTGCGTACGTGAGTCGGCCGAGGACAGAAGCATCGACCTTCATGATGTACGAAGCCGTCGACGGCGTCCGGCCAGCCACTGGTCCGTAGTCGTACTCCGGCATCAAAGCATCGAGGTTCACCCTTCCCGTTTGGGTCATGGCGGCCTTTATGCCGTCGCGGCTGAAGTCGCCGAGCGCCGCCGCCTTCTCCAGAAGCGCAGTGACTGTCTTCGCCTGGACGTATCCCCAGATGAAGGCACCGCTCGGGTCGGCGGCGTACTGAGGCGCATTCTTTTTCACGGAGGCGACCATCGCCGCCATGCCCGGAATGGCCGAGTCTGCCCACTCGCCGGCATCGGTGGCGACGAATAACTGCTTGTTGTACAGCGCCTCGGTGCTGTTGCTGACCTGACCCTTGTCGAATGAAGGAGCGAGGCCAGCGAACGTCGGGTTGTACCCATTTTGGGCACCGTTGACGAGGAGCCCCGTCGTTTGCGCGGGCCCCTCGGCCAGCAGCACGACGCCGCAGTTGGCTTCCTTCAACTGCGAGACGACCGCCGCCATGTTCGGCTCACCCGCAGCAAACCGAACGATCGGACCGGTTTCGACGCCGAGCTTCTTGGTGGCGATACCGAAACCTTCGACGCCGGTATCGCCATACGGGCCGGTGTGGGCGGCAGCGCAGAACTTCTTACCCTTGCCCCCGGCGTTGTTGTAGACCCAGTCAAGGACGTTCATCGCCTGGAACTGATAC